>JAAYCN010000095.1 GCA_012729755.1 Chloroflexota bacterium | reverse complement strand
TATGAAATCCCTTTTATGATTATTTGCTATGGCAGCGCCAAACGAATAATATGGATTCCTTATGTGCTTCAATTATGGCACAGAAATCTAAAAAACGCCCTCATCTCTGGAAGGCGACCCTTATATCACAATTAATCAAACTACTGGTGCATCACCGGCCGAAATTTATCCTCTACGAGGACTTCACCCGGATATACGACTCGGTCCGGTCGATAGATATGAAAGTGTTGATTTAACGCCAAGTATCACGCGTGCCAGACGACGCATCTATGTTTGACGACTCGCCACAAGTGGCACGGTTAACTTTAATAAATCCTTGCTTGCGGTATCGCGTGTAAACGCCTACTTCGCAGCCTTTACTTTTACGACACCGTAATATAGATTAAAGCCGAATCATTACTTTCAGCAGTAGAAGGTGGCATTAACTGTTGCCACTCTTGAAAACTCATCCCTAACCTATGTATCGTCTCGACTTCTGATTCATACATCGCCAAACGGTTATAATTTTCAAGCATCGATTCCATTAATCCCATCATAGCTGGTAAATGCCCATAAATCTCAATTTCAGGAGGTTTTATTACCACTCCCTGAGAACTGGTTTTCGATCCTGAAATTTTTGACATCGAAGGTAATGCCCCAATAAACTTTTTAGATTGTTTGGCTAACCCATTAAACACATTCATTTGGCTGGCAGTTTTTGGAATACGAATGGCTTGTGGAAGTGATTCAATCCATTCTTCTGGTTTCTGAACTAAATTGAATAAATTCTCCCGTTGCATTTCAAATACATCACTCTCATCTAAACCTGGTTTTAACCATTGATAAACTTTTGTAAGACGTTTCAACCCAACTTGTTCCTTTAAACTTGGGTGCAAATAAGCGGCTGGATTAGAGGTCAACAATGTGTTGATGTGCTTCTCAAAACCTAGACGCAGCGCAGTCGCGCCTTCTTGCAGACGACGGCGAGCAGTATCGAGTTCATCTATCTCCAAGTAACACCGTGCTTCAGTAACATAAGCCAAGCACAATGTCGAAAGGTATTCATCCGCTACCTGGCTACCATTGCCTATTTCTTTTTCCGCAAGTTTGGTATAGTGATGTTCTGCTTCCAAAAAACGGTTAATGGCTTGCATGGCACTCATTTTGCGGGTTTCAGAGTTAGTCATCGTAAAAGCGTTACAGGCTAAATCCAGGGCGGCTCGAAAGTTAGCATAAAAAGACAGATCAATTCTATAATCAATGTTTCGGAGAACTTCCTGGGCTTGCTCAAGTTGATGTTCAATAATTCCTAAACGGTTTAGAACGATAGTAAAGCCCATCGTTGAAATTGCAAAATTTAGAATACTGGCGACATTGCTCAGATTACTGACCACAGCGGATGCTGAGGAAAGAGCCGAAGAATTTGATAAGGCCGGATAACTTTTCATATTCTCACGCAGCCAGGTCACAACTTGTTTCGACCCCGTCTCACGCACAACTCCGCCTAAACGTTCATAAGACCCATTTGACAATCCTTGAACAATATGTCTTGGAACATTGAAAGTAACATCAAGATTCATTAATTTTTCTCCAACTTTGACTTATCATAAAGTGAAAAACACAAACACGCGATATTCAGCTAGCCCAATTAGTATCTAGATACGCTTCAATCATGCATTAAAGCAAGCTGTAAAACCTTTTTTTAGGGTTACCCCCTAACTAGTGTTAATTATATCAATCCTAATTTAGAACGCAACAAAAATTACGCCCTCCATCTCTGAAGAGCGCTTCTCATGTCTCAACCAATTACCTTACTGGTGCATCACCGACCAGGACTTGTAGCCATACATGCGACTCGGTCCGCGCTGGAGAGGTAAAGGTGAGCATATAATGCTTTTCTCCAGTTAAGAAATCCTTCTGCTAGCCCTTAAACCTTCTGCTAGTCTTATATCAGTTCTCCGTAATTCGACTATACTTTATATGATGAACGCACATGATTCGCTTGAATTGGTTCGGGCTATCCAAATGGGTGAATTTGAAGATGCCCAACTGGAAGTCAAACGCGCACAAAAGGGTTTACCCCAACATTTAAACGAAACGATTTCGGCTTTTGCTAATCACCCCGAAGGCGGGATTATTGTTTTGGGTGTAGATGAATCCCAACAATTCGCTTTGACAGGAGTTGAAGAAGTTCAAGATGTGCTCACCGAACTGACCGATTTAGCCAGCAAAATGGAGCCACCATTATCACTGGATATTCAGGTGGTCGATGTAGATCATAAATCGGTTATCGTTGCCGAAGTACCAGAATGCGACTTTCGATATAAGCCATGTTTCTATAAACCATCAGGTATACAGGTTGGTTCTTATCTGCGGGTTGGAAACCAGAACCGGCGTATGACTCCCTATGAAGTTTTCACCTTCATCATTGGACATGGGCAACCAACATTCGACCGGGAACTGGTAAAAGCCGCCTCCATTTCAGACCTTGATGAAAAGCAATTTCAGCCTTACTTAGAGAAAATTCAACGCAATCGTAGCAATATCTGGAACCGGCTGCGTCTCAGTGATAAGGACGTGGTGAATCAACTCGTCGCATTGGACGTTTTGGGAAGAGACAAAGAAGCAATTCATCCAACTTTAGCCGGACTTTTGGTACTTGGGAATTGGCCACAGAAATATTTCCCTTCGCTGATGATCAGCTTCGTCAGATATTTCGGTATCGATTCAGAAACAAGAGGACCACGTGGTGAACGTTTTCAAGATGACACCCAATTCGAAGGACCGCTGACTGAAGTTATCGACCAAGCTGTAAATCGTTGCATCGCAAACATGAAACAATCCACTTTGGTCGAAGGTGTTCTACATCGAATGGTCTTTGAATACCCAGAGGAAGCTTTACGAGAAGCTTTGGTTAATGCAGTTGTTCATCGCGATTATAGCCAGTACGTTCTTGGTAGCCAGGTGCGGATCGAAATGTATGCTAACCGGTTGGAGATTATCAGTCCTGGGGGATTGTTTGGCCCAGTTAGCCTGGCCAATCTTGAAACGTCCCAGGCATCCCGCAACCAATTATTGATCCGCCTGCT
This sequence comes from Chloroflexota bacterium, assembly GCA_012729755.1. Lineage (GTDB taxonomy): Bacteria > Chloroflexota > Anaerolineae > Anaerolineales > Anaerolineaceae > Mesolinea. Next base: position 4,741 of record JAAYCN010000095.1, on the reverse strand, counting down.
TGGGGAAGTTGGTTTGGTCGAAAATCGCGGTTCTGGGATCCGGGCAATGGTCTCTGCCATGCGCGAAGCGCATCTGGAACCGCCACAATTTGAGGATCACCGGGACTATTTTAAGGTAATCTTTTCCAACCAGGCGCTTTTGGACCCAGAAAGCCTGGCGTGGTTGAACCAGTTTGCTGGCCTACCCCTCAATTCACGGCAACGAATTAGCCTGGCATACCTGCACAAACATGAGCAGATGACTAACCCCGAATATTGTCGGCTAAATAGTGTGGATTCGGTAACTGCAACCAGAGATCTTAAGGGGTTAGTAGAGAGCGGCCTGATCGAAATGCTTGGTACCAGGCGATGGGCAATCTACCGATTGGTATTAAACCAGGTTGCTACCCAGCAGTTGCCTATCTATCTCGATGAGCTCAAGCTTAACCCCCGTCAGGAATTGGCGATTAAATGGATTGGGGACAAAGGATTTATTACTTCGCAACAATATAAACTTCTTTCTAAAACACCCATCTCCGAGAAAACGGCCCAGAACGACTTGAACGATCTGGTAGAAAAAGGGGTAATTACGCGTATTGGTCATGCGCGAAGCACGCGTTATTTGAAAAAACGATAGCTCTTCGGGATAGTTCGCGATACTTCGGGATAGTTCGCGATACTTCCTGGATAAGCCAGTTCACTCTTTTCGGATTACACCCCCATTAACTGAACCTTGAATAATTTTATTGTCGGCCGATAGATACCTCTATCTCTGTCAGATCTTACATTACTATCAAAATTGACGTGGTTATAATGTTCAGGAAAGCGCTATATCCTTGTACAATAAAACTATGTCAGAATCCTTTGATATTGAACAAAATATTTCTAAAATCGAAGCAGAGTTAGCGAATCTGGATCATCACCGTGACCATTTACTGGATGAGCTGACACAATTACGCCGGCAGCTCCTTCAAAAAGACTCCCCAGCACAACTATTACTAAACATTCAGGGAATTAAAGTCAATAACCAATCCTCTCAAGAGGAAAAAATCCGGTTATTCCGTTCTTTATTCAAAGGGCGGGAGGATGTTTTCCCGCGCAGGTTTGAAAACTCCAAAACCGGAAAGTCAGGCTACGCCCCTGTCTGTCGTAATGAATGGCAAGCAGGTATCTGTCAGAAGCCGAAGATCGCCTGCCAGGAATGCAATTTTCGCGCGTTTACTCAAGTGCACGATGAGACCATCCGTAATCATCTCAAAGGAAATGACCCCAATGACCGTTCAGGCAGAGACTTTACAATGGGTCTTTACCCTTTGTTGGCAGACGAATCATGCTGGTTTCTGGCAGCTGATTTTGATAAATCCACCTGGACAGAAGACGCCAAAACCTTTCTGGAAACGTGTGTCAGTTATCAGGTTCCTGCCGTCTTAGAACGATCACGTTCCGGAAATGGTGGGCATGTATGGATATTTTTTGAAACACCAGTTCCTGCAGTATTAGCGCGAAAACTCGGGGCATTATTGCTTACCAGTACGATGAACCGGCGACCGGAAATCGGAATGGATTCGTATGACCGGCTTTTCCCCAGTCAGGATACCTTGCCCAGAGGCGGATTTGGTAATCTGATTGCACTACCGCTGCAGAAAAAACCACGTGAACGAAATAACAGCGTCTTTTTGGACAATGATCTCAATCCCTATTCCGATCAATGGGCTTTTTTGTCGTCAATTCAGAAGATGGTTCATCAAGACCTCGAAAGAATTGTGAAGAATGTTCAAGACGAAGGAGAAATTACCGGCGTCCGGGCAGTGATTTTGGATGAAACCGAAAACGAACCCTGGAAACTGACCCCATCACGGAAACATAAGGAACCGCCAATAACTGGTCCTTTACCAAATCAACTCAACCTGGTTATCAGCAACCAAATTTACATCGAAAAAGAAGCTCTGCCCGCGCCCTTGCAAAATCGCCTTATCCGGTTGGCCGCCTTTCAAAACCCAGAATTTTACAAAGCGCAAGCCATGCGTCTCTCTACGTTCGGGAAACCCAGGATTATCAGCTGTTGTGAGGAATATCCGAAACACCTTGGCTTACCCAGAGGGTGCCAGGAAGAACTGTTACAGGTATTGGGTGAGCTAAAAATCAAAACAAAGATGATTGACGAACGTGCGACTGGTGATCCTCTATTATTAAACTTCCAGGGAACGCTTCATCCTGAGCAGCAGGTTGCCGCAGATCAACTGATTAAGCATGATATTGGTGTTCTTTCTGCTTCCACAGCATTTGGCAAAACGGTCATTGGTGCATGGTTAATTGCTCAAAGGAAAGTAAACACCCTGGTGATTGTTCATCGAAGACAGCTGATGGACCAATGGGCAGAAAGCCTCCAATCGTTTTTAGGACTGGGGAAAAAGGAAATCGGACAGATCGGGGGTGGAAAACAAAAAATCACCGGAAAGGTAGATGTAGCGATGATCCAAAGCCTGATCAACAAGGGCACCGTCAATGATCTGGTTGGGAATTATGGCCATATCATTGTTGATGAATGCCACCACATATCCGCAGCTAGTTTTGAGCAGGTGATTCGGCAAGCAAAATCCCGGTTTATTACCGGTTTATCTGCAACCGTCACCCGGCAGGACGGTCACCACCCGATCATTTTTATGCAATGTGGGCCTGTCCGATATCAGGTAGGTGATCGCCAACAAGCCGCCGCACGCTCATTTTCCCACAAGGTAATTGTCCGTCGAACCAATTTTGTTTTGCCAAGCCGAGCGGACAATACTTCAGAACCAGGCATTCAGGAAGTGTATGCGATGTTGGCAGCGGATTTACATCGAAATCAAATGATTGTTGACGATGTTGTTGAAGCCGTTCATATTGGTCGTTCTCCCGTATTGTTGACAGAACGACGAGAGCACCTCGCATATTTTGCTGATACACTGGCAGGTAAAGTGAAGAATATCATCGTTTTATCCGGCGGGATGGGTCGCAAGCAACGAATTTTATTAATGGACCAATTAAAAAATATTCCGGAGGATGAGGAACGTTTGATCATTGCTACAGGTCGCTATCTGGGGGAAGGACTTGATGATGCTCGCCTTGACACTTTATTTTTGGCATTGCCGGTTGCCTGGCGCGGAACGATAACACAGTATGCAGGTCGCCTTCACCGCAATTATGACCGGAAAAGTGAAGTGGTCATTTACGATTACTTGGATGAACAGGTGCCAGTGTTGGCAGGGATGTTTAGAAAACGTAAAAATGCATATATGACTATCGGTTATATGGTGGATTAGATATTTGCTTACGGGTGTTTCGTTGCAAATTCACTATTTACTAATCTTTTTACGTTTGATCTCAATTTTGGTTCGTAATAATTGAAAAAGTATCTGGTTTTGCTAAGAATAATAGGTTCCCCTGGTTGAAAACGCAGGGGAACGCAGGATACTTGTTTACAGGAATAGAATTTTTGATTAATCTCTCTTATATTGGGCGTAATGCTTAATTTTGTTATTCCTCTCTTTATTTACTAGTGCCTAGTCCCGCAGGCCGGAACTTGTAGCCATAAATCAGCATCCCTCTCTCGTCACCGTCCTGTCGTATCCGGCGAGTGACCATCTCTACCGGCATACCGATCTCCACCGGCCTGTCGTCCAGGTCGGTCAGCTGGGCGGTCACAATTGGGCCCTCGTTCAGTTTGACCAGCGCCACGGTGTAGGGGGCGCTGTCCTCAAAGCCGGCCGGCGCATCTTTCATCATGGTATATGAAAACACCTCGCCCAAGCCGCTGAAAGCATACTGCTCCTTGGCTTCACCGCCGCAGTGCGGGCACACGTCGCGCGGTGGGAAGATCTTCTCCTCACAGTGCGGGCAGATTTCCCCAACCAGGGCATAGCGTTGTTTTTTTAATCGCCAGTGGCGTGGAACTTCCATGTGTGTCACTCCTCAATCAAGCTTCAAAAATTACTAGCGCTTTATTGTTAGCCTAAAGTCTACCCATGACTGACTCTCAATTCCTATCAGACTCGCGTTTTACGGAACTTTTGCTGTTAAACCCGCTCGAGCACATGCGCTACCGCAGTCGAGGCCGGCCCGCCCAGTGACAGTGTCAGTGCACGCTGTGCGCCGGGCACCTGGCTGGCGCCTGCTTCACCCCGCAGCTGCAGGGCGGCTTCCACCACCTGGTACACGCCGGACGCGCCCAGCGTATTGCCGCGCGCTTTCATGCCGCCCATGGTGCACACCGGTAGCGCGTCATGGATGCCCAGCTTGCCGTCCTGCGCCAGCTTCCAGCCCTCGCCGGGCTTGGCGTAGCCAGCCGCTTCCAGTGACAGGATGCCGTAGATGGAGAAGGCGTCGCACAGTTCGAACAGGTCCATGTCACGCGGGTGCCAGCCAGCCTTATAGCAGACCTGTTCAACCGCGGCGCGGGCGGCATCAAATGCCAGCATCTCGCGGCGGTCATGCAGCGCCAGCGTGTCGATCGCCGCACCGGAACCGCTCACCTTCACCAGCGGGTGGGGATAATCAGGCGGCAGCAGGTCGCGGCGCGTCAGCAGGACAGCCGCAGCGCCGTCGGCATAGGGCGCCATATCAAACAGGTTGACCGGGTCACTCACCATATCCGCCTGCTCATAGGCTTCCAGCCGTATCGCCTTGCGGAACATGGCATTGGGGTTTGTGACCGCATTGGCATGCGCCAGCATCGGCAGGGCGCCAAATGCCAACCGCGGGGCAGAATAGGTATGCAGGTAGCGCT
>JAAYCN010000094.1 GCA_012729755.1 Chloroflexota bacterium | reverse complement strand
TGACGATGTCCTTTAATTCAATAATGGGTGTCATCTTCCTCCTAAAGAAACTCTGCTGGAAACATGTTTCCAGCAGAGTTTCTTTAGGAGGAAGATGACACCCATTATTGAATTAAAGGACATCGTCAAGATCTATCCTAATGGGGTAGTTGCAAATAACGGCATTAATTTCTCTGTGGAAAAAGGAGAAATCCACGCGTTGGTCGGGGAAAATGGTGCCGGCAAATCGACTCTGATGAAGATTATTTATGGAGCTGAACAGCCTACCGCAGGTGAGATCTTCGTTGACGGCGAACAAATGCACTTTAACAGCCCGAAGGACGCAATTCAAGCTGGCATTGGGATGGTCTACCAGAACTTCATGTTGGTGCCATCCTTCACAGTCGCAGAGAATATTGTTCTCGGCGAAGAACCCCTTAGTGGTGGGTTCTTAGATCATGAGAAAGCCCGTACGATTACCAAAGAACTCTCTCAGAAATATGGCCTGCGTGTTGATCCGGACGCAACCGTTGACTCGATCAACGTAGGTATGCGTCAGAGAGTAGAAATCCTGAAAACTCTTTATCGCGGCGCAAACATCCTGATTATGGATGAGCCTACTGCTGTTTTGACGCCTCAGGAAACTCAGGAATTATTTCTCGCTATCCGAAAACTCGTTGACCAAGGTAAAACGGTAATCTTTATTACCCACAAGCTCAAGGAGGTTAAGGCGGTCTCAGATCGTCTAACCGTCTTGCGGCAGGGAAAAATTGTGGGAACCATGGAAACAAAAAATGCCACCCAGGAAAGCATGGCAACGATGATGGTTGGCCGCAAGGTTTTCCTGGATGTGAAGAAACCGCCAAGAACCAGGGGCAAAAAGGTGATGGAAGTTCAAAATTTGAATTACATCACAGATACGGGCAGGCGGATGCTCCACAATGTTTCGTTCAATATTTATGAAGGCGAAATTCTGGGTATTGCCGGGGTGGAAGGCAATGGTCAAACAGAACTCGTTGAAATATTGACTGGTTTGAGGCCAGCCAGTTCTGGCAATGCGCTGATGGAAGGCAAGCCTGTACTCAACCAGACGCCTCGGCAGGTGCGCCAGGCAAAAGTGAGTCATATTCCTGAAGACCGACTCACCAATGGCTTAGCGCTTTCTGCCTCAATCAATGACAACCTGATCGTCGATCGATATTTCAAGAAACCCTTCTCAAAAGGCGGATCATTGAATGTAAAAGCGATCAAACAGATTGGCGAAACAGCCATCCAGGATTTCGGCATTTTAACCCCCAGCGGGGAGCTCCCAGTGAGTTCTCTCTCTGGCGGCAACATGCAGAAAGTTATTGTCGCGCGGGAATTCACCTCTGAACCAACCTTACTGATCGCCTCCCAGCCGACTCGAGGTATTGACGTCGGCGCGACGGAATTCATCCGTGAGCAGCTCGTACGCAAACGCACAGAAGGCACAGCAGTGCTGTTGGTGTCAGCCGACCTTTCAGAAGTGATGAGTCTTTCTGACCGCATTATTGCCATGTTTGAAGGTGAAATTACAGGCGTATTCCCTGATGCGGGCAATGTATCCGAAGAAGAGTTGGGGTTCTACATGCTTGGTGTCAAGCATCAGAGCCCGGAGGAAATGGAGGCAATCTTATGAAGAAAACTTCATTGCTTCAACGTCCTGCCGTCCGAGAAGTCCTGCGCGTGCTTCTCGCGATTAGCATCGCCTTAATAATAGGCTTTATCATCACACTGTTAGTCAGCAAGGAACCCTTCGAGGCTTACAAGATGTTCCTGATCGGTCCGCTCACCCGCCTGAACCGCGCTGGGGAATGGATCAAAGAGTCGATTACGCTGATGCTGCTCGGTCTCTCCGTAGCATTGGTTTTCAAAGCCAACTTGTTCAGCCTCGGCGCTGAAGGGCAGATGCTTATGGGAGCGCTGACTTCAGGCGTCATTGCCCTTTTCGTTCCACTGCCTGGTTACCTGCGAATTCCACTGGCGCTTGTTGTTGCCGGTGCTTCCGGCTTTATATGGGGTGCCATACCAGGTTTCCTGAAAGCGAAGCTTAAAGCGAACGAAATTGTATCTACATTGATGTTAAACGCCATCGCGTTAAGGTTCTATGATTACATTTTGATTTTCTTCATTAAGAGACCTGGCGCAGGCTATAACGCCAGCGACTGCTTCCCTAAAGATGGGGTTTTACCTACTTTCATCCCCAATCTGCCATTCTTACAGGATGTTTACCAGCTGTTCAATACCAAAGCCAATGTAACAATCATGCTCTATATTGCTTTGATTGCCGTCTATGTGGTTTGGCGGCTGATGTTCCGCACGCCTTATGGGTACGAGCTGCGCATGCTCGGCGCGAATGAGAACTTTGCCTCATACGGTGGCATCGACACGAAAAGGACAATCGTGCTTACTTTTGCCATTTCAGGTATCCTGGCCGGTCTGGCAGGGGCTCACCTGGGAATGGGAATTCATCAGAAGCTGATTGCCAACATCACCGTTTCATTGGCATTTGAAGGGATCGTCGTCGCTTTGCTGGCCCGAAACAACCCGCTAATGGTCCCGATTTCTGCATTAGCCTATGGTTACCTGCGGGCTGGTGCAGATATCATGGAGCGCTCTGCGGATGTTTCAAGAGAAATGGTATTAATCATCCAGGCTTTGATTATTCTGCTGGTGACTGCGGAAAGAATTCTGCCGATGATTAAACAGCGAATCGAAACCCGAAAAAACATGTCCGCTGGAGCGCCGCTTGCGGCTACTCAGGAACAGGCTAACATATCCGAAGGAGGCAACGATGTCATTTGATGTTGTTCTTCGCTCTATTTTCAGTGCGGTGTTTTTTGCGAGCGTACTGCGCATCAGCACGCCGATTATTCTTGCCGCTTTGGGCGGGTTGATCACAGAACTATCTGGCGCCATCAATATCGCCCTGGAAGGCATCATGCTGGTATCCGCTTTTACTGGCGTGGTGGTCTCTGCGTATCTGCACAATACCCTGCTCGGTGTTCTCGCGGGAATTGCCGCTGGCGTGCTCATCGCGGCGTTACTCGGGTATTTTGCGTTATACCTCAAGGCAAATATCATCCTCGCCGGAACTGCCGTCAACATTCTGGCAACTGGCGGTACGATCTTTCTGCTGTATGTGCTGACTGGCGACAAAGGCAACTCCTCAACACTCGCCAGCGGTATGGCTCCGAATGTCCACATTCCATTGATTAAAGAAATTCCCTTTATCGGCACAGTGCTGAGTGGCCACCACATTTTTGTGTACCTGGCCTTTGTGCTTACCGCCCTGCTTGCGACCCTGTTGTACCGAACCCGTCTGGGCACGCACATTCGCGCTGTTGGTGAGAATCCAGTAGCGGCTGCTTCTTTGGGTATCGATGTTCGCAAGACCCAGCTGATCGCCCTGCTTATTTCTGGTTTCCTTGCTTCGTTTGGTGGGCTGACCATGTCTATGGCTTATCTGAACATTTTCCAGCGTGAAATGACCGCCGGCCGTGGTTTCATTGGCCTGGCAGCCGTTTATTTAGGCGGCCGAAAACCCTGGGGAACTGTCTTAGCGGCAATCATTTTCGGGTTTGCCGACGCACTTTCGAACCAGCTTGGCTCGCTGAATATCCCGTCACAGCTGGTACAGATGATCCCTTACGCTGTGACCATTCTCGCTCTTGCAGTTTATGCAGTGCGCGAACAGACCTTAAAGAGAGAACGCCAGCGCAAGTTCCAGGAGCAGGAAGAACATCTACTTAAAGGAGAAACCGCATGATTGATCTGAAGAAAAGAATTAAAGGCGGCCTTTATGGTCAGGCTTTAGGCGATTCATATGCTATGCCGGCCTGGCTTTCGCCCCAGGCCACCTGGGATTATTACGGAGGATACATCACAAAATTCCTCGATGGCCCTGCTGAACATCCGGTTCACTTTACCCTTAAAGCCGGTCAGGTTACCGACGATACTGAACAGGCAGTTTTTATCGCCAGAGAGTACATCAAAGACGGTAAAGCCAGCGCCGAAGGCGCTGCGCGCGCCTTGATCAAATGGTACGACTATGTTGGCGGAGATAACTGCCCCTTTGTGGGTCCCTCAAGCCGCCGCGCCATTATTGCTCTGAAGCGCGGCGAAGATCCTTACAAAACCGGCGCAACAGGTGATACCAACGGCGCGGCGATGCGCATCAGCGTTGTCGGTCTGATGCATCCTGGCGATCTCGAAGGTGCGGTAGCGGATGCGGTACTTACCAGTGTTCCAAGTCATTATACCGATATCGCAGTTTCAGGCGCGAGCGCGGTGGCGGGCGCGGTGGCTGAAGCTCTGAAAGAGGACGCGACCGTACAAAGCGTTGTCGAAGCTGGGATTCGAGCCGCGGAAATGGGCATGAAGCACGGCAACCCCTGGATGGGCGCCTCTTCAGCTAAGCGAATCGCCCTCGCGGCAGAAATTGCCAGAAAAGACATGCCCGTAAGAGAGCGCATTCAGGAGATTTACGACATCATCGGCACGACACTCGCGATTACCGAAGCTGTCCCTGCCGCTTTTGGTATGTTTGTGATGGCAGATGGTGACCCAATGGAGACTGCACGGCTGGCCGCAGCCCTGTCAGGTGATGCTGACACTGTTGGCGCGATGGCTTGCGCGATATCTGGCGCTTTCAAAGGTATCGATGCCTTCCCCAAAGAGGTCATTGAGACACTCGAGCGGGTAAACGCGTGGGCCAACTTCCCAGAATTGGCCGAGCAGCTCTATGAGGTAGCCACTCGAAAATGATCGTCCCTCACTTCGATAATCCCAGCTTTTTAAGTCTCAGCGACCAAAAGCTCCATTATCGAAAAGCTGAAGGCATAATTGAAGAGAAGTTCAAAATACCTGAAATCGCTGAGCCAGAAGCCGTTGAGTTTTCTGGCTCAGTTAATTCTTATGAATATGAATTGCTCTAACGATAGCAAATTGAACAGAAACATAGAGCAACTTCACACCTGGTAAACCATAAGAATTAGAGGTATCGAAAGAAACTAAAATCCGCATAAATCAGGTATTTGTGCAAAAAAGTTCTAGACGAAAGGTTTATTCAAATCATGATCATTCAAATGTATTCCCTTGCTAATATCGACGAAGCTGTGAAATGCGCCGAACTCGGTGTTGATCATATTGGTTTCGCTGTTGGGAAGGATGGCATTGCTCCAGCGGAACTCAACTACGAAGAAGCCGCGGCGATGCGCAAAGCCCTGCCTCCCCAAACAGTTGCCTCGGCGCTCACCGTCTATGATAATGTGTCCGAAATTCTGCGCATGGCTGAGCTTGTCCAACCGGATATCCTGCATGTATCGTCAGACTTGGAGGTCGTCGCTGAAGACAAACTGCTTGAACTGCGCCGCTATCTCAATCCCGCGATTCGAATTATGAAAGCCATCGCAGTCGGCACCGACCGACAAAGCATCCGCGACGTGCTGCGATTTATGGGGTATGTGGATTTGATTTTGCTCGACACCAAAGTGTCGCACGTCACCGGGATTGGCGCCAGTGGCGCAACACATGATTGGAATATCAGCCGTAAGATTGTCGAGGTCAGCTCAAAACCAGTGATCCTGGCAGGTGGTTTAAGCGCCGGCAATGTAGCCAAAGCCATGCGCCAGGTGAAGCCCTGGGCTGTAGACACATTCACCCACACCAGCCGGAGCGAAGACATCACTCGCAAGGACATGGCGAAGGTAAAAGCGTTCATTGACGCGGTGCGGGAGGCTGAAGAGCGTGTCTGAAAAGCGGGTCCTCCTTTTCGGCGACATCAACGTCGATAACTTGATGATCATGCCCGAGATCCCTGTTCCAGGCAGGGATGGCCTGGCGACTCGACTCGAAACCCACATAGGCGGGGCGGTAGTGAATACTGCGGGGCTCTTAAAGTGCATGGGGGTAGATGCCCATCTGATCGGTGCGATCGGTCAGGATTTCTGGGCTGAATATGCAATTCGCACGCTCAACAAAGAAGGCATCGTGCATGATTACGTCATAAAAAGTGATCGGGATCAAACTGGGCTTATTTTTGTTGCCGTCACTTCAAACGGCGAACGCACGATGCTCTCTTATCGCGGGGTCAATAGCGCCTTCGGACCTGATGATTTTCATTCTGATGCGCTCGAAGGAACTGATTTCCTTCAGATATCAGGATATGTGTTCTTAGAAGAATCGACCTGGAAAGCTGCCCAAAAAATGATTGGTCTGGCTGCTGAAAAAAAGATTCCTATTGGGTTGGATACAGGTTTAGATCCTGTGATCCTCCATAGTGAACGTTTTCTGGAGATTCTTCACCAGGTGGATGTTTTAATCACTGGGAAGCAGGAAGCCGAACAGCTCACCGGGCTCACTAAAACAGAGGCTCAGATCAGGGCTCTGGCAGAGATGGGCCCCCGCAAAGTTACCTTGAAATATGGCGATAAAGGCGCGCTTCTTAGCACCTCGACCGAGAGTGTTCAATTGCCGGCGGCTTCAGTGAGCGTGGTCGACACGACCGGCGCCGGAGATGCTTATTCAGCCGGGATAGTTCTGGGTGAGTTGGTTCAACTTCCGCTCAAACAACAATTAACCCTGGCAATCGCCATGGGCAGCAAAAGCACCGAAAGTCTTGGTGCTGCTCGTTTCAATAAAGCAGAATTCTTACAATTTCTGATAAATCAGTCCCAAAAGGCAACCGCTTTTTCAGAAGCAGCCGCTGACTTATTAGCCATTTTGGAGGACAAGCATGATTTTGGATAAAGAAGTCAAAATCGTTTCAATTGGCGATCTGGTGATGGACATCAATCTTAGCATCCAAAAACTGCCAATCCGGGTGGAAGAACACCAGATGCTTCGCTCCATCAATCAGGAGCCCGGCGGGGCTGGCAATTTTTTGATTGCGGGGCAGCGGCTTGGGGCAAAGATGGTCGCTCTTGGCGCCGTGGGAGACGATTTTTATGGGCATGAGATGCTTCGCATCCTTAAGATGGAAGGCGTAGACATCAGCCATGCCATTGTGCAACCGACTGGCTCAACAACCGTGGTCTATACGCTCAACGACCCCATAGAAGCCACTCACGTCTTTTTAGGATACGAGGGCGTCGGGCCGTTAACTGACCTTTCGGAAGAATGGAAAGAACAGATTAGAACAGCTGGAGCCATTCAAGCCTACGGATATACGCTGCAGGAAAAGCGCATGGCGAAGACGATGATTAAGGGGATGCGCTACGCTAAAGAGCACGACAAGCCAGTGTTCTTTGATCCGGGCCCATATGTGCTCGGCGTGCCCGCTCAGATTCTCGATGAGGCTTTGGAAAGCGCGTCTGCGTTGATACTGACTGAGGACGAAATCAAATATGTCTTGCCTGAATACAAAGAGCTACAGGATGCCCGCGCCATGTTTGACCGCGGCCTGACCCTTTTAGTGATCAAACAAGGTCCTGAAGGATGTCTGGTGATGACCCCGCGGGAGGAGTTCAAAGTGAAGGGGTTTGTGACCAAAAAGGTCGACTCTACAGCAGCCGGAGACAGCTTTGGCGCCGCCTTCATCGCAGGCATGCTGCAGGGCTGGCCTTTTGAAAAAGTAATGCGCTTAGGCAATGCGATGGGCGCCGCGAAAGTAAGCAAACAAGGTTCAGGCCGGCAGGTGCCTACCCTGGCTGAAGTTGAAAAATATTTCTATTCTGTCGAATAATTGGAGATGTAGATGAGAAAATTAATTATTGATACAGATCCAGGCGTCGACGACGCCATGATGATTCTGGCTGCTTTACGCGCGCCGGAATTGGATGTGATCGGTCTGACCACTGTTTTTGGCAATTGCCCTGTCGAAATCGGGACGCAAAATGCGCTCAGGCTTCTCGAACTGGAAGGCCATGGAGATATTCCTGTGTCAAAGGGATGCGGCAAAGCTCTCGTCGTGCCTCTGGGGGAGTTCCCTGCCAATGTTCATGGTGACGATGGACTCGGCAACGCCAGCTTTGAAGCGCCAAAAGGGAAGCCCCTCGCCCGACACGCCGCGCAGTTCATTATCGACACCTGCAAAGCCTTTCCCGGTGAGGTCACTTTAGCCCCAATCGGCCCGCTCAGCAATATCGGTCTGGCGCTGCAGCTTTGCCCTGAACTGCCAAAATATGTCAGGGAAGTGGTCATTATGGGCGGCAGCTGTTATGCGGGAGGCAATATCTCTCCCGTCGCCGAAGCCAACATATACCATGACCCGCACGCGGCTGACATGGTTTTCAGGGCCGATTGGCCAGTTGTGATGGTCGGGTTGGATGTGACCCAACAAATTGTGATGGATAATAGCTTTCTCAACAAGCTCTATGCCGCCCAAACCCCCGCGACCGACTTCCTCAAGCGTATCCAACCTCTTTATCAGGCTTTCCACGCGAACATCTACGGTTTCACCGCCGGAGAGATCCACACTCATGACCCGTCAGTGACCGCATATTTGGTAAAACCAGATCTCTTTGGCACACTCGAAACCCCGGTTCACGTCGAAACAAACGGCCGTTGCATGGGTTTCACCATAGCTGACCCCCTCAAGCAATGGGGAGAACGCAGAGCTGCCAAAGTTTGCACCCGGGTAAACGCTGAGGGTGTCAAAAATCTTCTCTACGATTTGTTAGCGAGGTAAACATGCGAAAATTCTGGATCGATACCGATACCGCCTCTGATGACGCTGTTGCCATCTTGATGGCGCTTCAAGCCCCTGACGTGGAAGTTTTAGGCATCAGCGTGGTCGCTGGCAACGTGCCCGTCGATATGGGTTGTCAGAATGCCGGCTATACCGTTGAAGTTTGCGAGAAAAACGTGCCGGTTTATCGCGGCACAGCGCTGCCTTTGAGCCGAGAGCCAAGCTATGCATACTTCTTTCACGGTCCCGACGGCATGGGCGGTATGAATTACCCTGCGACCAAAACCCCCATTCAAACAGGCGGCGTCGAAGCGATGGTTAATGCTATACGCAAGAACCCGGGCGAGATCACCCTTGTCACGCTCGGTCCGCTGACCAATATCGCCAACGCTCTGGCTTTAGCGCCGGATATCGCCAAGAAAGTGAAAATCTGCTACCTGATGGCTGGCGCCGCCTGCACGGTCGGGAATGTCACCCCCGCGGCTGAGTACAACGTCTGGTTTGACCCCGAAGCTGCTTATGCGGTCTACCATTCCGGCATGAAAATGGTTCAGGTTGGTTGGGAACTATGCCGGGGTGAAGCGAACATTTCAGATTCCGAACAAGCCGACCTGCGCGCGATTGGAACGCGCCGGGCAGAATTTGCCATCGACTGCAATCGCCAGGCTGTGGCAACCAACAAAAAATGGCTGGGTGATCCTTCGTTGCCTTTGCCAGACCCGGTTACCATGGCGATTGCCCTCGACCCGGGAATCGCCCGACGTCAGGGTGACTATTATGTAGATATTGCCTATGGCCAGGCTAACACCGATGGCATGACCATCGTTGACGAACGAAATGTGCTTCAAAAACCAAAGACTGTCACCGTTGTTTGGGAAATAGACGTGCCCGCCTGGAAGCGAATGCTTCGGGAGAGCTTACTTTAATTTTTTATCCAAGGAGAAAACAATGAACTATATGATTGAACAGATTAAGAGCATTCCTGAGCTGCTGCGCTCACAATACGAAACGCTTCTTAAACTGAATAAGGACCTCTTCACGCCCAAGGTTTGTAAACCACTGCAGCGCATTTTCATCACAGGCTGTGGTGATTCTCACCACGCGGGCATTAACACTCAGTTCGCCTTCCAATATCTTTCCGGCCTGCCAACTGAGTTCGGCACCTCCATGCATATGGCAAGGTACCACGCGGGTTTCCTGCCCAAAACTGGCCCCAATACCAATCTGGCGATCGCCATCTCCGTATCTGGCGAAGTTACCCGCACCTATGAGGCGCTGAAAGCTTATCAGGACGCTGGCGCGCTAACTGTTGCCTTCACCGCGACCCCCGGAAGCCGCCTGGCGAGCGCAGGCAACCTGATTTTTGAAGTTCCCAACCCCGCCTTCCCTGTTCCGCAGCATACTTTTGTGCCCGGGGTACGCAGTTTTGCGCTCAATCTGTTCGCGCTCTACCTGATCGCCATTCAAATCGGCGAAGCCCGCGGCTACCTCAGCGCAGAGCTCGCCTCAACTTGGCGGCAGGAATTGGTCAGCGTGATTGATGCCATTGAGATTGCGATTAAGGAAAACCAACATCCTGCTAAGGCGTTAGCCGAAAAATGGCAGGATTCACGCGAATATGTCTTCCTTGGGTCAGGCCCCAACTTCGGGATCGCCCTCTTCTCTGCTGCGAAACTGCTCGAGGCCACCGGAGATTCCGCCCTGGGTCAGGATATGGAAGAGTGGGCCCACCTGCAGTACTTCGAAAAAGAAGTCAACACGCCAACTGTGTTGATCACTGCCGCCGAAAGGGATACCAGTCGGGTTGCCGAGATTCTGGTCGCCGCCAGAACTATCGGCCGCCGCGTTGGCATCATCTGTCCATCTGACGCCCATGAGCTGATCAAACTCGCCGATGAAGCTTTGACCTTCCCGCGCGTGAGGGAAATGTTCTCTCCGCTCATTTCCCAAATCGCCGGTGAGCTTTTCGCCGCTTACCGCGCCGAAGTGATTGGTGAACCCTATTTCCGCAACCTGACGGGCGGCCGCAGCGTTGAGGGTGGTGGCGGCATTTCGCGCATCCGCACAAGTGAAACCTGGAATGGCTGGCAGAATGAAGCCTAATCTTTCCTTTCAAAAGGGCAAACCAACCATCATCGCCGCCCTGCACCTGCCGCCTTCACCGGCTTCGGGGCACCCCGCTGCTGTAGGCATCAAAGAAAGCACCGATTTTGCCTTGGCGAATGCTGCCAAGGCAGTAAAGGTTGACATTCCAGCGCTTTACATTCAAGACCTGGGTGATTTCCCGATCAATCCACACGTACAGCCAGACACAATCGCCCGTCTTTCGGTAATCGGCGCAGCGGTCAGGCGAGAATTCCCCGATTTGGCGTTGGGTGTGTGTCTGATGGCGCACGCCGCTAAGGAACCTCTGGCGATAGCTGATGCCATTCAGGCTCAGTTTGTGCGCATCAAAGTTTATGTTGGCGCGATGGTCAGGGCAGAAGGCCTCTTAGAAGGCTGCGCCCATCAAGCGATCAGCTACCGACATCAGCTCCAGGCTGACGATATTAAAATTTTTGCTGACGTCTACGACCGGACAGGCCAGCCCCTCGGGCGCATGCCCATCGAAGATGAAGCGCGTCAGGCGCTTGTGATGGGTCGCGCAGACGGTGTCATCCTGACCGGACTTAATGTCAATGAATCCCAGGAGATGCTCAAAGCCGTTGATAAGGCTCAGTTAGGCCAACCGCTGATCCTCGGCGGCGGCGCGAATGTGAATAACCTCGCTCAATTTGCCGAGCTCTGCAATGGGATCATCGTCAGTTCTGCTTTCAAGACCACCACCGGTTGGACGCGCGAAGCCATGACTGCTGAATGGGATCTGGATCGCATGCGGGCGTTTATGGATGTCTGGAACCATCTCTGAATCGATGAGTGAGGACTTCTTTTTCTCAATCGGCTCACTGATCATTGACGATATCGTCCAGGCAAACGGCCGAACGCACATGAAAACGCTTGGGGGCGGTGCGACCCATGCGGTCATGGGAATGAGAGTTTGGGCAGATCAGGTCGGCTTGCTCGCCCGTTTAGCTCAGGACTTCGAGACAGCCGACTTTCCGGCTTTAGAACAATATTTTGACCTCAGTGGCTTGGAGAAATTCCAAGCCACAAGGACTCCCCGCGCCTGGCAGCTGATTGCCGAAGACGGTTTCAGAAATGAAATCTTTCAAACCAGTTTCGCAGACCTCCCCAGCTTTGTGCCCGAGCCAGCGGCCCTGCAGGGCCGCTATCGAACCGCCCGGGGTGTGCACCTGCACGCCGACCCCCAAAAAATTGAAAACTGGGTGCGTTTTTTGCGGGAAAATCCTGACTTGATTATCCTTTGGGAGCCCTGGGATCCTTTCTGTCAACCGGAAAATTTAGCGGAATTTTATCGGTTGGCCCGTCAGGTTGATATTGTCTCTCCCAACATCAATGAATCACGTC
Source organism: Chloroflexota bacterium (assembly GCA_012729755.1). Classification (GTDB taxonomy): domain Bacteria; phylum Chloroflexota; class Anaerolineae; order Anaerolineales; family Anaerolineaceae; genus Mesolinea. The sequence continues at coordinate 29,604 of JAAYCN010000094.1, read as the reverse complement.
AACTGACCAGTATTCATGAACCTGAAAAAATCGCCCTGGAATGGCGGCGCAACGGGGTCAGGAAGAGCCTCATTCGCCTCGGTGCGGCTGGTTGTCAGGTCTGCGGTGAAACCGGCGACCCTCAAACGGTGGCCGCCTACCCGGTGAAAAAAATTGTTGATGTCACCGGCGCTGGAAACGCCTGCTGCGGCGGGTTCATTGTCGGCCTTGCCCGCACAGGGAGCCTGCTTGAAGCCGCACGCTACGGCAACATCAGCGCATCATTTGCGCTTAGACAATACGGCGCACTTTACCCGATCAAAGGCGTCAGAAAAAGCGCGGAATGGCGCTTGCGCCGCTACCCTGGCCGCCAATAAAAGTGAACAACAAGCTTTAGCCCGCTGTTGCCGAAAGCACGCTTTCCACTTCGGCTTCCGTGACAGCGCCAGCTCTGGCTCCGAGTTTCCCGACACATAAAGACGCTGCCGCGTTGGCAAATTTAGCTGCGTACCGCAGGCCCTTGCCCTGGAAATATGCATGCAAAAAGCTGCTGCAGAAAGTGTCGCCTGCCCCGGTTACATCTACGACCTCAACCTTGAAACCATCCGCATGGAAAGAACCATCGCGGCTGTAAATCGTACAACCGTTCTCCGCCTCCGTGACGACAATCAGTTCAACACCCAAATCCATCAATTTTTTAATCGTTTCCGCGGGGGTCTGCCTGCCCTGAACGCTGGCGAATCCAACCTCATTCAGAAAGATAATGTCATAATTGCGAAAGACGTCAAAGCTCTCATCAATCATGATATTAACATCCAGGTCAATCACGATTTTTACGCCTTTGCTCCTCAGGTACTGCAATAATTCAGCGCCGCGCATCCCGCAGCACTCACAGATTGAGAACTCAATTGGCGTCGAATAAAGGTAGGCAGCGCCTTCCAAGACCGCCAAATCATCCTCAGAAAACTCGATTTTCGTCCACCCCAGCCGCGGGATCAAAATGGTGTGTTCATTGTCAGTCAAAAAAATCATTGTTTTCGGATCAGGAAGGCTGTCATCGAAATGAACCATCTGCGTGTCAACACCATATCCCCGAAGGTCGCTAAGCAGAAATTGAGATATCGAACCCGAGTTTAACTCGGCTACAAACTTCACCTTCGTACCCAGCCTCGAAGCGACACAGGCCGCGTTGGCAATCATCCCGCCAGGCACGGCAGGCAACGCGTCGACCAGTACTTTTTCCTTGACACCTGGCCAATGACCCGCCCTGTAATACTCGTCCAGGGCGACACCACCAATATAAACAGCGTATTTTTCCATGCTCTGATTATCGGCCAGTTCGCCCGATTTGGCAAGCCAGCCGAGTCAAAAGCGCGTCGTTTGCGGCCGGAAGCTGCGCCAGTACGAATACAATTCATCGACCTTTTTCAGGAGCAGCCAGCGCGGAAAACGCCGCTGACGCCCGAAAAAAGCGTCTAACAGCGAGCGCGAAATGAACTGCCAACGACCTGATTTTTTAACGGCTTTCAAAAGAAAGACGTCGATGAAGGGCCGGTTTGAATGCCCGGCAATATGGGCCCTCTCGCACATTTTCGTAGGCACAGACGGTAAACGCCGTCTGACAGAATCACCATAAAAGTCTTCAAATGCATCAAAAGCGCTTTCAAGCGGTAAAATAAACTCACCTCTTCGGAGGAAACCTGATTGAGAGGAATCATATGATCAAAGAAATCAATTTATCAACCGGAGACTACCAAAGCTGGCAGGATATCACCGCTCAGGTCGCCAAAATTGTCGAAGAAAGCGGCGTCAGCGAAGGCCTTTGCCTGGTGCACAACCCACATTCAACCGCCGGCATTTTCGTCAATTCTTATCTCGACCCCATGACTCCCAAGGACATCCTCCATGATCTCGACCGTCTGGTTCCAACCCGAGTGGACTTCTTTCACCAGTTTGACTCTCCCACCGACGCTTCGGCGCACATCAAATCTGTGCTGATGGGCCATCAGACCTTTGTCATCATTCGCGAAGGAAAACTGCTACTTGGTGGCTCCCAGGGAATTATCTTCGCCGATTTTGATGGACCGCGCGAAAGAAAAGTGTTTGTAAAAGTTATCGCGGATTAACCCCCAATGAATCTGGACCCGAACCTTTCCAATCCGGTCGCCATCGCGATGAGCCTGCTTGCCGCGTTCATGTGGGGCACCTGGTTCATCAGCCTCAAATATCTGGGCAATTACCCGCTCGAAGCTTTTTATCTTACGCTCTTCTCGACCTCTTTCGTCTTCGTATGGGTGATGGGCTTTCTGCTTGACGGGTCGGCGCTGATCGCGAATCTTCAGCAAGTCCGGCTCGAAGATCAAAGCCGTGTTCTGATTACCTTTCTTTGCGGTCTCCTCTATGTCGCCGGGATGATGTTCTCCATTGTGGTGATGAAAGAAATCGGTCTCTCATTGGCTCAACCCCTGCAGGCATCAATTAACCTGATCGTTGGCACGCTGATTTCTGCCATAATTGGGGGCATCCCGACCGGTTTGACCCCCCTGCGCATCAGTTTTGCCGCGCTGTTTCTCATTCTGGCCATCCTGCTCACCATGCTGGCCGGTAAATATGCTTCTTCAGCCAGCGCCGCCCTTTCCGGTTCAGACGAAAAAGCCAGATCAGGCAGCATCGCTAAGGTGGCCCTGCTGTTGGTGATCGGCGCGCTCTTTGTTCCGGCTTATTCAACCGGGCTTTCTTATGGCCTCAAGACAGTCACCCAGCCCCATGGTCTGGCGGTGATGCCTTTCATGGCGGTCCTGGCGAGCGGCGCGTTCGTTTGCGCGCTCGTTGTCAGCTCCATCCTCCTGACCCGCAAAAAAGCCTGGCATGTCTTCAGAGAAAATGGTTTCAAAATCCACAAACTCGGCATTCTCTCCGGCCTGGCACATTATGGCGGGAATATCATTCACACTTTCGCCACCTGCAGCCTGAGCGCCACCGTCAGCTGGCCGCTTGGGATCACCGCCGGCTTGTGGACTCAGCTTTGGGGGCTCGCTTACGGCGAATTCAAAGGCGCCCCAAAGAAGGCTTACCTGACCCTCTTCGCTGGGTTAATCTGTTATCTTCTCGGCGCTTTCATTATCGCCAGCGTCGTCTGACCTTGCTGAAACAGGATAATCGCGTCTAAATGAGCAAATTGTCTGAAGATAATGCCAGTTTTTCGATTTTATTAAATATTCAAAGATTGTGATTTTGGCAGTCGATTTTATTGCGCTTGACTTCTCCGCGAGAGAAGCCGTGTAGCAAAGCGAAACTGAAGAAGGTGTTTTCTGTGTTTGTCGAAGTCCGAATTTTCAACCTCATTAATTCGACAGTGGAAAGTGAGATTCATGGATGGAGGCGACGTCTGGATCCAAAACTCGACACATTACAATGTCCAAGGCTCCTCCTCGCCCCGCCAACACCCCGATGCGTGGCTTCGACAAACGGTTGAAAGTTAAAATCAAAAACAGCATTCTAATCACCCAAAATAAAATAATCCAGAGGTAATACGCGGTCAAAACTACTTTCTTCCTTATGCGCATATAATCAAAGAATCACTCGAAGGCGACCTTTTTCCAAACAATACCTGTTTCTTTGATGATAATCTGGATATCTGCGTCACTAATCCGTTTCAGCCCTGCTCGGGCCGCTATGGAACAACAGCGGACGGACGCCAACCAGGGCGCTCCTGCCCGGCTCCCTGGCGAATAACAGCTGTAACGGGGCGTGTTATCCCCTGTTGGGAAATCCCGATGACCAGTCTCCTTTATGCTATTGATAGACCCACGCGGGGTAGGCAGGAATTCGAAATATAATTCCGGCGCGTATGAGTTCTAGCTCTGACATCATTCATTCCTGCCCATCAGGGCCAAGTGAGCGCCGATTTTACCGCTGATATCGCCAGCTCAGTGTGCATACAAAAACGAGGAGAATATTACTTCTCCTCGTTTTTAACAGGCTGGGGGCACTGGAGTCGAACCAATACATACAGATTCAGAGTCTGCTGTCCTGCCATTAGACGAGCCCCCAATCAACTCGAAACAGCATTCTACCATTGCCTGGTTAACTTGGCAAGTCACCTGGTGGCGTTTTGTGGCGTTTGTGGCGTTTGGCAGGATAGGATAGCGCTCTAAATAAACGATTCTTGCTGAAATATGGGGCCTTTATTTTCTCTAATAATTGTCCTTGTTTTCGCAGAGATTTTATTTAACAGCTAATTCATGGCGCTCACTGGCGAGGGCAGTATAGCCGTCATGAGGTTCTGAATTTGATGGACGATTCGGACTCGAACAGACACACAGAAACACCCTCATCAGTCTCGCTGCGCTCGCCAGCTTCCCTCAGGCGAAGCTTCGTTCGATGAAAGAATCGCAAAATCCAATCTTGCGGAGAAACTTGACACCCTGTGATGTTTGGCTGATTATCCGAGTTGTTTGCGATCATCAGTGCGCATGCGCACGTTCTGCACCAAGCCAATGCCCATCAGCATCGAAACGATCGATGAACCTCCGTAACTGATAAATGGCAGGGTTAAGCCCGTCACTGGCAGCAAGCGCAAATTAACACCAACATTAACGATTGTCTGAAAGGCAATCAAAACAGCGAACCCATAGGCTAACAAAGCGCCATAGGCGTCAGGGGCGTTTTTAGCCACGATAAAACAGCGGACGATCACAAATACCAACAATCCTAAAATCAGCACCGTGCCAACGTACCCAAACTCATTCGCCAGCACCGAGAAAATAAAGTCGTTGTGGCGGATTTTCAAGAAGCGCAGTTGCACCTGAGAACCCTGCCCATATCCCTGGCCAAACCAACCGCCAGAACCAATGCTAATCAGCGCCTGGTCAACATTATAGGTATCACCATAGCGCGCTTCTTCATCAGTCGGGCGATTAAAGAAATTTTCGATGCGGCCTTTCTGATAATCGGCCAGATATGGGAAGTCAGTGGCGTAGGAGATACCCGCAAACGCGACGAGGATGCCAGTCGCAATCAGGATCTGTTTCGCTTTTAAGCCACAAATCCACACCATTAATGCCCAGATGACCAAGATGACGATGCTGGTGGAAAGATTAGGCTGCAACAAAATCCACAACACGATGCCAAGCGTCAGTGCAAAACTCCGCCCGATAATTCCCCAATTATTGATTTGGGTGAGGTGCTTAGAAAGGAATTCAGCCAGCGACATAATGATCACCAACTTGGCAAGCTCAGCGGGTTGAACCACCAGCAAACCGACCTGCAGCCATCTTTGCGCGCCGAAACTGGACTGTCCGCTGACAAAAACAAAGACCAGAAAAATCGCCGTAATAATATAAAAGGGTTTAGTCAGCGTCAACCACACATGATAATCAAAAGCGGCAACGGCAAATAAAACCACCAACCCCACCACCATAAAGGTCGCCTGACGCTGAGGGTGCTGAGCCAGTGTCGGGTTCCCAGCGATCGCAGAGCTGATCAGCGCGACACCAAAAATGCACAGCAACAAAACCGCCGCGAACAACGGAATATCGAAACGCTTCCAGATATCCTTGGTGTTCATAACAATTTGAACCCGCCCTTCAAATCGGATTCAATCAAAATCATATCATTATCAGCCCTGATGACAACGCCTTGCCCTTTGCGCAGCTTTTTCGGTAAATTGATCGGTTTGTCATGCCAGTAGACAGCAGGGTGATCACACGCGAGCATACATAACTGATTGCCAAAGCTCACTTTTCCGCTTACTTTTCCCCAGATCAGCAGGTTTCCTGAGCATGTCACGGAGGAATCAGCCGGGACATCCCCGATCAAGACCAGGTCTCCATTCCACTCGAAATTAGTCTCTTCCCCGAGGCCGCCTGAGAGCCACTTGAGAGGCGGCTCGATTGGTTCCTTCATTGGTTCAGGTTCAGACCCAGCGGTCTGTCTTACGCTGGTCGCCAAGTCAAACTCCTCAGCCGCTTTTCGCGTCACCTCATTCGAGCTGATGACAGCCCACAGGCATACCCCTTCATCACCGACATCCTTGAGCAGGCTGGCTATGGCCGCTTGATTCCACTCCGTCCCGCCTACATCCAACGCGATCCTGCCACCTTTAAAGAAACGCTCACGTGCTTGCAGGTGCTTGATTAAAAGGTCTCGCTGTCTGGTCCAGCGGATCCCAGGCAGCGTCACTAAAACACCCGCGCGCAGACCTTTGATAATCAGTTCTCCAGACATCAGTAATTAATTACCAGCCGGCAAAATGTTTTTCGCAGCGTCAATCTCTTTCAGCTGCTTCCAGGTATCCAACACTTTTGCCACAATCGGCGCCGAAAAAGTAGAGCCTTCGCGCCCGTTGTATACAAAAGCCACCACAGCGATCTCAGGGTCGTCTGCCGGTTCATAGCCAACGAACCAGGCATGCGCCGGCCAGGTATTGATACCTTCGCCACACAATCTCAGGCTCAGCGCGAAATCATCACAATACTCCGCGGTACCAGTTTTTCCCCCCACAAAACCATCATATTCTTTATATTCAGCATAGGCTGTGCCGCCAATCTGTGTCACCATCTCCATCCCACGCTTGGCTAATTCCACGATCCACGGCTGCACAGTCTTGGTCTCATCCAAAATCTGATTGCCATCAATGGTGTGGATCATCGGATCCTTCGTGATATCCCAAAGCACTTTCGGCTCAAGCTGCTTGCTGACAGTCCCATCCGCTTCGACGATTTTGTTGATCATCGTCACCTGCATATGCTTGCCGCCATTGGCAATGGTCGAGATCGAATTCACCACTTGCAGAGGTGTCGCCAACACAAAGCCCTGGCCAACTGCCGCCAGATAGGTGTCGCCGGTCGCCCAGTTTTCACCAATATTGAAGCGCTTCCAGTTCGGTGAGGGCACCAACCCATCGACCTCGCCGGGCAGTTCAATCCCTGTCAACTGCCCATAACCCAACGCCCGCGCGTACTCATCCATGCGCAGGATGCCCAATCCGTTCCCTGGCACCTCATCGTGGAAGCCGCCGCCTACCTTGTACCAGTAAACATTGCAAGACCAGGCAATCGCGTGCAGGAAGTCGACTGGACCATGTCCGCCCTCATCCGCTGTCCAGCACACATATTCTTTCAAACTGCCGGCATCGTGGGCGTAGAAACTCTGCACCAGATAAATCGTGCCTGGGTCTTCGATGGTCTGTTCCGGGGTCACCACACCCTCATTTAAGACGCCTAACGCGGACACCAGCTTATAGACCGACCCGGGAGGCAGTTCCGAAGAAATCGCCTTATTAAGCAGCGGTTTCGCCTCATCGATCGAGAGCTGATTATAGTAATAACCGGGGATAAACCGAGACATGCGGTTATTTTCATAGCTCGGATAGTTCACCATCGCCAATATTTCGCCCGTTTTCGGGTTCATCGCGATCACTGCCCCGCTCTCGCTCAAAATGCGTCCCGCGCGGTAGTTCCAATAGTCAAAATTGCTTCTGAGAGCGGTTCGCGCCGCTTCCTGAAGCCTCACGTCAATGGTCAGGTAAATATTAGAACCGGGGACTGGCGGAATAGGCTCTTCCAGGTTTCGAATGACCTGACCATCTACCGCCACTTCTACCACCCGACGTCCATTGCGACCGCCAAGAACATCCTGCATGCTGTTCTCGATGCCGGCGTAACCCACCTTATCCCGACCGGAAACAAAACCTAACTCAGTATAGTAATCCAACAGCACTTCAGGCACCGGCCCCAAGAAACCAACCACTTCTGCGGTTTCGATACCGGTCGGATACTCACGAATCGATTCTACTTCCACAGCCACACCGGGCCAATCCATCGCTTTCTCGCGCACCACCATCGCCATATCACGCGGGATATTACAGCGAATACGGGTCGGTTGATAGGGCCAGTTGGTTGAAGCGATCTCGACAATTTCCCGGATTCCGAAATCGGTGGCGCAGGGAGTAAACCCTCGCGCGGTCTCTTCATTGTAATTCCCCGCGCTCAGCGGCATGTTGATCGTGTCAGCCAGCTCCCTCAGTATCCGATAGCGGTCACCTGGGTTGTCCTCGCCGTCCGGCAGCTGAGCAGGGGTGATAGTCACATTATAAGAGGGCGTGTTTCGCGCCAACACGATGCCATTGCGATCAAAAATCATACCCCGCTCAGTCGGATCGCTGATGATGTCTGTGCGGTTGTCCTCAGCCTGAGCGACATAGTCAGCGCCATTCACAATCTGATACTGAAAGAGCTGCAGGACATAGTAAGTAAAGATCACCGCAATCGCCATAAACACCCAACGAAAACGTTTGATGGCAATGGTCGGTTTTTCGTAACGAGTTGCGTTCATGGTTCCAGTCCAGTCGGGTAGACAGAGCGTGCCATCTCGTGCACCAAAGCATGCACGGGGATCGCCAACAGCATATTCAATAAGATAGTCGGCAAAGTAACATTAGAGAACGCTGTTGCCCAGTCAAATGGAGTCTGATTGACCCACAAGACAGCCAGATAGACGATATGCTGAAAGAGCGTGCCAACAAAAGTCAGCAAGAACATCGCCAGCAATGGCGTCTGCCAAACCCAGGTATTGAGATATTTTGATAACAGAAAGATGCCCAAATATACAAAGATAGAAACAAAGAACGGGGTGGCAGAAACAAAGCTAATAAAAGCGGCGAAGATCAGAATGAGCACCCACATGCGTTTATTGTGCTCGTGCAGGCTCCAGGCTGCGATGAACAACAGAAGCAAATCCGCGGCTCCGCTCAGCATGGTCGAGCGGCTCACAACACCATATTGAAGCATAAAAGCGATAATGAAACCAACAGAACTGACGAGATAAGGCAACATAGCTATGGAAGCAGGGGCTTGATATCCACCTGGTTGAAATTGGTGACCACTAAAACCGCGCTGAGCGTGCTGAAATCAACCATGGGCTGAACTGAGCCGGTCTGGAACATAGAATTCTCGCGTGATTCCATCGTCAATACCTGACCGACAAAAAAATTGGGCGGGTAAGTGCCTCCCAAACCTGAGGTCAACAGCACTTCTCCAACCTGCACATCAACATCCTGAGGAACCAATTGCAGGCTGATTTCACCGGTAATCGAACCGTCAACCTGAGCCTCAGTTTTGGCATTCTGCAGCCTCACATTCACCACCGAATTAGCGTCGCTGATCAATTGGATGCGAGCGGCCGTTGCGATAACACGATCAATTCGCCCGACGAGACCTTTTTGGGTCACCACCGGCATGCCATGCCGCAAACCATGGTTGGAACCCTTATCAATGATCACATATTGTTGAAAAGGGTTAATTTCGCGGCCGATTACCGTCGCTGCGAGGTATTCATACTGCGGATTAATGCGCGCGAAATCAAACAAAGCCTCGAGAATCCGGGATTGGCTCAGCTCCTCCTGTAAGGCAACCACTTGGTTCTGTAATTGGGCGACCTCATTCTCAAGCATCGCGTTTTGCTGTCTGAGTTCGGCCATATCGCGAGGTGAGTTGGAAAAATCCTTAAAAGCAGAATAGCGTTCTGCTAACCAGCTTTGCGTGCCGATGAGCGGCGTCAGAGACAGGCTGAAAATCGGTGTAAGGTAACCTGAAATAGCCATCACCATCAGCCCAATCACCATAATGCTGATGATTAAATTACGTAAGAATTTGGGATTAAGTAGTTTCTGCATTGGCAATGATCCTACCAGAAGGCCGAAGAAGTGCGTTTCTGAGCCCTAATTTCCGGAGAAGCTAGAATAAGGATTCCGTTCAATGCCTATGAGCAATTGTTCGTACGCTTCCAGATCATCGAGAACCAGTCCGCAACCACGCGCTACACAGGTCATGGGATCCTCAGCCACCCACACCCTGACACGAACCTCGTTGGCAAGTCGATCCACCAAACCATGCAACTGTGAGGTTCCTCCGGTCAGACAGATGCCATTATCCATCAGATCCGAAAGGATCTCAGGCGGAGACTCGTCCAATGCATCTTTGATCGTGTCGATAATCACCTGAACAGAGGAAGACAACGCTTCGCGAATTTCGATTGATGAGATTTCCAACGCTTCAGGAAGACCGGTGATCAAGTTGCGGCCGCGCACATCCACCATCTTTTCTTCTTTCAAAGGATAAGCTGACCCGATAGCAATCTTCACTTTTTCTGCCATCTGCTCGCCGATAAAAAGGTTGTACTTCGAGCGAATATATTCGATGATATCCTGATCGAGTTCATCACCCGCCACACGCAGTGAACGCGAAATAACAACGCCGCCGGTTGAAATCACCGCCACCTCGGTGGTGCCCCCGCCAATATCGACAATCATATTACCGAGGCCTTCATTGATCGGGAGCCCAGCGCCAATCGCAGCAACCACTGGTTCATGGATCATATACGTTTCGCGCGCGCCAGCGCTCATTGCCGCGTCATATACAGCTCTTTTCTCAACTTCAGTCGCGCCGGAAGGAATGCCCACCACAACTCTTGAACGGGGAAATATGACAATGGAGTGTTGGTGAGCTCGGCCGATGAAGTATTCAAGCATCGCCTGGGTAATATCGTATTCTGAAATAACGCCATCTCGTAATGGGCGCAAAGTCACCATATTGGCTGGCGCCCGGCCAACCAAGGCCTTGGCGGCAGCTCCGACCTTTAGCGGTTCACGAGTACGCTTGTCGATCGCCACCCATGAAGGCTCATTGATCACAATGCCTTTGCCTCTGACGTTTACAAGAGTGTTAGCCGTCCCAAGGTCGATGCCCAGGTCCAGCGAAAACATGCCCAGCAACCAGTTAATTGGATTGAAGATGGCCAAATTTTTGTCTCCAAAGCGGATTATTCCGCCATTAATCTCACAAATTATATCATAGCAACCCCTGAAGAAAACCATTACGTTTGCACCATTACGTTTGCATTACAGCAATTCGTTTGCATTACCTTCGTATTAAGTTCGCGCCTGATAGAGTCGCGTAGGGCAAATAAGCGACTTCAGCTAAACAAAATGCGAGCCTTTTAGTTTGGTATCAGGCTTCCCCTTGGGGGAAAATGGCGAGCGCAGTGAGACTAAAAAGGACGTTTAGACATGTTCGCTGAATTCGCGTTGCCAGGATGTATTGGGTTACGCTCCGAGAGATGAGGGTCAGATAATATCTCTGGTCGCTCCACCCAACCTGCGTGTCGAGAAAGTCGGTCAGGTGAAGCTCGACGAAGCTTCCCTAGAGGAGCTGGCGAGTGCAGCGAGACTGAAGAGTGTGTTTCGATATATTTGAACAGGTTGATGTTTTCTGGCAACATTAGAACCTCTTCGCGACCATGCTGATCCTTTTCGAAGAGAGGGCTTAATGATCGTTTTACTGAAAAATAAGATGCGATTGCTTTGCAGAATCGCGTAAAAGTCAGCACGCTGTGTTGAGCTGTTTGACCAATTAGAATGATACAATTTAAAGCGATCCGACTTTCTCTGACAGGAGCCCATTGTGAACCTCACCTTTAGCCTTTATCGTTTACAAACTTATGACACACAGTTGCTCAGGATTAAAAAGCGCATCCGCGAGATTGATCAGATCCTGCAGTCTGACGCCGAAGTAGCGGAAGCGCTCAAAGCCAGAGACGAGATAAAAGCAGAGGTCGATTCAATAGAAAGCGAGCTCAAACTTCTTTCTGACCAGGTTCACGAAAAACATATTAAGGCTCAATTGACACACAACGCACTCTTTGACGGCAAAGGCAGAAGTTTAAAAGAATTACAAGACTTACAGGCTGAGGATAAAGCGCTTAAAAGAGCAATTGAAAAGCTCGAAAATGATCAATTAGAGGTCACCGCGAGACATGACGAAGCGCTTGTTGCCTTGACAGACGCAGAGAACCACTATACTGAGACTGTCAATCGCCGGCTTGCCGAGAATTCCCTTATTCTCGGAGAAAAATCCAATCTTGAAGCCCAAATCCCCGGAATCAACTCCCAGCGTAAAGCGCTGATGAACCCATTGCCTGCCGATGTGATTGAAGAATATCAGGCTCTCTTCCGCGCGAAGCACGGCCGCGCGGTCGCGGCAGTTGATGATGAATTCTGCAGCGCATGCGGAATTGAGCTAAAACCTTCAGAGCTTCAGCAGGTGAAATCTCAGAGCTTGCTTTTTAAATGTAAATCGTGCGGAAGAATCTTATACTATCCTTAAATTGCGAAAGAGGAGATGACCCGCGTCAGAATCCATTCCAGGGCATAGATTGACAAAATCAACACCAAAGGGGCAATATCCAGACCACCAATGGGTTTGACTGTTTTGCGAATAGGTTTGAGCAGCGGTTCAACCACCCTGCTTAAGATGACCATGATGGGTTTGTCGGGGGCGACGAAATAACCTAACAAAACATACAACATAACCATCACCGTCAAAATCATCCCCAATAAATTAATCATCGAGATCAGGATGCTTGCTATCATTTCACCTCATAATGTCTTGGACCAAAAACAGATTCGCCCAGCCGGATAATTGTCGCACCTTCCTCGATGGCGACCTGGTAATCACTGGAGGTACCCATCGAAAATTCTCTGAACTTATTTTGACCCAGTGATTGATTCAATCTGCTCGCGAGGCCGCGGACTTTCTGAAAATAAACCCGATTCTTTTCAGGATCTGCCTGCAAAGGAGGCATGACCATCAGCCCGGTTACTTTTAGCTTTTCGAATTCAGCGAATTGCTCAACAATCGCGACCAAAGCCTGTTCTTCTTTCTGATTGGTCGCCATGAATCCGCCTTTTGACAGCTCCCCGCTCACATTCACCTCAAGCAAAACCTCCAGCGGTTTCAGACCCGCTGAACGTGCGCTATCAAGCAAGCGGGCCAGTTTCAAGCTGTCCACAGAATGAATTCGTGTGAACCCTTGAGCGACCAACTTTGCTTTTCTGCTTTGAATGTGACCTACCATTTCCCAGCTGATCCCAGTCAGATCGCTCAAAACAGCTATTTTTTCGGTTGCCTCTTCGGCGTAGTTTTCAGCGAAATTTCTTAAACCTGCCGCGTATCCAGCCCTGATTGTGTCTAACGATTGTTTTTTAGAAACAGCTAAGAGTTTAACCGTCGCCGGGTCTCGCCGTGATCTGGCGCATGCTTCCTCAACGCGAAGCTGGATGGTTTGCAGCCGTTCAATAATCTGTCGAGTTTTTTGTGAAATCGAAGGGTTTTCAGTCACGCTTTAATGCTATCACAATCCCGAAGCGGCCGGTAGCTCCTTTTTCTTTTCGATACGAATACCACTCGTCCAGGTTTTCTGCTGTACACATGTTAGACTGCTCGATATGAACCACCCCCACCCCCCTTAAAATCCACTGATTCGCCGCCCAAAGATCAAGCAGATAGCGATCTCCATCTGGTTTAAAAAACGTGTCCGCAATCCCACCCCAACTTTTCAGGAACTGTTTTCTCACTTCCTCGCCTACCTGATAACACTGTGAACAGATCGAAGGCCCAACGCCCACAATCAAATCCCCTGGTTGAGAGCCGTAGTGTTCGCCGATTTTTTCAACTGCCTCTTTTCCAATCTGCAGCAAGGTTCCCTGCCACCCAGCATGCACAATCCCCACCACTTTCCGCACCGGGTCATGAAATACCAACGGCACACAGTCCGCGAACCGCATCATCAGCACGATCTCCGGGTTGGCAGTAAAGATGCCGTCAGCGGGCTGGTGCTTTTGCTCAACTGGTCGGGGCGTTTCACTGATTACGATCGTTTTGCCGTGCACTTGCCAGACGTCAAAACGACTTTCAAACGCCCTCCCAAGCGCTTCAAACACCCGTTCGTGGTTGGTGCGCACAGCCGCAGGGTCATCGCCGCAGGTGCCCCCCAAGTTCAGGCTCTGATGAAAACCAACACTCACACCACCCAGTCGTGTAAAGACGGCATGATCTACCGCCTGTACGTCAAAACTCTCAAATTGATAATAGCGCAATCCGTCTCGTTCACGTCGGATCATTTTTTCCTCACCCGTTGGCTGGCCAGAGTTCTCAGTTCGAGTCGCTGTCTGGTTGGCAGCAGCGTCTCCTCAAGCGCCGGAAAAGCATACCAGGAGGTGAACCAACCAAAAATAAAGCCAGTCAACACCCTCAAAAAAGGTGTGGATTCCCGCACAGGCAGCCAGTTCAGGAAAGAAAATTCCATCTGGCTCAATAACTGCGAGACCCCGTCTAACCCAATTGGGCCCAGGGCAACCACCAACCAGACATACCAGGGAATTGTCTTGATCTTTCGCTTAGACAGTGCAAAGATGATCGCGAAAAGCAGGATTGAGCCATAAATAGCGACATCCCGCTGACATAACGCCACTTTGAAACCCAATTGATTATTGCCAACGAATAAACTGGATTCGGTCAAATTATCCGGGTGAATATGGGTTGCTTCCTCAAAAGTTTTTAGTCCCTCCAGTCCGGCCAACGCGCGCGGATAAACTGCCTGTTCACCAAAAAGATAGAACGAGCGGTAGCCAAGCTGATGGCATACCAACCGATACCCTCGATAAATCAAACCCGCAGCTTGAGTCGCCCCGGTTTTCATCAACACTGGAGCGAAAAACGGCAAACCAACATAAATCAGCACCAAGAGACTGATAAACCACAAATAGCTGCGCGAAAACCAGAGCGCGAATTTATCAGAACCCGAAAGCTCAACGGGTTTGCTCAGGCTGTTTACGGCTGGCATATCGCGTCTGTCCATTGAATAATTCAAGAATTCCTGAGCGCGCTGCACAGTGCTTTCAACAACGCTCTGATTCAGAACATCCTTGACAATAAAATTTCCGATATGCAATTCAGGCAGGTTCACCTTGCCCTTTTCACTGATCCAGCTGGCTTTAGGCAGCTGGATTTCATTGACTTCCAGGTCAAAACGATTGCTGAGCTCATTCAGCGTCGCGAGGATTTGTCGGGTTTCCTCTGTATGCTTCTCATCAGAATAAAGATAAACCTGGATCAAGCAGTCACATCCTGCCGTTTAGGAAGAATAAACAATGACCCTGGTCGAATCCGCTCCGCCTGAGACGGTCAGGTCACCCGGATAATAAGGTACGCTTGGGTTGGTCCAGCGCCAGATCCACTTGGCATCTTCATGACGACAATTTACACAACCGTGCGATTTTGGCGTGCCAAAATGGTTGTGCCAATAGGCCGAGTGGATGGCAGCCCCATTTGCATCAAACAGGACCGTATAGCCAATGCCTGGGGTGTCATAACCCACTAAACCGCCAGCGCTCATATGAAGCGACACCAGTTTCCGCCAGATTACATGAGTTCCTTCAGGCGTCGCCCATCCCTTGGTCTCTGACCTCCCGCCGGTTGAAACTTCACAAAAATAGACCTCACGATCTCCTTCAAAACAGGACAAAGTCTGGAAATTAAGATCGACTTTTACTACTTTATCCCCCACATCCGGGTGTATTGGGCTGGTTTCTTCGGGGCTGATCGGCCTGCACGCAGCCGCGTCTACCCAGAATGTGTCAAGTTCAGCGCCATATCGTTCGGTCAAAAGATACTCTGCGCGTCCACTTTCCATTCGCATGTCCATTGCCCAATAGACCGCGTTAGCATACACTTTTGGGGTAAACCCCCGCTCCATGACATCTCTGATCCAGAAAGCCCCAGCCGGCAAGCGGGTCGGCCTGGCCTCCGCCACCGGCACCGTAATCTCCACCCACATTCCCGGGCTGCTCTTTTCGTCCAAAGGCAGCGCAGCGACCGGATCATTAATCTTATTTTTCACCTTCTGCACCCAGGGAGAATAAACGTATCCCTCAGGCATTTCTACCCAGCGCTGATTATAGTTATTAAGGTCAAAACTGGTCGCGATGACCTCCTTCTTAAACTCAAAAACCTCATCGCGATATATTCTTCGCACGGTAGGAGCGTTGATATTCGGCTCGGTATAGACATCACGAAACGCGCCCACCTCGCCGTCGCACATGCGCCCCAATAACGCGCCATCCGGGAAAAACGCGGATTGCTGACGCAGTGAGCGCCAATCGATGGGCAGCATCAGCGCCCCAGCAGCCATCCCTGAGAGTTTAAGGAATTCACGCCTGTTGAAAAGTTGAGAAGGTATTTTCATAGGTTGATTATAACGAGTTTGATAATAATCTCAATTGGTCGGTAAAAACTTACCAGCTCATTCACCTCTGCGGCTGCGGGAGTTCTCCCGGGCAATGTCTTTTTCCTTAATTGATTCGCGCTTGTCGTAGTTTTTCTTTCCCTTGGCAACGCCTATCTCAAGTTTCGCGCGATTCCCTTTCAGGTAAGCCCGCAGCGGAATAATCGTCTTGCCTTTAATGCGCACTTCATCCCAAAGATCTTTGATCTCGCGTTTGTTCAGCAAAAGCTTGCGCTCACGATCCGGAGAATGTTGTGAGGCGCTGGCATGTTCATAGGGAGCGATATGCGCGCCAACCAGCCAGGCTTGTTGACCATCTGTGCGCACATAGGCCTCCTGCAGGCTGATCTGGCCTTTGCGCACAGATTTAATTTCAGTGCCACGCAAAACCAGCCCCGCTTCAAAGGTCTCTTCAATAAAGTATTCGAAACGCGCCTTGCGATTCGTTGCTACTGTCTTTATTTCCATAAGCGTTTATTTTAACATAATGCCAGATCATTGCCGGTGTACAGCATCGACCGTTCACAGTGTTGGCAAGCATCGACCGTTCACAGCGTTGGCAGAACCGTCTATAATCTTTAATAATTCTGTGATGGAGGAATTGTATGGCAAAAGAAGTATTATTGGCGCTCGGCGGCGGGGGCTTGCGCGGAATCGCGCATCTCGGTGTGATTCGCTGCCTGCTCGATCATGATTACGTCATCAAAGGCATCGCCGGAACCAGCGCTGGCGGCCTGATCGGCGGCATGTACGCTTCAGGAGCCAGCTTTGAGGAAATTGATTTGGCTATCGAACACTTTTCCGCTAATCCCAGCTTCAAAAGACGCTCAGCGGATTCTGGTTCACTGATCGGCACCCTGGGTCTTGAAGAGGTATTTCCTGAAGCGCTGCGCGATAAGAACATCGAGGACTTCCCAATTCGTTTTGTCGCCACCGCGGTTGACCTGTATACGGGCCGCGAGATCGTGATCAAAACCGGAAATGCGCTGAAAGCGATTCTTTCCACCATTGCCATTCCCGGTGTTTTTCCCTCGCAGGAGTTCGATAACTACAAATTAATCGATGGCGGCATCCTCGACCCAGTGCCAGTCAATTCCGCCCGGGCCATTAACTCCACGTTGCCAGTAATTGCCGTGCGTCTCAGTCGAAAGCCTGCCGATTATGACCATACCGAACCCAATTTGCCCTTTCAGGATGTCATTCCGAGCAGCATCATCGATCGACTCATCAAGTCCCGTTTAGTTGAATCCCTGGTCACTTTTTACCAATCTATCGACGTGCTGACTACCAAATTGGAAGAAATGAACCTCAAGGTCGATCAGCCAGATGTGATCGTCGCTCCAGAAACCGGCCACTACCCCACTCTTGACCTCACTATTCCCGCTGATTTGCAGGAACTTGGTTACACAGCCATGCAAAAAGCCCTGCCTCAGGTCGAACAATCCCTTTCTTTGGTCAATAAAATGCGGCGAATTGCTAAATATGTTTCTGTGAGCAAGAAAGAAAAAGACTAACCACGTCTGAGAACTGCGATTAACGTGAGAAACAGTCCAATGCCAGCCAAAACCACGATCACAAAACCCAACGGAATGCCTCCGGGCGCCGTAGCTCCCGTCACTTCCTGGTAGGTTGGGATCATGAGCATCGGGGGCTCTGTAAAGGTAGGCAGGCGGGTTTCCTCAACCTGCGGCAGGAATTGAGCGGCTAATGTCGGGTCTATTGTCATGGTGATTGCAGGGGTTGGCGTGGGTGGGGGCTGCACGTCCGGTACGGCCCCGATCAAGGTGACATTAGGCTCAAATACCCAACCAAGCCCATCGATTCCGCCGATATATTCAATCTGAATCCAATCGCCGTAACGTCCAACCGCCTTGGCCTCCTGATTGACAAGCAAGACCCCAATCCGCTCACTTAATCGGCTGGGCCCAACTCTCACATTGACAGGCACATATTCAGATGAAGTAGTTTGTAACGCGATAATGTATGACCCGCGCGGTGACGAAGTCACCGTTGGGATCGAAACCGTCGGAAACTGTGCCCGAACTGGTACGACAGCGTTGGGCAACAGATTGAGCACAACCCCAAGCAACAGCAGCAGGCTTAAAACACCGATTACAGATAGCTTTCTTAACATATACATCTCTCTCATCCTTGACAGAGCTAAGCTCAGCAACGATTATAATCTACTCAGGAAACCGCACATATGAACACGATCAAAATATACCATGGTGATTTAACCCCTGTCGAATTGGCTAATGACCTGGTGGCTTACTTCCACCGAGGCAGTTATCAGGTCCAAAAGTTTGGTCAACCCGACCGCATGGCTGTGCAGATTGCCACTCGACGCGATCGGCACAGTGGTGGTGATACGGCTCTGACTGTAACCTTGTCAAAGGTAGAGGATGGGGTTAGCGTTCAGACCACCGAGCAACTTTGGCTGGGTTTGGCCGCCAGTCTTGGCATCAGCGCCTTGAGCGCCCTGCGCAATCCTTTTTCTATTCTCAGCCGACTCGATGACATTGCCCAAGATGTCGAATCGTTGCAGCTCGAAGAAAAGGTGTTTGCCGTTCTCGATCACAGCGCCAGACAAAAAGGTACTGGTCAGGCTCTCTCAGAACGGCTCAAGCGCATGACCTGCCCATTTTGCACCACTCCCAACCCAATTGACACCAATCGATGCCTGGCATGCGGCGCGCCATTAGCCGACGTGCGGCCGCAAACTTGTCCGAAATGCGGTTTTGTCACCAAGAGCACCGAGACCATCTGCCCTAATTGTGGTTCCTTATTGGACACGGGTTCAAATTAGGATGCTCAGAATTAACATGCATTTCGCCAAGCATCGTTAAGTGAACCACCCTGCTGATTTTCAGACCCCGCCTCAGATCATCTTTTCCGATGAGTCCATTCTGATTATCAATAAACCGGCTGGCTTGCTGTCTGTGCGGGATGGCTACGATCAGAGCCTTCCTTATCTAAGTTCCATCCTTGAGAAAGATTGGGGAAAACTCTGGATGGTGCATCGACTCGATCGGGAAACCAGCGGGTTGATGGTGTTGGCGCGCGACCCCGAGAGCCACCGCGAGCTTAATCGCCAATTCAGAGACCATCTGGTGACAAAACGCTACCATGCCGTTGTTCAGCCCGTCCCCGCCTGGGAGGAGATTACCACGGATGCTCCGCTCCTGGTCAACGCCGATCGCAGGCATCGCACCCGCGTCAGCGCAACTCGCGGTAAACCCGCCAAGACAGTATTCAGAGTGATATCAAAGGCTGAACAGACAGCGATGATCGAGTGCCAGATTTTTACCGGTTTTCGCCACCAAATACGCGCCCACCTCTATGCCTTAGGGTTTGCCATTCTTGGCGATTCGCTCTATCAGCCATCCCAGCTTGAAGCGCCGACAATACCTGCGCGCATCTTACTGCATGCCTGTCAATTGGGTTTCTCACACCCGGCAACCGAAAAAAAACTCCTGTTCAACTTGCCTGATCCGGCCGATTTCGCTGACTTTAATTAAGCCAAAGGGACGGGTGCTCACGGCGGATCGAAGTATAGGTCTTTTGCCCGATCACCAGATGGTCAAGCACATTAATATCCAAGATACGCCCAGCCTCAATTACTGCCCGTGTAAGGTTAACGTCTTCGGGGCTCTCGCTCGGGTCACCTGAGGGATGATTATGCGCGATGATAATGCTGATTGCCTTGCGTCTCACCGCCTGTGTGAAGATCTCCCCAATGTTGATCGTCAACCGATCCTGCGCTCCCCTGAAAAGCTCCTCCGCATGCAGCATTTGATTGCGTCTGTTCAAATACACTACCCAAAAAACCTCCTGGCTTTCTTTTGACAAACCAGGCAGCAGCATTTCGGCGACGTCCTGCGGACTGAGCACAGTCTTGCGAGGCTGAATGTCAGCTCGCTTCAAGCGAATTGCCAGCTCCATTGCCGCCAACAATTGTGCCGCTTTGGCTTCCCCCACTCCTTTGATCGACATCAAGGAACTGATATCCGCTCTGGCTAATCCGTTTAATCCGCCCAATTCCTTTAAAATTTCGTTCCCGAGCTCAATTGAACTTTTTTCACTGGTTCCGGTGCTGAGAAGAATAGCCAACAGCTCACCATCGCTCAAAACGCCAGCCCCCAGGCGGGATAGCCGCTCACGGGGGCGATTTTCGGTTTGCAAATCTTTGATGCGAACATTCTTTCTCTCGACCATATTCTGATTCTACCCAAAGATTTCTGAAATGCCGAATGATATAATTTGCGCAGAGAGGATTCATGAGCACGAAACAATTCCAGGGTGACTATAAAAATCTCAAAGCGATGGCCGAGTTTGTTTTGACTCAGGCGCGCACGATGCCTTTCTCATCCAAAGAGCTCTATGCCATCGAACTGGCTCTCGATGAGGCGGCCTCTAATATCATTGATCATGCTTATCGCGGCGAAGGGAAAGGCCACCTTCACCTGACCGTCCAGACCGGAGTTGATTATCTGAAGATTGTTTTTGAAGACCACGGCAAGTCTTTTGACCCCAACCGCGTCAAGTTTCCAGATTTAACCAGCCCGCTCGAAGAACGTTCCGAACGTGGCCTTGGCGTCTACACCATGCGGAAATTGATGGATAGCGTCGAATTCGACTTCACCGACCCAACGACTAACAAATTAACTATGATTAAGAAAGTTCGCCAATCCTCATGACCCAGGCGCCGCTATCTTCGCTTCAGCCTCTGGCTTTTGAGGAAATTTCGCTTTTGCTCAGCGCAAAAGGCCCTGAACCCCTGCTTAATCAACTCGACAAGTTGTTTAAAGCCCGCTTTTCAGCAGACATCTCAATTTTTACATCGCTTCCGGAATTGTCAGATATTCACAGGCCTCAAAAAGCGACAGCCGCGAGTTTGCATGAGTTGCCCCCGGATTCAGAATCTGTCACCACTTC
The DNA here is from genome assembly GCA_012729755.1 of Chloroflexota bacterium. Classification (GTDB taxonomy): domain Bacteria; phylum Chloroflexota; class Anaerolineae; order Anaerolineales; family Anaerolineaceae; genus Mesolinea. The sequence goes on along the minus strand of JAAYCN010000094.1, from coordinate 8,568 downwards.
ATATGACGCCAGTCAGGGAAAATACCTGGTGATCGCCGCGCTAAAAGTTGGTCATCAATCCTTAGGCAGCCTCATCAGCTCAAGGTCAGATAACTCTTTCACGTCTCTCGAACAAGCCGAAATAGCGCAGATCGCGCAAGCCGCCGCGGTCTCTCTGAACACTATTTATTTATCGCGCTCTCAGGAATACCAGCGGAAACAGCTTAACTTAATTTCCGAAGTCACTGCTCAGCTCGCTCATATCACCTCTTTCGATGAGCTGATCCTTGAGGTGTGCAACCTGATTCACGACACATTCGGGTACTACTATGTCGCTGTCTTTCTGGTAACCCCTGATGGAAGACACGCCAAATTAGGCGCCAGCGCAGGCCATGATAAAAAGATTGGTATCCCTGATCTGAATCTCGACATTAAAACATTGGTGGTTGGTGAAAGCATTATCGGCACAGTCGCCGCAACGGGTGAGCCCCTGCTTGCCAACAACGTGTTTTCTGAGCCCCGTTACTTAGCCTCAACCTCCCTGCCAGAGACCCAGGCGGAGCTTGCCATCCCCTTAAAAATCGGCAAGACAATCCTCGGCGTTCTTGATGTTCAATCAAATCGGCGCAACGCATTTTCACCTTCAGATGAAATCGTGCTCACTTCTCTCGCGGATGGAATCGCCCTGGCCATCAACCGTGTACGCCTCTACGAGAACCTCGAGAAACGCACCGATCAGCTGGCTGTGATTTCAGAGGTCAGCCGCTCCATTACCAGCATCCTCAACCTGGATATGCTGCTCAAAAAAGTGACCGATTTGCTGCACGAAGAATTTAACTATCCTTACGTGCATATCTTTACCTATCAAAATGCGAATAACCACCTGAACTATCGGGCTGGCAGCGGCGCGCGATCTGAGGGCTTTCGCTCAGCCAACATTTCATACGACATCAATAAATCAAAAGGAATCCTGAGCACCGCGCTTTGCTCCCGCGAGATTCAGTTAGTAAATGACGTCAGCCAGGACACGCGGTATATCCCAAACCCGATTACCGCAAGCAATCATGGTTCCGAGCTGGCCATCCCGCTATTTATTGGGGAGAACCTGCTGGGCGTGCTGGACATTCAAAGTGATGAAGCCAATTTCTTCACCGAGAGCGATATTGACCTGATGACCACATTGGCATCCAGCGTTTCTATTGCCATGCGTAATGCCAACCTTTATAACTCTGAGCAATGGCGGCGGAGTGTTGCTGAATCCCTGCGTGATATCGCCATCAAATTGTCCCAAAATGTCTCGCTTGATGAAACCGTCCAGGATGTTTTCACGAAAATTGAGGATGTGCTGCCGTGTGATTTCGCTGGCTTATGGCTCTTCGACACCAACGAAACCGAAGCGGAAGGCTTTGAACCGCAATTGCGGTTGAAGTGGGTCAAGTGTTTCAACAAAACCTGGAGTGGCATCAAACCCGGAATTACCGCGCTGCCGGGCAGCTGGCTGCTTGACGCGATACAGCAGGACGAACCAAAGATCCTGGACAAAACATCGACATTAGATCCTTTCAAAATCGTCATCGGAAAAGACAAAGCTTATTCCGCGGTCGCCGCCCCCCTTTCCACAGGAGGAAAGAAGCTCGGCCTGCTGACGCTCTACCATGCCTCAAAAAACCGCTACGGCATCGAAACCAGAAATATCACTTTATCTTTTGCCGGCTATGCGGCCGTGGCTATTGAGAACGACCGACTCTTTCAGGAGACCCGAGATCAGTCATGGCTCTCGACTATCTCGCTTCAAGTTGCTTCCGCGACTCGCTCATTGATGTCCGTAGAAGACCTCACGGAGTTAATTGGCAAGCTGGTAATGCTGTTGATCGGCGGCAAGTCTGGTGGGATTTTAACCTTCGCGCCTAATGAAGCCTGTTTCACGCTTGAATCTGTCTTCGGAGAAACAAATTCATCTTTTTTAATAAAAAAGCTGCCCGTTCAGCTGCGCGGTAACCCGACCCTCCAAAAAATCATTGAGAATCAGAAACCCACTGCCGTGCCCGCGCTTGAGGCTGGCGCTGATGTAAATGAGTTAATGAACTTACAGCCCGATGACACTGTGCTGCTCTTTCCATTGGTTGCCCACAATACGCTCTTGGGCCTGCTGATGCAGATCAGCTCAACTCCATACATTGATTCACCGCCTGAGACTGTCATCGGCAAGCGCAAGTACACCATCCTTGAAGCCATCGCGCAACAAGCCGCGCTTACCCTGCAAAACATTAACCTGGTCAACGCCAAACAGGATGAAACCTATATTTCAAGAGTCTTATTGCACTTTTCGCGAACCTTATCCGCTTCATCAAATCTTGACGAAGGTTTAGTCCAGATCACCAATGAAGTTCCTGTGCTGACTGGCGCGGCAACTTTCGCCCTCGTTGAAGAGAGTGAAGACCATCAAAATCTGGTTATCAGATACCTGAGCACTGATCGAATTAAACCCAATATTGCCGCCAGGCTAATCGAGTGTTCGATTCCTGCTTCTGCGATCCCTGACCTGCCGGAAATTGCCGTTCAGGAATACGTCATCAAACCCTCCAACTGGTGGGGATTCCTGAAAACCCAGAACCCATTTCACAACTCTGAAGATGAGCGCGCTGAGTTACCTGTAAACGTCAAAGATGACACGAGACTAATTATTGTTCCGCTCAAAACACGGGGGTTCAACTATGGCTACATGCTGGTTCATGATGTCAAGCCGACCCGCCAGGAACAGCGTGTGGAACTTTTTCTGGGTCTCGCTCAACAGCTGAGCACGGCGCTGATGAATGATCACCTCAAACAAATTCAAAGCGAACAGGAAAAAATCAACCGTGAGTTCAGTCTGGCCAAACAAATTCAGCGCACTTTTCTGCCAGAGAAATTACCCGAAGTAAAGGGGTACGCAACAGCTGTGCGCTGGCAGACTGCCCTGCAGGTTGGTGGAGATTTCTATGATCTCTTTCCCCTCAATGAACATCAATACGGCATCGTCATCGCCGATGTTTCCGACAAAGGGCTGGCAGCCTCGCTTTACATGACTGTCAGCCGCACGCTCATTCGTGCCACATCGCTCGAGACCACCTCACCAGCTTCGACGCTCGAAAAGGTCAATCACCTGTTGCAGATTGATTCACAGCAAGGTTTCTTTGTGACCACTTTTTATGGTGTGCTTGATCTTCAGAAGCATTTATTGACATATTGCAACGCCGGTCATAATCCGCCCGTTTTCTTCAAATCCTCCACTCACAGCATCGGACAGCTCCGTCGGTGTGGCATCGCCCTCGGCGTAGTCCCCACCGCGAAACTCATTGAGCATGATCTCGCCTTCAATCATGGTGACGCCTTATATTTATTCACCGATGGGGTTACCGAAGGTTTTGACCCTGATGGCCATTTCTATGGTCTAGAGAGATTGATAGCTACATTTAAAGAACATGCCACCAAAACCCCGGATGAAATTCTCGAAAAAATGATCACAGACCAGCAGCTCTTCCGCCAAAACGCGGCTGTATCTGATGACATTACCCAATTAATTATCAAACGCGATTAGTTTAGAGACAAATCAAAGTTGGAATATCCACAACCCCCAGCAGCGCGTCAAGCGAAGTGCCAAACATCCGACCTATCCAACTGGTGCCATTATATCCGCCCGCCATCAGCGTGCTCGGCTTGACCCGCTCAATTTCGGCTAATACTGCGCTCACAAATTCCTCCCTTTTAACGATCCGATAGCCATAAGCAATGCCAAACTTAGCAAGGTACTCCCTGGCGAAATTTATCTGCGCTTCCATACCTGCTGCACTATTCTGTATAGTGAGAACATCAAGATGAATCTTCATCTTCAAAGCATAATAAACTGCCACATAAAGCGCTTCTTTGCTTTTGGGCTGTCCATCATAAAGCAGCAACACGTGCTCGATCGCAAGCGCTTTTTCTTTCACCAGCAAGATCGGGCGATGGCCCTGTTGAATCAACTGCGCGATCCCAGAGCCTGTGCGGTCAAACAGCCCGCCAGACGGCGCGTAGCGCAACTTTAACACCAATAAATCACTCAACAAACTCTGTTCTTTGAGTTTACGGGTTACTTCGCCGCTGATCACAGAAAACTTGCCCGTCATGCCAGCCTGGCTCAGACGCTGATTAAATTCATCCTGCAGCTGTTCGCTCTCACTGGGGGTTTGGTCATTATTTGTCGGGGAAACATGCAGCCCACGGATCTGTCCACCCGGACAACGATTGACCAGCATTGCCTGGGTTAGTCCAATCCATTCTGGGTCAAATTCCCCTATCCCGACCAGAATATCCCTGAAAAGGCAATCATTTGCCGGCCCAGTACCGCAGGCAGACGCCTCAGCTTCCATAAATTGTCCCACCGCCTCTTTTTTCATTATATTAGCTTTAGCCGCTTCGATTTCAGGCAGTTTACCATCCTTCATGGCCACAAAATCGATCGTGTTTTCAGTGCTGACATTCAACCCCAGTTCCTGTTGAAGCGACGTTTGTTGGTCCAAAACATAAAGGTAAAGGTCTGTCAGTGTCATATCAACGTAAATGTTCGCCAAGCCCGCGTTTTCGATGGCATTAATCACAGGCTGATAAACAAAGTCGTACCAATGTTTGACCGCCTCCGCATGCGGAACTGGAGCGTTGCGCTCAATGCCCATGTAATATTGATGTACCGCGATATGTTCTTTCAGCAGGTTGTAGTTTTGAAGGAAATTCAAATTCAAATTGATCCCCGGAAGAGACGAATCGACTTGGGTATCTTCCAAAAAATCCGCGTATGCCGCCTTTCCGACCAGCTCCTGCGGGGTCAGAGAGGCGTCCACAGATACTTTTGTTTTCACTTCCGTTACATAAGCTTCAATGCTTTTAGTGCCGATTTCTTTGGCGATGGAGACGCGATGATTTCCGTCCAAAACAAAATACATTTCACCGATTTTGTAGAGATGAACCGGCGGCAGGCCTTTACTCATCGGGCTGATCATCGCCGTTTTCACGCTTGCCCAACGATGCTGGTCATAATCCCGCAGCGGGTTGAAATTGCGATCAAAATCATCCGTCCGCCCGACACTGCCCACAATTTGCTTCAATGGCACATCCTGCAATCCTAAATTAGATTGACTGACTGCTCTGAGCTTGGATGAAATTTCGGCATAAGGCAAAAGGTCAAGCGATTCACCTCTGATTGAAGCCCAAAAACGCTGCATTGCGGCTTTGGAGCGAGCCCATTTGAAATCTTCTAATGCCCGCCGATAGGTGTAAATATCTTCTTCCATAATTACTTCCTGAAGAGGAATATATCACAAGTCGCGAAAAGTTAACTTTGACATGTAGAATTAATCGGCTGTCGCAAATTGACCAAAAAGTTATAATCGAGTCTATGAACTATCTGACAAAATTAGTCGAAGAACTCAATCGCAGTTTATGGAAGCGCCTGTTATTGTTTTTTGGGCTGACCATGCTCGCTATCATGATCAACGGTTATCACTTTGGAACCTTCGACCAGGTTTTTCACATTCCCTTCTTTAAGGCATATCAGGATCCAACGCTTTACCCCCGCGACCCGTTTTTGCAGCTCAAAGACTACCATTTTTCTTATTTCTGGTCGATCTTTATTCCAGCTTATAAGACAGGTTGGTTTGAGCCAGCGCTTTTCATCACTCATGTCATCGTCACTTTCTCTACATTTTGGGCTTTCTGGGAGTTGTGCGAAACCATGTTCCACAACCCCACCGCCAATGTTCTGATGACGTTTGCTCTGGCTTTCCCACACATTGGCTTTCCGGGCTTTCAGATTATCGAGTTTAGCCTGCTGAACCGCACGTTTGCTATTCCTTTCCTGCTTTGGGCGATTACGCTATATTTCCGCAGACACTATTTCTGGTCGGCTTTGCTGCTCGGTTTAATGTTCAACATCCACTTGGTCTATACCGTTTTTGTAGTTGGCATGCTGGCCATGGATCTGCTCTTTAACCTGAAATCTTTGAATTGGAAGAAACTGCTGCCCGCATTAATCATTTTCGCGTTGCTTTTCATGCCCATGTTCATCCAAAAAGAAGGCGTTGCGCCTGGCCTGGATTTCACTTTGCGTCCAGATTTGGCAAAACTCGAGTCGTCCTCAACTCTCTATACTGTCTATTACCCAATCGGGACTCAACCTTACGTGCTCGCCAGCACCCTGCAGGGGCTAGCGTGTATGGCAATCATTCTGCTGGCCATGCGCTTTCACCCTGTTCATGACACAGACAAAGTAACCCGCAATTTCTTATATGCGATCGTGATCGTCGTGCTGGTCGGCTCATTAGCCTCCTGGTTCCTCCCAGTTACCTTCATCATCCAGTTTCAAATGATCCGCATCGGCGTGTTTCTGCTTTATTTCGCCTACCTGTACCTGATCAATCTGGTCGCGGTCACCATAGAATCTGAGTCCTCATCAAAATGGTTCAAGATCTTGCTGGTTTTCACTACGGTTATGGTGATATTTCCGGTCGTCCCGCTGCTCATCTGGTTACTTCGCAGGACCAGGCTGAAACAGATCAAGGCTGTCGGCGTTATCGCGGCAACTCTCGCCATGGCAGCGATCGAAATTGGTGGGGCAATCAGCGCGAATCTGTTTGCGCCGGGGATTCATATCTATGGCCTGCGCAGCGACTGGCGCGACGTGCAGGATTGGGCGCGCCATAACACATCAAAAGAGGCAATGTTCATCACTCCACCGTACATTTTTTGGCATTATGAATCCGATTGGCGTGTCTTCTCCGAACGCGGCACGCTGGTGACAATTTGTGAGTCAATGGAACTCCACTATGACCCTCCCTTCGCCAGTGAATTCGTTCCGCGCCTGAATGATCTTGCCCCTGGCGCTATCGAGAAGTTTGACGGCAATTACTATCACACCTTTGAGAGCGTTCGTGAAGCCTTTGAAACCTTGACCGATGAAGACTTTGAACGTCTGGCAGACAAATACGCGATCGACTATCTCGTTTTGCCGAGTCACACATCTTCTGACCTGCCGGTTATTTATCGAAACCCCTCATATACAGTTTACAATTTAAACTGACAAGGCATGGTCTGAAGCTTTTTCATGAAGCTTTTTCATGTCAAGCTTTTTCACCAAATCGAAGGGGCTTACATGCTATAATTTTCAATTCAGATGGCACCTGCGTCACCTTTTATTAATTATGCCCTTAAGGCTCTGAAACCAGTCGATTACTTGCTGGTCGGTCATGTCACACAGGACCTTCTGCCCACCGGCAGTTCGCGTCTCGGCGGCACTGTCACTTTCAGCGGCCTCACCGCCGAAAGACTCGGGCAATCGGTGGGCATTGTGACCGCCTGTGAATCCGAGATAGATCTTTCATCGCTCGAACCGCTTCAGGTGGTCACTGTTCCATCATCTTCGACCACCACTTTTCGCAACATTTCAACACCTGAAGGTCGCAGTCAATATCTCTATCACCCGGCGACGACCTTAGAAGCTTCACACTTGCCCGAAGCGTGGCTCAAACCCAAGATCGTCCATCTCGGCCCTGTGGCATCTGAGGTAGACCCACAGATCTATAAAGCTTTCGAAGACAGTCTGATCTGTCTCACCGCTCAAGGTTGGTTGAGAGGGGTTGACGCTGAAGGTCTTGTACATCCAGTCGATTGGTTGTATAGTCATGATCTCCTCAAAGCTTCGCACGCCTGTGTCATCAGCCTTGAGGATGTGCGCGGGCAGGAAGAGGTAATCGAAGAATTTGCCGCCATGTGCAAACTGCTCGTCGTCACCGAAAACAAACTTGGCGCTCGAGTCTACTGGAATGGTGACATCCATTGTTTCCCCGCGCCAGAGGTCGAATTAGTCGAAGATACCGGAGCCGGTGACATTTTCGCTGCCTGCTTTTTTCACAGGCTCTACACCACCCGCGACCCATGGGAAGCCGCCCGTTTCGCGGTTCGGTTGGCAGCCTGGTCGGTAACAAGAACCTATTTAGGCAGTATTCCCACCAGCCAGGAAATTGCCAATGCTCAGTTTGAAATAATATAAGGATGTTGAATGGGTAAAGTTTATACGATCGTCAATCAGAAAGGTGGAGTGGGCAAAACCACAACCACGATTAATTTGGGCGCTTACCTGGGGCATTTTGGTCAAAAAACATTATTAATTGACCTCGACTCTCAGGCTAACGCCACCTCTTGCCTCGGCATTGATCGCCATACCATTGAAAATGGCACTTACGAAGTTCTCATCGGTTCTCAGCCGATTACCGACCAGATTTTACATAACTCACGTTTCAAGATCTCGCTTCTTCCTTCCTCCCCCAATCTCGCAGGGGCAGAAATTGAGATGATCGAACTGAACGAACGAGAAACCCGTCTCAAAAAATTGATTTCAGGGTTGACTTCACGCTACGACTACATCCTGATTGATTGCCCGCCCTCCTTAGGGCTGCTCACCCTGAACGGCATGCTTGCCGCCAAAGACGGTGTGATCATCCCCGTTCAAACTGAATACCTCGCCCTCGAAGGTTTGAGCCAGCTCACTCAAACCCTGGCGCGCGTGCGTCAAAATCTCTT
>JAAYCN010000093.1 GCA_012729755.1 Chloroflexota bacterium | reverse complement strand
GGTCTGGGGCAGGCTCTACCATCTCAACGCCGGTTTTCCGGCCCTCGAAGTGCCGGAAGGTTTGATCCTGGCCCGGGGCAGCGCCGACCCGCTGGCCGACGTTCGCAGGCAGCAGGAGATCGGCACGCCGCGCTTCGGACGCCCGACCGGCGACTGGGATCTGATCCATGGGGAACTGGTGACCTTCACCGATCCGCAACGGGACCTGCCGCCCATCGACCGGCTGGAAGGCTTCCGGCCCGGCGGGCACAGTATGTACCAGCGGGTGATGGTGGCGGTGCTGTGCGGACGCACCTCGATTTCGGCATATCTTTATGCCATGCAACATGCTGAAAAAATAGCGCTTAAAAGAAACTTCTCGACTTGGAAAGGGCAAGGTGAATAATGGGGATGTGACTACGTGATAATTTTTGATTGACATTAGCGGGACCTGTTTGTATATTGGCAATGTAAAAGTGAGTATGTGACTCGGAGATTCTATGAAAGCTCAAGACTACCTAAAGGCCAGAGGAGTTCAGGTCGCCCAGCTGAAGGACACCAGCGTGGGTCGCCTGTCCATTGATGCGGAGTTTAAGTTTTCGGGAAAACGAGGGGTTGTCGTGTCTCCGAAACGTGGCTCTGTGTCTGATAGATACCTTTCTCTGCTCTCTGCTGAAGGTGTGGCCTATGTTGTGGCCGAGGGCGGGACGACCCTTTCCTTTTATGAGTCTTCACACAAATCGAGTGAGCTTCTTGCTGTTCGGGCGCTAAGGCCGGTCAAGTTAAAGCCATTCCCAACTCAGGGATTGTTTGCGTATCTGTCCTCGCTTCTCGGGCAAGCCGTAAAAAAGAGAGAATACGCCAATGCCCTGCTCTCAAGCCTTCTTGTTGCCAGGATTGGCGACGAGAAAGACCTTAACGATGATGCTTGGATGTGCTCTATCGCCGGAACAGCTGAAGAGTGTTCAGGCTTATTGTCGAGAATCAAGGGAGAACTGAAAGAAGCAGACCTCAATGTAGAAGGAGCTTTGCGGCTGTGTGCTGTTCTTTCGGGCTTCAGGTTGACGCCATCAATGCCTGAAGAGTCTGCTCAGCTAATCGATTGGGTGGCAGCAGCAATCGATGACAAAAGAATCATTCATGGATTACCCTTGGCCTTGTCTCCAGTTTTTCGGGCTATTGGTGAAAACGCTGGCGCAATCGCGCTTGTTACATCTGCTGTAGGTGCTCAATTTTCCGCTCTGTCCGGCTCGGGCAACGGCGAGGTGGTTCTGGAGAATGGGAATCAGGGGCTTCTGTCCTTGTTGAAGCTTCTGTATCCAGAAATCGCCTTTATTGATGACGGTTACCTTGAAAGCAGGCATGCCAAGACAAAGGATGTCGTTGTCCTGGTCCCCCCATTCGGTCGATCAATGCAATTGAAAAAGGAGGCTGAATTAACCAGTTCCTTTTTTAAAGGCGAGCCAGTATCAAAGAAATACCCGGGGGAGTATCTCTATACCATCAAAGCTATTGAACAATGTAAGCCGGACGGCCTAATCATGGCCGTATTGCCGGAAGGGATTCTGTCCGGAGCGAGCCATAGGGCTTTCCGGGATTGGCTGTTGGATGCCGTGCAGATCCTCGGTGTTGTCAGTTTGCCAGCCGGATTCTGTTTTTCTGGTACAGGCCTTCGGTGCTCTGTTCTGCTCATGAAAAAGGCTAAACAACTTCCAGCTGATTACTCGATTTCAATGATCGACATGCGGCAGGAGGATTTTGAAAGCGATGCAATTGCTGGAACGATTGAAACCGTTAAGGCGATCTTCAATCTGGAGGATCGCGCATGAGAAGTACCGTGATCCAGCTGAAAAAGTTTCGAAGTAAAGGCAATCGCCTCGATCCCAGGTTTTACCTTGGTGAAGAGACGGTGAGGACCATTACGAACAGTAATTACGACAGCTTCATCAAGTTGGGGGACCTGCT
>JAAYCN010000092.1 GCA_012729755.1 Chloroflexota bacterium | reverse complement strand
GTTTCAATCCACGCCTCCACGCGGGAGGCGACAGGCAGAAATAACTACCCTGTTGAGTGAAAAATAGTTTCAATCCACGCCTCCACGCGGGAGGCGACCCTCAGCCGTGGCAAGAAACGCAGCAGGCTTATGTTTCAATCCACGCCTCCACGCGGGAGGCGACTCACGGTATTCATTTCTTCATAACCAGACATGTTTCAATCCACGCCTCCACGCGGGAGGCGACAAACACATTTGCCGATAGAAACACGCCAGAAGAGTTTCAATCCACGCCTCCACGCGGGAGGCGACGAAGAATGCCAAACAAAATCTTCATAATCTTTATGGTTTCAATCCACGCCTCCACGCGGGAGGCGACCTTATCTTGGGAATTGCCTATCAGGTCAGTATTGTTTCAATCCACGCCTCCACGCGGGAGGCGACCGCAATATATAAGGGCTTTAGGTTAAAAGCACCTGTATATTGGTGTAATTTTACCTAATTTTTCCTATTTCCTTTCATAATCTCGGTCTATATGTCATATTTGCGCTTTTTTTTTACGCGAACCTATTGGCAAAAGTCTGTCAGCTTTATGTTCGCGGATCAGAGAATCAGCGTATCATCCATATTAACGACCTTTTTAGCGCCAAAATGCTGAACCCGAGTTGTCCAAGAATTTCCCAAGTAGTAGAAACGCAAACTGTCTTTTTCAGGATCGATTATATCTTGGAGTTTATGTTGCAATATTTTTAGTTGGCCAGTATCAACAAGACACTCAAAGACTGAGTTTTGAACTCTTTGGCCAAAATTTTGGCAAGTTTTGGCGACTCTTCGTAAGCGTTTCTGTCCACCTTCGCTTTCGATATTGATATCGTAACTTACTACTATCATCATTTCAGGTTAGCTCCCTAAAAAAGGCGGGTAACCGTCAAGATCACCTCGCAGATATCTTGCAAGCAATTGGGCCTGGATGTGGGGGATTAAACCCAACGGGACTTTTTCTTTTAGAAAAGGATGGATAATTTGTTCTTTTTTCTTTTCCTGCCAAGCAGTCAATACTTTTTTTCTTGTTTCATCCTCTATTAATACTCCGCCACTCTCCTTGATCAGGAATCCTTTTCCATCGATTTGCCTACGATTGACGAGGTTTAAGGCAACACGGTCACAAAGCACGGGTCTGAGTTCTTCCATCATATCCAAGGCAAGTGAGACCCTGCCGGGACGATCGCTATGGAAGAAGCCGACGTAGGGATCGAGCCCTACACCTGCCAAAGCAGAGGATACCTCATTGGTTAGCAGAACATAAAGAAAAGATAAAAGGGCATTTATGCGATCCAGAGGTGGGCGCCGATTGCGTTCAGTGAAGGCGAAATCTGTTTTTTGTTGAAATATCATTTGACCAAAACACGAAAAATAGTTTTTGGCACTGGAGCCTTCAAGCGCTAATAATTCAACGGATGATTGAGCGTTTTGGGATTGTTGAGCTAAAGCTTTTAGAGCATCAATTGACTGCGCAAACTTATTTTTTTCAATCAGCAACGGATGGTCACGAACCGCTCTTTGGAGAATTTTCCGCTGATTGTAAATTTTTCCAACAATGCAATTTCGGGCAATTAATAAACTCGCCCGTGGATCTTCAGAAACTAAAAACTGCTTTTTGCGAAGAAGGACATTGCCGCTCACTTGCCCTTCAACACGGGCCTGGAATCTTCCGTTAGGCGTAAGGAAGCACAAGCTTATCTGACTTTGGATGCAACGGGCCATCAATGCAGGACTAACGCCCAAATAGTTAAAGCAGACGATCCCCTGAAGGTTGATGAGAGGAAACTTCTTCGTGGGAGTATCAGGTTTAGTGATGACAATCGCGTCGCCATCCAGTCCCAGGGATGCTTCAGGGCTAGTGATGTAAAGTACATTGCCTAAGGTCTTCATTCATCCCCCATTGAGAGGCAACTGGTGATAAAATCTGATACTTTCCTATTGTTACCTTGTATTTTTGGCAGACAAACGCTGTTTATTGAGCAAGCGCTACATCCCTGGTGAGGTTTAACTTTTGGGATGTATTGCCGCTTAAAATATTGATGCATCTCAAGCGACGCCTGCTGTACCAGAGACCTTAACTCCTGTGTAAAAGATATAGATTCACGCCTGCGGATTTCACCATAGTACAGGCAGCTGGATACGATTGTGGTCGAGAGCATTTCTTCTAAACACATTGCCTGGGCACACAGTTGGGCTTCATCGAACGCGCCTTTTTTGGGTTGACCGCGTTTATATTCAACAATCATGGGGGTGTAAGCAACTGAACGACCTGGAAGGTATATGCCATTGGGCGAGGGGGTGAATTCGACAAGATCACAAACACCGATCAATCCTAACGCAGAGGATCTGATGGGCACAGACCGAGCGGTAATCACGCCTGATCTCACTTCGGTAAAGAAAGGGTCATCAACCTTCTGGTGTAATTGTGTCCCTTCTATGGTCAGGAAATTGTCCTGCCAGACTCGCTCGATCTCAATGAGCGCCCATTGACGCCTGCAAAAAAGGAAGTGTTGAATTCCCGAAAGCGGCAGGAGGTTGTCAGTTTCTAACATTTATTCAGAGCCGTTCAATTATGGTGACTCCCGTGGGTAAGTTGGCGGTATCGAGTTCTACCTGGTAGTCTGAGAAGGCACGAGGCAAGACGGCAGGGTTTTGTTTATTGACGGTCACCAAGTTGAAAAGTTGATGGGCGGGGGCGTTGCCGAGCTGGGAGTCATGCTTAAAGACGAAGAGTTTGCGTGAGGACATCTTTCCGTGAGAAGCGGAACGGTCAAACTCAAACATATGTTCGAGCGCCTGCCAGAAGAGCTCTAAGTCTTCTTCGGAAAAGCCGGTTCCCTTAGTTGGGTGGTTGGCCAAGTTAGCAGAGACGAAGCCCTCTGCCCGATAGAGACCGTAAGGAACGATATGTTTGCGACCCATTTCGGTTGTCTTGTCAGCGCCTTCCTGTGTGACGGTAACTCTGGTGATGGTTACTTCCTGCTGCATGATGGGGTCGATACTGCGAGAGAAAGTCATTTGAACGGGGCCGCGCACCTGGCCACAATTCACTCCTGTGGTCATGACAGCGCCAAAGGTACGAATATCATAGAAGTTATCGCACATCCATTTACGGACTTTGAGGAGGACGTCCTGAGGAACAGTTTTTGATTTTTCAGGTAGGGGTGTGCCAGTTCCGATATAGGCTAATTTATGCTGCGCGTTCAGCGGTATACCTTCGGTGACGTAGATGCGATATCCGGTTTGGTTTTCTTTTACTGCTTCGATGTAGTTGCGGATCTTACGTTTAAGGCAGACGTCGGTGACTATTCCAAAGCCTGTTTCCGGATCGATTCTGGGCAGATTTCCTGCGTCGGGATCTCCGTTGGGATTACCGTTTTCGACATCATAAAGCAAAACAAAATCATAACGATTGTTGAGAGGGGTGTTTGTGTTCATGATTCTCCTATAGGGTTTATGTCAATAAATTAAGAACCTAACTCAGGCTCAAATAGTGAGTTCTGAGATAACTGGGACTCGGATAAGGGCGTTTGGGAGGCCTCTGTGGTTCTGGCTGTATAGATGTCTGTACGCTGATGGTAGTAACCGAGGATAAAGAGGCCCTGATCTTCAAGGTTGAGACGACGGGGGAAAGGATGGTTGTCAATATCGAGCAGCTCCATCACTTCACCAATGCCGCGCTCAGTCTTCCAACCCCATTGTGATTTGGCAATATGGTGCTGTGAGAGACGGAGCAAAACCGGAAAAGTAGAGGCAGGATTGGCACAAGCCGAAGTAAAATAGCGATCTTTAATAGTCGCACCAGGATTAACCGCGTCGACCTGGGCTTTCTCAAGTATCGCAAAAAGACGGCCGAGTAAATAGGGTTGATTGGTTGATGTGGGGTTGAGGGACATGGTGAGGACCTCCGAGTATTTATTGTGGCGTTGATGACGGGCGTTGCGGATCAGACAGCCTTTAATAAGGCCAGCCCGAAGCGGACTTATCTTGCGAAAATTGGTTTTTTGGTCGTCGTTATCGATACGGACGCGATTGAGAATAGTATGGTAGAGCGCAGCAGGATAGGGCTGACCGGTGAGAATTGAGCGGAGCACAGCACCACCGAGCAAGGGAGCTGGCTCTTTATCGGACGATTTGGGTGAGACTGTCTCGTTGAGGATGCGCCAAACAGACCATGGGAAGGTCTGGCCCATGTTGATATCGGCATGGTGTTGGAGGATCCGCGCGATGAGGCTCTCAAAAGGAGCGGTTTCGTAAAAGCGGATTGAAATGCGTGCCGAATTTGGCGAAAGACCCAAGACATGGAATTTGGTGGTTGGATCCTGGTTTTTGAGCACTGCCGAAAGGTCAACGGGCAATCCCTGACTAATTTTTGAAGCGATGGATTGGAGAATCTGCTGCATGTCCCGGTCAGGTTGAGCTGATTGGGCGCTTTGAGGGGTGTCTTCTGAAAGCTGAGGATCAAAAAGCTGTTGGAAAACATTGGCAAAGACAGGTGAGGCGCTCTCAGCCCAATATACGACGGTAGCGCCACCCAGCTGAAATTTTTTAAATGGATTCTCCCGCGAAAGTAAGTAATTGAGAGCAGTGGTGTAAGCAAAGGCACCTGCCTCACTTACCGGAGCATTTAAGCCCTGGCCATTAACTTTTCCGTAGGATTCGTAAGCCCGCTCGTTAAAACTGACAATTGAACCTCCTGTCGAATTAACATCTTTAACGCCCTGGATGTTTGGATGAAGAACAGCGATTGGCTCGAGATTGCCAGTAATTAAGCATTGACCAATGACTTTGGAGGCGGCAGAAGAGGTTCTATTTTGCTGAAGAGCGTGAACGATCGCGGGGGCGTCGCTGATCAATTGCTGTGAGTCATCGAATTGAAAAGTGAGAAATCCGGTTGCTTTAGAGAGGTCTTCCAGTTTCTCACGGACTGGGGGCAAAGTGAGAAAGTCGGCCGCGGAATAGCGGCGAAGAAACGCCTCGAGAGCTCGAGCTTCGGGACAATCAATGGGTTTGAGAAACTTGAGATTATGCTCCCGAAAGGCTGTGAAGCGCACCCGGGAATAATCGCCACCTTTATCAGATTCTTCTAAACCAAAGATGTAAGTTGTGTTATCCCATAACAAATTAGGTTTAGGCTTTATTCCTGCTCGTATAGTGGCTTCAGGTAGAAGAATACGGCGCGGCCTTTCGATTATTTTCTTGCCGGAGACTTGTCTATCAAGCACTTTGATCAGATCAAGCAGTTCGCCTGACGATGAGAGGTTAATAAGAAAATTGATATTTACAGGGCTATACCCGGGTTTGGCGATTGGGGTATGCTCGTCCTGTAAAAGGACATTATAGTGTTCTGCAAGATCCTGGAGAACCATCTCAGACCGCCTTTTGAATGTTTTGAAGATCAATCGTACCGTTGATCATGACGGCTTTGAAAAAGACAGGCTTGATATCTTTGGGGTCGGAAAAATCCATGTCATAAAGCATCCAACCGAGGTCTTGAGCACCTTGATGGTAACTTGGCGGCAAAGGACCTTCGTGTAAGGATACCTCGGCAGGAAATTCGCGAGTGCCGAGACATGGCTGGTGGTAGTATTGCCCGGACCGCAAGCGGCGGAGGACGATGTTATAGTGTTTTTCTGGGGTGTCATCCGATTCAGCGTTGGCAGGATCGTGACTGAAGTGAGCTTCAAAAATATAATCGACATTGGTAAGCACCATTGAAGCTCTCTGCTGTCTAGAAGACAAGACGTCAACATAGAGCTGGCGATCTGTGTTGCCGCGCATAATCGATTTCGCTGTGTCAGTTGAGATTTTTTCGCTTATTTCATTTCGGCGAATATTGGTGAAATTAATAGGGTTCAAAACGTGAATTTTGTCGATTTTCCAAGCAATCGCGGGCTTCCAATAGATTGCCTCGATAATGCCTCTGGCTGCGGAAGGCGTGGGCACATCGTAACTAACACGTTCGACTTTCATTTCAGGTCGGGTAAAAAGGGCATATTGGCCTTTGACTCGAATGGCTATGCCAAACCCCATGGGTACCTCCTTTTATAGATCGTAGAAGAGAGCATCTCCGCTACTAACTGATGAAAGCAGTAAGCCTAAATGTTCGTCATAATCCTCCTCTGGGTTTAATAAGACTGGGAATTGGTCTTGGATCATCTCTATTTTTCCGGATGCGAACAACTGTTGAAATTCGTGCCGATAAACGTTGACGGAATAATTCTGGATACGCCGTAGTAATTCTCCTGGGTGTTGGGCATATCTAAGCGCATGCAAGATCTGTCTCGCGGGATCTTCAAGCGGAATGATGATTGGAATTGTATCATCACCAATAAGTTTAAAGCGATCAGCTGCTGTTGCAAAGTCAAAATTGGGCTCACGGCTGTTAATTTTTTCAAAACAACCTACTATCCCATGGGTATCAAAGGCGGAGAGGGGGTTTTGAAGTGAATAGAGAGTCTGATAGTAGCGCTTGATTGCCTCAAGACTGATTGGGTCGCGACCCTGCCACTTTCTGAGGACCTGATTTGTGACATCAGCAGTTTGAGCAATATAGCCGGGCAATTTTTTAATAGCAGGTGTTATTGGCTCGAATACGAAGAGATCAGCCAACTCAGCTTTACGGTTGCGGTTGACTCTCCCACCGGTTTGAATTATAGAATCCAAACCAGCCAGAGCGCGGAAGCCAACCGGGAAATCAAGATCAACACCTGCTTCAATCAGTTGAGTGGAGATAAGCCTACACGGTTCGTTCGAAGAAAGGGAGCTACGAATCTGATTAATAACGCGCTTGCGGTGGTTGGGATACATCAGGGTTGACAGGTGATGACCACCGGGCATGGTTAACATTGAGAAAAGCTGGTTGGCATGACGGCGCGTATTAACCACGCAGAGCGCCTGATTGTAGGATTCAATACGATCAATTACTTCCTGATCAGTCTGGCTGTTTAAATTGATCAAACGAATCCGTTTAAACTCGTCATAGAGAACTGATGGATTGGAGATAATCTCAGTTATTGTCTGATCGGGCGGAAAGAAACGTTGGAGCTCGGGTTGAGTGGCCGTGCAAAGCACGGCTGTGGAACCATAGTTGCGAACTAATTCGCAGATGGACAGCATGCATGGTTGAATGAACTCTCGAGGAAGGGCCTGGACTTCATCAAAAATGATCACGCTCTTAGCTATATTATGAATTTTTCGACATCGCGAGGACCTGTTGTTGTATATTGATTCGAAGAATTGAACATTCGTGGTGACTGTGATGGGAATATCCCAGTTTTCGGAGGCAAGTTTCAGTTTTTCAGCGACTGATTCATCGGGATCATCAGAGTTGGGCAAGTGGTTCAGTGAATCCCAATCAAAGTTGCTGTGATGTTCGAGGATGGCTTTCTGGCCAAGTATTTTTTTGAAGACGCCAGCGTTTTGTTCAATAATGGTGGTGAAAGGGATGACATAAATGATGCGATCGAGGTTATTTCGGATGGCGTGAGATAAGGCGAAGCTCAAGGAAGAGAGCGTTTTCCCACCGCCGGTTGGAACGGTCAAACTGAAAAGCCCGGAGGGGGCGTTGGCATGACTGAGGCATTCCTTTAGAATTTGATTACGTCGATTGTTTAGAGGTGAGGGCGTAAATGGCGTTGAACCTAAATGGTGACAAAGAGTATCGTTTAAGGTGGTTAATGTGGGATGATTACCTCGTGCCTTCTGGCCGGCTACGAAGGCTTCTGTTTCGAGGTAATCCGCGTCAACCAGTGTGGAATATAGCATACGGACAAGAAAGCTTACACTTAGTAAGCCAGATGATGTTGTCTTGTGCAGACAGGGTAGTTTTAAGATAGGTAAGCCAGCCAGATCGAGCTCGCTTTTATAATTGGAATATGGCTCGAGTTCGCGTTTGAGGCGAGCGAGAAGGGTGGAATCTGAGGGGAGGTCGACAATTGTGCCAAAATCTGGCAGACCTGTGTGATGGCCGGCGATGCAAAAAGCGATTAGTTTCGCAATAAGTTGTTCAGGTGTCCCCGCAGTCAATTTAATGATTTCCTGGGCACCTGCTGTCGAATGATCTGTTGGCGGACCGAATCCTCTGATTCGAGATTGAAAGGCTGAGGAATATTTGCCCAGATCATGCAGGAATCCTGCCGTGTATGCAATGTTTTCAAGGCCCAATTTCATGGCAAAATGAGAGGCAATTGAAGCAGTGTTATGAAGATGGTCCTTTAGAAGTTGCCAATCAGAAGAATTGCTGTTTGTTGAATGAGCATAGTAGCGGATTACATCTTGTGGTTCACTCATGATAACCTCTTGAACAATTAATGGCAAACATGAAGGTGAGTATGGGATCTGTATCTGAATTATAACGGGGACTGATATCTACTCAGGTATGTAACGAAGGTTGGAATGCATTCGGGCGGTTTATGACATTTCTCGGCGTGTGAACGAACTTCTACTAATGGCGAGGGAAGCCCATTCCCAGGATAAAAAATTGGCTCTTTGGTCAAGTTATAATTATTCCATCCATGATCATATTTCACCGGAGGGCTGACTTTGACTACCATTGATGACCTTAATCTCTCCAAAGACACGGCTCAGGCTGAGCGGGCGAACCGCGCGAAGACTTTCAACTACGCGGTGGGCATGTTTGGCACGTCGATCCCGATCAACCTGCTGAAGACTTACGCGGCGGCGTATTACGTCGACAAGATGGGCGTGCCGACCAACCAGTGGGGGCTGGTGTTGATCTTCTATACGATTATCGATATGATCGACAACCCGATCTATGGCTATCTTTCGGACCGCACGCGCTCGAAGTGGGGCAGGCGGCGGCCGTGGCTGGTGATCGGAACGCCGCTGTTGGTGTTGGGGCTGATCGCCTTCTTCGCGACGCCCGGTTTTCTGGCGGGCAATTCTCTGTTGGCCTGGGCGGCGCTGTTTTACGTCTTTACCGGCACGGTGGACTCGCTGATCAATGCCAATTATGGGGCGCTCTTCCCGGAGCTCTTTCCGGATGACGCCTCGCGTGCGAAGGCGAACGCCATGCGTCAGGCTTTTCAGCTGGTGGCGATGATTATCAGCATTGCGCTGACGCCGGTGGTGGCGGGCAAGATCGGCTTCGGCATGACGGCGCTGGTTTATGGGCTGATCGGCGGGGCGGTGATCATGTATATGTCGCTGACCTCGCAGGAGCATCTGGAGCGCCTCGAAGAACCCAAGCCGGTTTTGTGGAGTTCGCTTAAAAACCTGGTCAGCAACCCCAAATTCTGGATCGCGGGCTTTACCAACGCTTTTTACAGCGGGGCGATGAGCCTGGTGATGGCGGGGATGCCGTTTTACGCGAAGTATACGCTGGGCATTTCGGACCTGCAGACGACGATTATGTTCGCGACGGTGCTGTTGGTGGCGATCGGCGCGGTGGCGATGTGGGCTTATTTCGTGAGGCGTTTTGACCTGATGAAGGTCTGGCGGGCGGCGATGCTCACTCTGGCGGTGGCGTACGTGCCGATGTTTTTTGCCAGTTCGTTCGTGCCGGCGCTATTGGCGGCGATTTTAGTCGGGTTCGGCTTCGCGGGGGTGATCACGACGATGGACCTGGTGCAGGCGCGCATTATGGATGAGGATTATGAGCGCAACAAGGTGCACCGTGAGGGCATCATCAGCAACGCGCTGGGCTTCATGAACCGCCTTTCGGAGCTTTTTAAAGGGGTGGGATTCATGCTGTTGTTCAATTTGTTTGCCTTCGAAAGCGGGGACAACCCGGGCCCCCAGCCGGGTATGGCAGCGAAATTCTTGCTGACAATCTTCCCGATGGCGCTGATGATCATCGCGTTGATTTTCTCGGTTTTTTTGCGCTTCTCACCACGAAAAGGCGAGAACGTTTCATCTGAAAGACAAGAAAGTGAGGTGTCCTGATGGCTTTATTGAGAATTGACCACGAGCCTGAAACTGTCGGCATGAACTTGCCGCTTAACCTGATTCTGCCTGAACCGGCGGCGCTGAAAGGCAAGGCGCTGGAGGACTCGCCGACGCTGTACCTCCTGCATGGCCTTTCGGACGATGCCAGCGCGTGGACGCGCTACAGCGTGATTGAGGATCTGGCGCGTGACTATGGACTGGTGGTGGTGATGCCCAGCGCGGGGCGCAGTCTGTACGCGGATATGGATAACGGGCAGCGCTATTTCAGCTATGTTACCGAGGAATTACCTGCCTACCTTCATCAGCTGCTGCGGCTGACCACGGCGCGCGAGAAGACCTTCATCGCTGGCCTTTCGATGGGCGGCTATGGCGCGTTCAAGGCGGCTTGTCTGAAGCCGGAGCGATATGCGGCGGCGCTGTCGCTTTCGGGGCTGTTGGTGGTTGACCCGGCGATGATCCCGCCGGATAAGGCTTTTGACCCCCAACTGATGCACGAGTTTGACCTGGTTTTTGGCGGGCTGGCGAAGGTGGCCGGCTCGACTAACGACCCGGTGACCTGGCTGAAAATGATTGCCGCTGACCCGGCGCGCTACCCGCGTTTGTATCTCAGCTGTGGCACTGAGGACGACCTGCTTGACATGAGCCGGTACTTCGCGAACGGGCTGAAGCAGGCCGGCGTGCCGGTGGATTATGAGGAACACCCAGGCGGGCATACCTGGCCGTATTGGAATAAGCATATCGCGGTGTGGCTGAGAAAGATCCTGCCGGAACCTGAAAGCAGACTATCTGGCGTATGATGAACTTTTGCGAACCCCGACAGCCTGATCGGACGCTGGAGATCAGGCGCCGCTTCAGCGCGGAAGAACACCTGCTGTACCTGACGATCCCGTTTGAGGTGCCTGAGGGTGTGGAGCGCATGACAATCTCGTATGCGTACGCTTCGCATTCCGGTGAGACTTTGGATATGGAAAGCGGGCAGTTTACCTCACGGCGGCGTCTGAACACGATCGACCTGGGCTTGCTGGGGCCGCGCGGCGAACAGATCGGCACGAGCGGTTCGGACAAAAACGAGATATTTATCTCGGAGACCGTAGCGACGCCTGGCTATCGGGCGGTGGCGCTTACGCCGGGCACCTGGCAGATTATCGCGGGGGTCTATCGCGTGGCAGCGGAAGGGGTGGAGGTGAGCTACCGTGTGCGGTTTGAGATGAAGCACCGGCGGCTGTTGTTTGGCGACCCGCATACGCATACGGTGGCTTCGGATGGGATTTTGACTCTTGAAGGATTGGCGCGACACGCCCGCGCGCACGGCCTGGACTTTTTGGCGATTACCGATCATAACCAGCCGGCGAGCAAGGCGGCGATGCCAGCTGTGGAAGGGCTGACGCTCATCCCGGGGGTGGAGTGGACGCAATATGGAGGGCACGCCAACTTTTTGGGCGTTGACCTGCCGTATGACGGCAGGTTCTTTGCCAACGAACCCGCGGGAGTCCTTGAGAAATTTGCCAGCGCGCGTGAGCGCGGGGCAACGATCGTGCTGAACCACATTCAGGATGAATCAGTGCCGTTCCGCTATGATTTTCGAACGCTGCCTTTTGACGCGGTGGAAGTGTGGAATGGGCCGATGAGGATGAGCAATCTGCGCGGGATCGGCATGTGGGATGAGATGCTGAAAGCCGGCATGAAGGTGCCGGCTGTGGGGGGCAGCGACTATCACGCTGACCGCTTTGCGCAGATGCTGGCGGGGCCGTGCATGGGGGTGTACGCGGAGTCGGCTGGGCAGAGCGACATTCTGGAGGCGGTAAGGCGGGGACGCTCGTTTATCTGCTTCCAGCCTAACTCGGCGGCGTTGGATATGCGCATAGGCAATGTTTTGATGGGCGGGACGACGGGCTGGCGGGAAGGTTTGGAGCTCGAGGTGCTGCTGACTGGTCTGGTCAAAGGGGATGTGGTCAAACTGATCTCACCATCGGGCAGCCGGGAGGTGTTCGAGGCGCCAACGGACGGCGGTTTCAGCGGCCGCTTCGCGGTGACTGAGCGTGGGTATGTGCGGTTGGAGCTGTGGCAGTCCTTTCAGGGCATTTTGCCGGCCTTGCCGGCTTTGGTGTCAAACCCGATCTGGATCGGGTAACCGGCGGTTTCTCACGCTGAGGCCGGATGAGAGAGCCTTGGCTTGTTGGTGGTTTTTGTTTGGACGGAGGAGAGGGTGTGCCGCCTCCTTAAGGCCTCCCGGTGGGGTGGTGGAGAAGCTTCGAAGGAGCGAAATCGGGAGAAGCACTAAAGCAGGCAGGACAATGCGAGGTTTAGCAAACACTGAAATACCCTCTTCAGACTCGCCTCGTGGAGCTATTACCTCAAAGATGGGCGAGGCATGACAAAACAGGTCGTTTAGATGCCTATCGGATTAAAAACTCAGAAATAAACATGGGTTTTAATTGAATAAGACGTTTTTTAGCTAAAGCGCTTATTTAGATGCGATGACCATGAACTGACAGGCAGGGCAAGGGATGTGGGTTTAGGATATAACCTGAACAGAAAAGAAAATGATGCCTCTATTGATGAGGTTGTTTGTTCGTAGTGATATACTTTTGAAAAGCATCCATAAACTATTTTGCAGGAAGATGT
>JAAYCN010000008.1 GCA_012729755.1 Chloroflexota bacterium | reverse complement strand
TTATAGTTTTGATCAATATACACCTCAATGTCTTGATATCTTATCCCCCATAACTCCAGACATCGATCCCGATACAACTCATATGACCTGTCTAAAAAGTGTATACCATGTGCTGGCCTCCTCACAACAATCGAGTGATTTAGTCTTTACAAGCCTGCAAAAGCACGTATAATTAGCGAAATTTCCCCATCTAAAGCGGTTTGACTCACCCAATCCACTTTTTATTTTTATGCTGTTAACTCAGGTATTATTTTTATTACCAAATTATCAGGAGTAATTGAAATGAGTGAAATCGAAAGCAGTACCCCCCATGAAATACCTGCTCAGGCAGGCACACCCCCCACCAAGCGAGATTCATTTACCAGTAAGTTAGGCGTTATTGCCGCTACGCTTGGTTCAGCGGTCGGGCTGGGAAACATATGGAAGTTCCCATCAATGACTGGCACTAATGGCGGCGCAGCGTTCATTATCATTTACCTGATTTGCACGCTTTTGGTCAGCGTGCCGGTGATGATTACGGAGCTGATGTTAGGCAGAACTGCGCGAGCGAACGCTATTACGACTTATCAACGTCTTTCTCCGAAGAAGAGTCAGCCATGGTGGTTGATTGGCGCGTCAGGTGTTTTGGCCGCGTTCTTGATTCTGGCTTTTTATACGGAAGTGGCGGGTTGGGTGTTCGCCTATGTGGCCAAGGCGATTGGCGGGAATATTCTCTCGACCGATCCGGAGGCAACCTCAGCGGTATTTGGCAAGCTGATAACCAGCCCGGGCGAGTCGCTGATGTGGCAATGGATTGTACTGGCTTGGATCAGCCTGATTATCATTTTGGGAGTTTCCAAGGGGATTGAGAGGATGACCAAACGCCTGATGCCGGCTTTGTTTGTCATCCTGGTGATCGTATGCGTTCGCAGCCTGACCCTGCCGGGCGCGATAGATGGAGTTGAGTTCCTCTTCAAGCCCGACTTTTCACGCATTACCCCGGGGGTATTTCTGGCGGCGATGGGTCTGGCTTTCTTTAAGCTCTCAGTTGGCATGGGCACGATGACCACCTATGGTTCTTATTACGGCGATGATCAAGATATTCCTGGCTCAGCTTTGAAGGTTATGCTGTCTGATCTGAGTGTTTCGATTCTCGCTGGCCTGGCGATTTTCCCCGCGGTATTCGCGTTCGGTTTTAAACCAGATTCCGGGCCTTCGTTGTTGTTCATTACACTGCCGGCGGTTTTTGCCTCGATGCCTTTTGGGCAGTTCTTTATGATTTTATTCTCTATTTTGGCCGCGATTGCCGCAACGGGAGCGATGCTTTCACTGATGGAGGTACCGGTTTCTTACCTGGCTGAGCGAACAAAGCTCAACCGTACCCAGGCAACTATTCTGACCTTCGTGCTGCTCGCTGCTTTTGGAGCGACAGCCGCTCTCTCTAATAGTTTGCTGGCGGATGTGAAAATCGCTGGTAAAACTTTCTTTGACCTGTATGATTTCATCTCATCCAGCCTGCTGCTGCCAATTGGCGGGTTCTTCCTGGCGGTCTTTGCAGGTTGGGTCTGGGGTTATCCCAAGGTGCGGGACAGCCTGAGCAATCATGGTGTCCTTAAAAACGAAAAGGCGATTAAAGCTTATTACCAGATTGTGCGATATGTGGCACCGGTCCTGATATTGCTTGTGTTGTTGAACGGGCTGGGTTTGATTAAATGGTGAGTCAATAAGCCCGTGAATCGAAGCGCCGCTGAATTTTCAGCGGCGCTTTTCGTGGCGGAGAGAGTGGGGTTCGAACCCACGATGGCGACAAGCACCATAACGGTTTTCGAGACCGTCCCAATCAACCACTCTGGCATCTCTCCGGGATGGTTTGCTGATTATACCTGAGAAATCAGAGCTCGAAGGTCTGACCCGGCACAGCATATTCCGGTTCGGGCAGGCTGCGCGTCTCACGGATTTTAGCCATGAACGCAGACGCCGATTCCTCTTCACCATGCACAAGGATCAACTTTTTTAAAGTGTCTTTAGAAGCCAGGGCATATTCGAGCAGCATGTCCTGACCGGCATGGGCTGAAAGGCCGTTGATTGTGACCACCTCGGCTTTACGAAAATATTCCTCACCGAAAATGCGCACCTTGTTCTGTCCTTCGGCAAGGCGGCGGCCGAGCGTGTCGGGCGACATCCATGAAATAACTAAGATGGTATTGCGGCCATCTTCGATGTTGTTCTTAAGATGGTGCAGGATGCGGCCGCTTTCAGCCATGCCCGAGGCGGAAATAATGATGATAGGCTCGTTCCATTCGTTGAGGGCTTTGCTTTCGTCCACGCTGGCTGTGAATGCCACATAATCAAAATCGAGCCCTTTCATGCGGTGCTCAGCGATGAACTGCCAGGTCTCATCGTCGAAGCACTCTGGGTGCTTGCGGTAGACCATTGACGCGTTAACCGCCAGCGGGCTGTCGACGACAACGGGGATATCTGGAATGTCGCCTTTCTCAATGGCATCACTGAGCAAGTAGGCAAGATTTTGTGAGCGGCCAACAGCGAAGGCGGGAATAATTATCTTGCCCTTGCGGCGGCAGGTGCGATTAATTGTCTCGACCAGTTTGTCATAGGCTGATTCGAGGCTAAGATGATCGACATCGCCGTAGGTACATTCCATGACCAGGGTGTCAACGCCAGAAGGCAAGACGGGGTCGCGCAGGATGGGCGCGTCACGACGGCCGATATCGCCTGAGAACCACAACCGGCGAGATTGGTTACCTTCCTGATAATCTATTTGAACGCCTGCTGAGCCAAGGATGTGGCCGGCGTCGAAAAGAGTCACGAAGACACCGGGGATGGGTTCGAACCGGGCGTCGTACCAGACCGGTTTAAAGGAGTCTTCAGCTTCGACGGCGTCTTTTTGGGTGTAGATCGGTTCAATAAGGGGCTCACCTCTGCTGCGGCGTTTTTTGTTGACGAATTCAACATCTTTCTCCTGAATGTGACCGGAGTCGAGCAGCATGATTGTCGCCAGATCCATGGTGGCGTAGGTGCAGTAGATTCTGCCCGCGAAACCCTGTTTGACCAGGTTGGGAATATTGCCGCTATGGTCAATATGGGCATGGGTGAGCACCATGGCATCAATTTTTCTGGGGTCAAAGGGGAAGTTCAGGTTGACGCGGTATGACTCCTCGCGCTTGCCCTGGTAGAGACCGCAGTCGATCAGGAGAGTGTGGCCGAGGTGTTCGAGCAAGTGCATCGATCCGGTGACGGTCTGCGTTCCGCCGAGGGTGGTTAGTTTCATTGATTTTCCTCCTTGAGAATGGTTAGGATTTGCCGCCCATAGCGTTCAAAGCGCGTGGGAGTCAGATTCATTAGCTGCTTTAACTCTCCCAGGCTGTTCGCGGGATGGCTGGTCAGGCTGTCGAGCAGTTCTTTGGGCATAATCACGTTTGAGGGAACTCCTTCGGCGATCCCCTGAAGTTTGCGCCATTCACTCAGCCTCTCGTGTCTTTCAATTTGTTCCGCTGAGAGGCGGCCATTGCGCGGGCGGTGGATCTCGGCGGGCTTCTCACGCCAGTGATCGACCGTTGTCATGATTTTTTGGCCAAAGCGACGCACCTGCCCGCGGCTGAGGGAAGGCAACAAACTGAGTTCCTCGATAAATTTGGGTTCGGTCTGGGCGATCTCGATTAAGGCCTGATCTGAAATTATTTTGAAGATTGGCAGGTTGGCGGCGCTGGCCAATAACTCACGCGTGTGGTTGAGCGCCTGAAGGAGGCTGAGCGTTCGCGGCTTGAGGTTGATGACGCCTTTGATTCGCCAGAGATTCTCCTCGTGATTTTTCATGGCAGGTGTAAGCAGGCCGAGCGCTTCTGAATCCTCGAGCAGGATGCTGAGGCGATCTTTTTCCTTCAGCAAAGGCACCAGCGCGTCGCGCAGAGCAATCAGATAATGGGAATCTGCCTGGGCGTAGGCGAGCATCTCTGGCTTAAGAGGCCGGGCGCCCCAATCGGCGCGCTGAAATTTCTTTTCGAGGGTTACATGGAGATATTTCTCGACCAGCCCACTTAAGCCGAGATTGGGCTCAGCTAACGCTGTAGCGGCGAGCATGGTGTCGAAAAGGTTGACAAAGCTGAAGTTGAAATCACGTTTCAGGCAGGCGATATCATAATCACCGGCATGGAAAATCTTCTGGATGGCAGAGTCAGCGAGCACGGGCTTCAATCCTGAGAGGTCTTTGAGGGCCAGGGGGTCGATCAGGTAGTCCTCCTCAGAAGTTGAGATCTGAATCAGGCAAACCTGTTCGTGATAGGCATGCAGGCTATTGGATTCAGTATCAATGGCGATGGCTGGCTGTTGGGAAAGGTTCTGTACGGCACGGTGCAAAGATAACGGGTCGCTGACAATTATTGGCTCTTGCATTTGATTCATAGAACGCGATTATTATACCAATGCGGCGTGGGCGTTGAGGGATAATGAACGGGTTGCTCATATATTGAGAAGACTGATCAGACCTCGATGTCCATGCCGGGGATTTTGGTTTTGCGTTCGAGGAATTTGAGCAGCGCGTCGAGCGCGAAGACTATTTCCACTTAAGTACAATCTTGCAGATCCATCATTTTCCAGGGTGCGGATTCTTCTAATAAACAATTGGTATTGATACAGCCGCTTCTGCGCATATTCCGAAAATCTGCCAAATTGTCCTTGACTCTCCCCTTGGGGCAGGTGTTACACTATCGTTGCTGCAGCAAAAAGAAGAAAAGGATTAATAATGCTCAAGATAGGCGAGTTCTCCAAATCAACAGGAATGACCATCAAAGCGCTTCGTCACTACGAAAGCCTTGGTCTGATCCGTCC
>JAAYCN010000091.1 GCA_012729755.1 Chloroflexota bacterium | reverse complement strand
TCGGCGCGCGGGAGAAGCGCGCCAGCTCCGAGGCTTATTAAGCCGTATTTGATGAAATCCCGACGGTTGAACAGTTTTTTCAAGCTTAAGCCTTTGCTCTGGTGTCGAAATCTTCCGGCTTGACTTGGGCAATTGATTCGCGCACGTAGGTTGGACGGTATGGAAAACGCTCAATCATCGTTTGATCAGTGACGCCTGAAAGCACCAGAATTGTCTCCATTCCGGAAAGCGTACCAGCCAGAATATCAGTATCCATGCGGTCACCGATCATGATTGTCTCTTCGGAGTGTGCGTCGATGTCGTTGAGCGCCAGGCGCATCATCACCGCGTTTGGTTTGCCGATAAACAGCGGTGCCACACCGCTGGCTTTTTCGATCAATGCTGCCATCGCGCCGCCGGCTGGAACGACACCGCTTTCGGAGGGGCCGGTGGGGTCGGGATTGGTGGCGATGAAACGTGCACCGCTTTTTATCAGGCGGACCGCGGTAGTAATTTGTTGCATATTGTATGAAAAGGTTTCACCAAGCACAACGTAATCGGGTTTTTCAGAGGTCTGAATATAGCCGATAGCATGGATCGCTTCGCTAAGCCCCAGTTCTCCAATCACAAATGCAGTGCCCTTAGGTTTCTGCCAATCGAGAAAGGCAGCAGTCGCATTCGCCGAGGTATATATCTGTTCTTCGCTAACTGGTATGTCCATGCCTTGAAGACGATGTGCCAGGTCGCGCCTAGTATAAAGCGGATTATTGGTCAGTACCAGAAACTTCCGCTTTTGATCTTTCAGGGCCTGGATAAATTTGTTAGCGCCTTCAATGGGTTTCTTGCCGTGGACAAGCACGCCATCCATGTCAATTAAAAAACTTTTTTTCATCATCAAAAATTTCCTTTTACTTTCTTTCGACGCTCCTGAAAAATAAAGAGCCGCTGTCATTGTACCAACAGTGGCTCTGAACAGTAAACCGGTTGTCTAAATTACTTTTTGGTCAGAATGATACGGGCATCAACCACCTTAACGCCTTTGCCGTCCTCATAAACGATCACAGGGTTGGCGTCTGACTCTGCGATCTCGTCTTCGAGATCATGAATCATGTAAGCATAATTTGCCAGCACTTTGGCCAAGGCAGCTTTGTCACGCGGGGATTCTCCGCGCACGCCGCGCAGGATCGGGGCGCTCTTGATTTCATCCTGCATGACCATGGCTTCTTCGACATTAATTGGAGCAACGCGGAAGGTGACATCCTTGAGAACTTCCACAAAGATGCCGCCCAAACCGAACATAATTGCTGGACCAAAGGTCTTATCATTGACAGAGCCAACAATCACTTCAGTCGCCCAGGGAGCCATTTCCTGAACTGCGACGCCATCAATGTGAGCGTCTGACTTGTATTTCAGCGAATTCTCAAGGATAACCTTGTAAGCTTCACGAACCATGTTTTCATCTTTGATGTTGACCTTGACAGCGCCAGCGTCTGATTTGTGAAGAATGTCGGGGGAAACGATCTTCATCACAACCGGATAACCGATTTCGTTAGCAAACTTGACAGCTTCCTCTTCGCTCCTGGCGAGTTCGGTGCCAGTGACGGGCAAACCATAAGCTTTGAAGACACGCTTGGCTTCGATCTCAGTCAAAGCAGTGCGCCCAATCGCTCTGGCGTCACTGATGATCTGGCGGGCTTTCGCAGTGTCGATCCCTTCGGGGACATAAGCTGAAGAAGCGCGGGCTTCCAACATGCGCTGGTGTTCACGTAAAGCAGCGAGCGCTTTCACTGACAGGTCAGGAGAGTTATAAGCTGGGATTCCCTGACTGACTAACCAGGACATGGCCTTATCACATCGTTCGCCGCCTACGAAGCTGATCGTGACCGGTTTGTCAGTTACACCAGATTCCTTGATGGCGCGAACCAAGTGTTCAGCGATTTCCTGCGGTTCAGTAACAGCGGTTTCGCAATAGAGGACGGTCAGACCGTCGACCCAAGGGTGGGCAAAAGCGAACTTGGTGGCTTTGTAATACCACTCGTTGCCTGCCTGACCAGTCAGGTCAACCGGATTCTTAGCGGAACCGAATTCGGGCATGTGCTTTTTAAGTTCTTCCTGGACATCCTGAGGTGCAAAATGCAGTGGCAAGCCGACTTTCTCAGCTGCGTCTGTCGCCAGAACGCCAACACCGCCACCATTGGTGATGACGAGAATGTTGTCGCCTTTCATTGAGGGCTGCAGTGAGAGCGCCTGGGTGCGGTCGAAAAGATCGTTGAGGTCAGTGGCTGAAGAAACGCCGCATTGCTTGAACGCAGCTTCGTAGATCTTGGAGCTGCCAGCCAGTGAACCGGTATGAGACGCGGCTGCGGCAGCGCCGTGAGCTGAAACACCCGACTTTAGAGCAACGATTGGTTTGTCGCATTTGAGCGCTTCTTCCATAAAGCGACGCCCGTTCTTGAGACCTTCGATATAGAAGGTGATGCAGGATGTGTTATCGTCTTCAGACAAATAAGCGATTAGATCGGCGAAATCGATGTCGGACATATTGCCAATGGAGACCATTTTGTCAAAGCCGACCCCACGCGAGTATGAAGCAGCATCAAGAGCGATCAACAACGCGCCAGACTGTGAGACCAATGAGGCTTTGCCAGCAAAAGGCAGGAACGGCGCGAATGAGGCGTTCATTTTGTCAGAGTTGGAAATTACACCGATGATGTTTGGGCCTAAAATGCGCATGCCAAATTCTTTGGCTGTGGCAACAATAGCATCTTCGGTTTCGTGGTCACCAACCTCACCGAAACCAGATGTGATGATAATCACACCCTTCACGCCTTTTTCACCGCATTCCCGCACAACATTATGAACAAACTTGGCCGGCACCGTGATTACAGCGGCGTCGACGACATATGGTACGTCTTTGACAGAAGCGTAAGCTTTGCGGCCAAGGATCTCAGGATCTTTGGGGTTGATAGGATAGATAGCGCCTTCGTAGCCGCTGACGATTAAGCCTTCAACGACTTTGTAGCCAATTT
>JAAYCN010000090.1 GCA_012729755.1 Chloroflexota bacterium | reverse complement strand
TAGTCAAAGTGAGCTTGGAAGAACAAGGCTGACCATACCTGATTTTGACTCGGCTGATTCTTTGCGCGCGGCTCTTCGAGAGGCCAGAATTCACAATCGAAAGTCATCTCCTCTGATTCATTTTGTTTCAACCGCCGCCAAACTCGTCAACAAGCTGCATCGCACTGAGTCGCGATGTTGAGGAGATAGGAAATGTTAATCTCAATCGGATCGGTTATTTTAGATGATGTTCATCAACGCGATGGTACTGTGAGGCGGGATTTAATGGGGGGCGGGTGCATTCACTGTGGAATGGCGATGAGACTATGGTGTGATGATGTCGGCGTGCTCGCCAAACACGGCGAGGATTTCCCGCTACGGCTTGAAAGAAGTTTAAAGGAATTATTTGCCCCTGAGGGGATAATTCCGACGAGTTTCGCGCATACCCCGCATTTTAATCAAATGTACCGCAGCGATAGTACACGTTATGAGACCTTTCAAACTTCTTTTGAGGAGATGGAAGCCATGCTGCCCGCACCAACAGACCTGCCGCGAGGCTGGTCGGCGTTGGACGGGGTGTATTTGCATGGCAAAAAAGACCATGTCACGGATTGGGCGGAATCTCTCAGAAAACGCGGCGCGAAACTGATTCTCTGGGAACCGATCGACCATTTTGATGACCCTGCTAATCGCCAGCTTTTCATTGAATATGCTCGCTTAGTTGATATCGTTTCGCCAAATCTGGCTGAAATTCGCAATCTCACAGGCAGACAAACGCTCGAAGGGATCATCGATTTTTGCTATCAAGAGAAGTTTAATCATTTGTTGCTGCGCATGGGCAGCCAAGGCGTGTTGGTGATGGACAAACAAGGCAAACATTTTACCGTTCCGCCGTATCCGGAGAAGGACATCATCGATGCCACTGGCGCGGGCAACGCCTGCTGTGGCGGGTTTCTTGCCGGACTGGTTGAAACCAGCGATTTAAAACAGGCAGCTTATTATGCGAATGTCAGCGCTTCATTGGCCATGCGGCAATTTGGGGCAGTGTATCCCCTTGAACACGGTCAAGTCCTGGCGAGAGAGCGCCTGAACTATTTTAGATCATAAGCGAATGGCAGGAAAGTCTTTCCACATCCTGTTTTAGAACAATGAGGTGATCAACCAGATTGCCAAAGCGAAGAAGACGATAGCCATGCCGATTTTTACGGTCGCGGCATGTTTTTTGAGGAAATTACCGAGTTCTTTCGAGGTGGTTCCGTTATACGCCAGGATGAAAACTATAACCAATGGGATGATGAACATCAGATTGTAAAGCAGGAGGTAACTGACCGCTTTTGTCTTGAGTTCGGGAACACTCATCATGGCGACAATAACCGGGAAATATATTTGACCTGTGCAAGCCAGTTCGATGAACGAGATCAAAATGCCTGTGACAAACGCACCGATGTAATAATTGGTCGCTTTTTGTCCTTCGCGGATCGTGGCGTTAATGCGCTTGCGCAGCGGCTCGGGAAGTTTCATCTCCATATCGCTGAGGTCGCCATGTTTGACTTTGAAATAATCACGCAGGCTCATAATTGCCATGTAGAGGCATAAAAGCGCGATTATGGCATAGAGGATCTTGCCGGCGATGGCAAGCTGGTCTTTGATCAGATCCATTACCTTGTACAGCGCGATGCCGATAACAAAGTATGCGAGGAAGATGCCGGCGGTGAAAGCGGCGCCGGTGATTAATATCTCTTTGCCTTTTCGCCCGCTAAGCGTCAGGTAGGAAATGAAAAAAATAATCGTGGCGAAGGCGCAGGGGTTCAATCCGTCGATCAGCCCCGAAGCCATGATGCCGGGCCATTCAATCGTTCTAAATTTCCCAGCCAACGCAGCGAGGCCTTCAGCCTTATTATAGTTTTCCCAAAAGGCAGGCGCGCCGGTAGCTGAGAGGCGTTCAATTTCGGCTGTAAGCACATCAGGGGTGATTTCTTTCTCGCTTATGAACGCTTTGTCGCCGATGAAAACCGCTGGAGCGGTTATGTTATTCTCGTCAGTACGGCCAGCTCGTCGGGCCATCCATAAAGCCAGGTCGACGTCTTCGAGAATATTGAATTCCTGGATAATCAGGTTTGGATGTTCAGAGCGCAGAAATTTAAGGTCAGCGTCTGCCCGATTACATTCTTTGCAGCCGACTTTGTAAAAATATGCCAAGTGAATGGGGTTGGCCACATCACAGGTCTGGGGATTATCCGCAGAACACGCGACGCCGCTCAGGTTAGGCTGGGGCGTTACGGAAATCAGAGTCGCGGGGTCAAGCCCAGGAACAGTCGGAAAGTCGATTGGGTTTCCGCTGATCGCGTTTTCGATTAGGCCTGGCAACTCGCTTCGGTTCTGATCCTCACCGATTAAAATGCGGTCAGCTATCAACATCGTTGGCAATCCGCGCTGTTCGGGCTTTATCGCATAGTGGGATTCAGCAGCTATCAGCGCACGATAATAATCAGGATTCCCAAGCTCAAGCAGGCGGATATCCAGTTTTCCAGGGTGCTTGGCGACAAGCGGATTGATAACCTCTTCGAGGATTGCAATGCAGTGGGCGCATTCGTTTGAGTAAAAATAGTAGGCTTTAACGTTGGCATTGCTCAAATCAGGCGTAGCAACCTGCACTGCGGGGCCGACTGGCGGCGCAATGGTTTGCGGTTGAAGAGAATTGGCACTGACCAATTGAGGCGCCAATATAGATAATAAGCCTGAGAGAGCCAGGAAAAGCGAGATGGTGAAGGCACGAAAATCGTGTTTTGTGTACATTAAATTATTTCCTGCTATGCAAATTTTTGACACCGTGGCCGATGCACCGGTGGTAATCGGCTTTATTTTAGCATAAGGATAAGTTGTCGTTTTTGAGTGAAGTTAAACAATTTCGACTTTTTCGAGCGGGAAGCGGCTTTGACTGAAGAGATCGATCACTTTCTGTTTGCTTTCTGCGTTTAATTCACCGAGCACCATGCGCAGTGTGAATGCGCCTTCCTTGGACGTTGTGCTCACCGTGCGCAGAATGTTGGCTCCTGCTTCATAGACTAAACCGGCCAGATATGAAAGCACGCCGGGTCGATTTGAGGTGTTTGCCCCGGACACTTCAACGGTCACCCAATTAAGGGCTGAGCGTGAAATCCCTGCGAGGTCGAGGGCTTCGGTAAATTCGTCCAAGTAGATTGCCCGATCGCCAATCGCTGAATAAAGGTCATCCAGATTAGCGCAAGCCAGTAAGACCAACATAGCCTCGACACGACTCGCATCCAGAGAACTGACATCTTCAAGCGCGATGATGCCTCGATCTGCCAATATGGGATGGATCATTTTGCGACCGCGGCGGCTGGCTTCTTTAAGGCCTACTGTCGCCAGCACACTGCGTAACCGCCTGGCAGTGGTTACATTGCAGTGGTTGAGCCAGTCAGGAGAGGGTATTATGTGCGTGCCGGTAGTGACCACCTCAACGACATCCCCTGGATTTAAGGTGTCGTAGATGTGACGTTCTTCGCCATTGACGAGCACTTTATTGATTTTGTCGAGGTAAAACTCCTGGATGGCAGCGACACCATCTAAGACGGTCGCACCTTCGGCCAGGAAGCGCGTGCCTCCATAGGCG
Source organism: Chloroflexota bacterium (assembly GCA_012729755.1). GTDB lineage: Bacteria > Chloroflexota > Anaerolineae > Anaerolineales > Anaerolineaceae > Mesolinea. The sequence continues at coordinate 1,862 of JAAYCN010000090.1, read as the reverse complement.
GTGAGAATCTGAACCGGGGAATACATGCTGATATCCTGCTTATTTTTGATGCGGTGCACGACACCCCAGGTGTTCTCGCCTTCCATTTCTTTGGTTGTGATAGCTATTTCTATCGCGCCAGCGCCGGGCAGATAAGCCGTTACCTGCAAGGCACGATAACCATTTTGGGGCGAAGCGATATAGTCATCAAAGCGATCTTGATCAAGGTTCTTGCTGAAATAACGATTGACCCGCGCCAGAAGACGGTAACAAGCAGTAATGTCGTTCTCGTTCACCAGCATTCTAAAAGAGACAATGTCGTTAACCGCCGAAAAATTTTCGAGCGATGAACGTCGTTGGCGCGCCATACGCTGCAGCTTGTCCCAGGCTTGCCAGTACCCATTGACGGTGAAGTGGACGGAGCCATCCACGCCCTCCTGATCAACGAGCTGACCGAGTTCAGCCAGATAATAACGGATGAACTCCAGATTCAAGCGCGGATCAGTATCGATGAGGCCCTTGACATTGTTATAGGCTTCGGGGTCAGCGTACGGAAAAGCCATATCCTCAATCCACCTGCGCCAACGATAACAATTGAGAATGCCGGCGAGCTTGCCATAAGCGCGAATAGCCTCGGTGGCTTTCTGCCACTGTTTGGCGCTCGGCATGTATTTTAGGGTCATGAGGTTGTGGGACTTGTCAGCCAGCTTCACCAGGAATACAGCTGGATCACGGAACATGGCAATCTTGCGCAGTGTTTCCATTTCACGGGTTGAGCCGTCCCGCGGGTTGCTCATTTTTGTTACCCCATCGATAATATGAGCGACCTCTTCGCCAAGAGGTCCGGGGAAGAGGTCGCGGATTTCGTCTAAAGTTTCGCCTTGATCTTCGATAGTGTCGTGAAGCAATCCAGCGATGGTCCAGGCTTCCTTATTAACGAGTTTATCGAGGAAACTACCTACCCAACCGCAGTGGGTTTCGAAATAAGGTTCACCCGAGAGGCGCTGTTGGTTGCCGTGTACCTTTTTCCCCCATTCCCAAGCGCGAGCGATGGCCTCGGTACGGGCCACGAACTCGCCAACCTCAAAGTCCCCTGTCAAAAGAGGTCGGATTTCATTGATAGTTTCAATCTCTACCACGTCCAACCACCTGCGGTTTTAAAATTTAATATATCTAATAATTATAAACGATGCCTTTGATTTTTGCTTGAAAAGTTGACATGAAAAGTTGTACGATGTGCAGGGTAATCGCAACTTATTTTTCGTAAAACCTGTAAATAGTTTGGACAGGTCGTTTCTTACAAAAAACACCCTCTTCAGTCTCGCTTTGCTCGCCAGCTTCCCCCATGTGGAAGCCTTTGGGGTGGGTATGTTATAGCAGTTTGGCTAATGTTTTGGCAACAAATTTCCTTCAGGCTCATCGCGTTTGTCGGCTTCCCTCAGAAGGAAGGTTAAACGCGTTGGATTGTCGCTAAAAATTGATATTGCAACTGTATGGAAGGAGCTGTGTGGGTTTGGCATATATGATTTCGAATGGTTCTGACAGCGATAGGGTGACAATCTGTTCTTCAAAACCACCCCACTTGGTGAAGGTCACAAAGCGTAATCGCACGTTATTGGGGTTGATTTCGACTTTGGGCTCAACATTTAAACGACGCGCACTGCGTATTTCTCTCATGGAAAAGGGAGTTCCAAAGTTTTTGGATTTGATATCCTCAATTAATTCTTCAACGGCGGCGCGAGTGGCGAGAGGAGTCAGGGTGAGAAGCCAGCAGATGGTAACCACTCCAATCACCGAGCTGGACAGCGATATTATCCAGAAGGATAGGGGGTACGAACCTGATTTTAGCATCTAAATCAGGAGAAGCAGTGACAAGATGCATC
>JAAYCN010000089.1 GCA_012729755.1 Chloroflexota bacterium | reverse complement strand
TCTGCCTCAACTCCTGGTAATCTAAGTGGGTTATAGTTTTGATCAATATACACCTCGATGTCTTGATATCTTATCCCCCATAACTCCAGACATCGATCCCGATACAACTCATATGACTTTCCTAAAAGTGTATACCATGTGCTGACCCCCTCACAACAGCTGACCCCCTCACAGCTGTTGACGTTTACCCCCTTTTGGGTATAATCATTTCGTTATACTCGGAGGTTTTAGTGACTACTGCTTTAAATATTTCATTGATTATCGTTTCAATCGCCTTGATTGCGAGCATCATGCTGCAGAGCAAAGGTATTGGGTTGGGTGGCTTAACTGGCGGCGATTCGGGTGGCGTTTATACCCAGCGCCGAGGCATCGATAAGGTGTTGTTTTATGTCACCATCGCTCTCAGCGTCATTTTTATTCTGCTCGCTTTGGTAGGCGTGATTGTTAAATAATGCCTGACGGAAGTACCGCGGCGTTTCAACAATTCGAAATGGAGGATAAAGACGGCTCGCCAGGTTTGGGGGTTGTCTTTTTTTGTCTATGAAGAAATTTCGCTGGCAATTGCTGATCATTTTTTTGACAGGACTGATCGTTGGGGTGATCTTGCTGCTGCAACGTGAGGGCATAAGCGGTCCAAATCCCACCAGCACTCCCAGCCCGATTTCGGGGGGTATCTATACTGAGGCTTTGGTTGGCAAGTTTCTTCGCCTCAACCCCATGCTGGATTATTACAATCAGGCTGACCGCGATATTAACCGGCTTTTATTTAACAGCTTGATCAAGTTCGATTCGGCCGGCATGCCGCAGCCTGATCTGGCAACCGGTTGGAATTCGTCTGATGAAAATACGCGCTTCACTTTCTCGCTGCGCACTGATGTCCTCTGGCATGACGGTACGCCCTTCACCGCGCATGATGTCGCATATACGGTTCAGTTGCTTAAAAGCGGTAACGTGGTCATTCCAGAGCATCTGCGTCAGTTTTGGTCAGAAGTAAACTTTAACCTGCTCAATGACGAATTGGTGGAGTTCAGCCTGCCTGAAGCGTTTTCGCCCTTCCTCGACTATTTAAGTTTTCGAATTCTGCCAGCTCATTTATTGGGAAATCTTGATCTGGACGGGTTAATTGATCACCCATTTAACCTTGCCCCGATCGGCACGGGCCCCTATAAGTTCAAACAGTTGACTTATAAAGATGGGCTGATTTCTGGGGTCGAGTTGGAGGCTAATGACTCCTACTTTGATGGGGCGCCTTTTATTCAGGATTTTATCTTTATCTATTACCCTGATGTCGCTACTGCCTATACAGCATTTCAGGCGGGTGAAGTCGATGGGTTGGCTGGAATTACGCCGGAAATCCTTCCGACGGTTTTGACAGATGTAAACATGAATCTTTACTCGTCTCGAGAGCCCAGGCTGAGCATGGTGCTGTTAAACCTGAACAACGACGCGAAAGCATTTCTGAAGATAAAAGACCTGCGGCGGTCGCTGATGTTCGCTTTGAATCGACAAACCATGGTGGATAAGGCGATGAACGGGCAGGCGATTCTGGCCGAAGGCCCGATTTTGACAGGAAGTTGGGCTTATTACAATGGGTTAACCTCAACTCAGTTTGATCCTGAAGTGGCCAGACAGATTATTGCTACCACGGGGATCAAGCCATCCGCGTCTGGGGAGGGCTTGGTGACTGAGGAGGGCGTTGAAGTCACCCTGACTCTGTTGGTCCAGGATGACCCGCAGCATCGGGCGATCGCGGAGCAGATAAAACAGAATTGGGACGCAATCGGCGTTCGAACCACTCTGTTGGTCAAATCTTATGGGGAACTGGTCGCAGATTTACAGGCACACAGTTTTGACGCAGCCTTGGTGGATATTGACCTGAGCGGCACGCCGGATCCGGATCCTTACCCATTTTGGGGGCAGGCAATGGTGCAGGCTGGTCAGAACTATTCGCAATGGGATAACCGTACCGCGAGTGGGTATCTTGAACAGGCACGTTTGACGATGGATATGGATCTGCGTTCGAAGCTTTATCGCAACTTCCAGGTGCTCTTCCAGGAAGAACTGCCTTCCCTGCCACTGTTTTATTCAATCTTCAATTATGGGGTGCGCAATACCATTCTTGATGTGCAGATAGGGCCGATTTATCAGGCGGCTGATCGGTTCAACGCTGTCAATCGATGGTATATCCTGACCGGCACTAACGAGCCGACAGAAAATGGCGCCACTCCTGGGAATTAGGAGGCAAGATGGCTGAAAAACAGATTGGTTTCACAGACCTGATTGGTCGATCCGGCGTCAGCAAGGCTGAACAACGTTTTGAGGCAATCGGCGCGATTGATGAAGCCAGTGCGGCCATCTCATTAGCCAAATCGTTCTGCGAGCATCGTGAGCGCAGAGAATTGTTGGAGCGTTCACAACAGGATTTATCGATGATTATGTCTGAGCTAGCGGGCATGAAACAGTTTTCGTTTTCAAGCCCTGGCGTGCTATCGCCAATCCAGCAAGCGTTGGCTTGGTTAGAATCGACAGTCGCGGAGCTAAAAACCAAAATTGGGAATCCCCGAAAGTTTATTTTTGGGGGCTCAAACCAGCTTTCAGGAGCGTTAAACTTGGCGCGTGCAGTTACGCGGCGCGCTGAGCGCGAAGTGTTGAGGCTGTATGAGGCTGAAGGGCCGACGGATGAGGCGATCGCTCAATACCTTAACCGATTGTCGCTGATGATTTTTCTGCTCGAAATAGAAGCTGAAACGAAGGCAGGTTAATCGCGCAAGATGGTTGGAACTTTTATTAATGTCAGCGCGATTCTAATTGGCGGGCTGATCGGTCTGGCTTTCGGCAGAAAGATCCCTAAACGCTATCAGGAGACATTGCTCAACGCGATGGGGCTCTTCACTCTGGCATATGGAGTTTATGTTTTCAGTAAAACTCAAAACGTGTTGGTACCGTTGGCGAGCATCGTGATCGGCACAATCCTGGGGGAGTGGTGGCAGCTGGAAGCCAGGCTGGAAAGAATCGGCAGTAAATTGCAGTCGAAATTTCAAAGTGGATCGCAGCCAGGTGATGACGGCCAGAACCTGTTTATCGAGGGATTTATGACTGCTTCCGTGCTGTATTGTACGGGTCCCATGGCGATTGTTGGTTCCATCACAGATGGGTTAAGCGGGGATTTCCAGATGTTGGCGATTAAGTCTGTGTTGGATGGATTGACTGCAGTCGCCTTTGCCTCGACGATGGGAATGGGAGTGCTTTTCTCAGCCCTGATGGTTTTGCTCTATCAAGGTGGGATTACCCTGGCCGCGAAATTGCTTGGGAGAGGGTTTGACCCGAGCGTGACCAACGAGATGACCGCGGTCGGCGGCATAATCCTGATGGGAATTGCCGTCAGCAGTTTGTTGAATTTCAAGAAGATTCGCACTGCCAATATGCTTCCTGGTTTGTTCGTGGCGGTTTTGATCGTTTTGGTTTTAGCAAAGCTGGGCTGGCAGTTGTAAAATAAAGCCGCCAGCGCGTGCTGGCGGTTCTTAATGGCTCTAGTTGTTTGACTTACTTGGCAGCGTCAACAAGGATTTGCAATTGTGTTTTCAGGGTCGGGAATGACAGGCCTTTGGCCGTGGCCCAATCCTTGACCAGAATGTTGGCAGAAGGCATCTCGTAGCTGGTGGTTGTTAAAAAGTCCTCTGGTTTGACCCCCCAATCCAGCAAATTTTTAAAAGTGGTTCTGCCGGAAACCAGACGGTCTGTGGGCGTATGCTCGAGGTCAGGTATGCCGGAACCTGTGCCCGGACCCTGAAGTGTCCTGGTGACTGCGGACTTCGTCGCAACCAAGGTTGAGGCAGCGTTTACCCCAGTGGCAGGATCTGAGGTTGGTTGGATTGTTGGCTCTACGGTGAGCGCCACTCCCGCGACGTGTGAATTGACATACTCCAACTGCTCAGGTGTTAGATTGGCTTTCTCTTTGAGCACTTCTGCGCCTTCAGGCAGCAGATAGCTGTCCTGAGCGGTAAGGTCAAAGGGCAGACCGGTATAGAGCGCGGTGAAGAGCCTGATGGAGCTGGTTCCAAGATCAACATCGTACTCAATAAACCTGTCTTCGAGCGTCTTTAAGGCTACTGCCGCTGGGTCTGACTCTGGTAAATGATAAGCCCCAGCCAGGTCTTCAATTGGGATATTGAATAAGCGAGAAACGTCACCGAAGGTGTAAGAACCGCGGATATCGGCCGGGTTATATTGACCAGCGAATTCGCCATCCTTAAATTTCACTGGCTCTTTGGTGGTGGTGGTAACCCATTGATCGAAGGCGGCTGAGACTATGATGCCGCCAAAAACGATCAACAGCACGATGATTGCCATAAAACGTGGGGCTATCTTCATTTCGAACCTCTGATGACAAAATCGATGGTCGCAGGCACAGGGCAGTGCGCATCAGACGTGCATTCCATGCAGGAGATACATTGATGATTGCGTACAATGCTGGCGGTGCTCACTTCAATATTCATGGGACAAGCTTTATCGCAGACCTTGCAATTGATGCAAGTGGGTATATTTCGGCGCAGTTTGGCGACCCTGACAAAATTGAACAAGCCCTGCAAGGCCCCATAGGGACAGGCATACTTACACCAGGGGCGCTCAATAAAGAAAGAGGCCAGCATGGTCACAACCAGGACAATCACGCCGCCAATGGCGACTTCACTCGTCCAGAAGTTGAAAAGCGCGTAATAGGGGTCAATATCGGCAAAAACCAGAGTCAGTGACTTGGCTGTCATATAAATCACGCTGATTAACATAACATAGCGCAAATAGCGCAGCACGCGGTCTATTTTTGCGGGAACGAAATGGTTATAGCGACGTTTGAAAATCTTTTTACCGAGTTTGGCGATCCATTCCTGAAAAGTGCCCAGTGGACAAACCCAGCCGCAGAAGACTGGGCCAGCGAAGATGGCCAAGACCAATCCGATGATCATCAGAATCAACGAGGATTGATGAACCTTTTGAACGAAAGTGCCGGTGGTGATGAACTGATAGAGTGTTACCACCCCACCGAAGGGACAGAGCGCATGCAGGGAGACGGAGGAGAGAAAGGGGATATCTTTACCCGTCTCAGCCAGGGTGTGATTTACTGCGATGAGAGTGATAAGAACAAAAAAGAATAATTGCACCCAACCACGGATCCAATTTGCTTTGCGGCTTCGGGTAGGTTTTTGAACTGGAACAGAAATGGTCATAGGTCCCTTTAATCAATAAAAAGCCCATGAAGGCGTTTAAGCCTTCATGGGATGGTTGTTTTAATTACGGCAGGCAGGTCTCGAACGCACGCAAGTGGTTGTTGAGCGAGGCAGACTGTAGCCGTGTATAAACCCAAACTAATTCAGGGTTGCTGGTTTTAGCCAAAAGTTCATCGTACAGGCCGGCATCAAGTTTTTCGAATTTGACGCCAAACTCACAGGCTTCAGCATAGGTTGTCCACTCGACTTCGGCGACTTCACCGGAGTTTTCGGGCACTTCGACGCCATGACGTTCTGCCACTCGGATCAGCGCGTTGACGTGCTGCTGCTCGGAGCGGGCAATGCGGGCAAAGAGAGCGTTATCTCCATATTCCTTGGATATGCCAAGGTAAGTGTTCATGGCTGTGTATTCTTCCCGAATGGCTTCACCCAGATCGATTTTTTCCTGATCCGTCAACACGACAGCGGTGGTTGATTGCGAAAGCACGCGTTGACCGCGGTTGCCAGTTGGGCCACGGCGGCCGGAATCGTAAGCTGCCTGGACAGGGCTGACCGCGAAGCTCGCCACCAGCAGGCTAATAATCAGTACTGCAAACAATGTGATTGTGATAGTTTTTTTCATTTTGTTCTCCTTAATCTAACTTTTAGGTCGATTGTATGGCCAAGTTATTAAGAAGAGGTTTAGAAGAGATTTGAATTTTGGAAATTCGTGTTGATTTAAACAGAAAAACCCGCTCTGATGGCGGTCTTATGGATTTTCTGGTGCTACCTATTGGCCAATTTTAGCTAATTCCGCGTCGATAGTACTTTCAAGGGTGTCCAGGTAGACGGCCAGGCCGTTGACAACGAAGGTCGGTGTCGCGCTGATATTTTGAGCCAGAGCTGCCTCGCGGTCACTGGCGATCTTCGCCTGTGTAGCGCTGGATTCAAAGCAGGATTTGAATGCACCGCGGTTGAGACCCAGGCGAGAGGCATAAGAAAATAAGTTGTTTGTGTCGAAACCACCCGGGTGGCCAGAATAGGTGAAGAGTTGTTCTTTATACTGCCAGAACGCGTTTTGTTCGGCGGCGCAGTGCGAAGCGGCGACGCCCGGGCCAGTGCTATCACCCTGGAAGGGGAAATTGTGGAAGGTCAAATAAACCTTGCCTGTGTCAACATACTTTTTAACAAAGGCTTCCTCATCGTTCAGAGCGAAATTCCTGCAATGTGAGCAGGTGTAATTGGAATACTCGACAACTTTGACGGGGGCGTTTGGGTCGCCAACCGAAAAACCATCCTGTTGGGCATAAACGTTTTTATCTGCTCCGAGACGCGGCAGCAGCCAAACCAATAAAGCGATGATAATCACCGCAACAACAGCAATGATGGCGATGAGCGTTCTTCGCTTTTGTTGATTTTTTTTGGTTTCTTTGATGAGTTGACGTTGAGATTTTAAGTTTGCCATAGGTCTCCGATCACTGCTTTTGTAGCTCCGATTTTGCCATAATCAGCTGTTCCCGTCCAGATTTTCGTTGATAGTTGGCACAACTGAATGGCAGTAAATGTTCATGGTTTCACCACTGAGGGTGAAGCCGGCATGTTTGTAAAGAGAAAGCGAGCGCAGATTATCAGCCTGGGTATTGACGGTAAGGTGGGTAATGCCGAGCTCGCTGCAGCGTGTGTTCAGGTCAAATAGCATCTGCCTGCCTCTGCCTGTCCCCCAATAATTGGGATGAACAGCCAAGCGGTTTAAATGACCCGCGCCAAATGTGGCGTTGGTCAGGCTGTAGCCGATAATTTTCTGCTGATCGAGCGAGACAGTCGCGATGGCGGCCCGCGCGTAAGCGCGAGTCAGGCTGGCCTGATCGAGGCGCCATTCGGGCGGAAAAGCGAGTCTGTCGAGGGCAAGCACCGCTGAAAAATCGTCAGGCTCCATCCGCCTGATTGGCGTATTTTGAAGTGCAGTGGTCGTGTGATCAATCTGACAGGCTAAGGTGACGATCTGATTGCTGAGCGTGAAGCCTGATTGGGAAAGTAGATTGCTCACCCAATCGTTTGGGGCAATGCTGAAAAGCGCACGCGTCCCGTTGTTTTGGTGGGATGCGAGCGCGGCTGACAACAGCCGGTCAAAATAGAGCTGCTGTTGACCATCGCGAAGACAGGTGAAAAAACGTACCCAGGCAACCTGTACATGCTCTTTGGCTGTGCAAAGGATCGCCAACAAGCTTCCATTTTCCTCAAGCGCTTGAGTGAAAGGGTCAGTCAACCGTTCCTGCTGGTTGAGCCAATCGGGGTGCGCGTAGCTTAAGTTGCCTGCGCGGAGAAAGTCGACAGCCTCAAATTGATTAAATTCTCTGCTTGAGAGAACGCGCGAACTCATAGACTGTCGTAAACAAGACGGCCGCGCACGTAGGTTTGCAGAGGTTTGAGCTCGCCAAGCTGCGCAGGATCACATTGGAATGGATCCACAGGCAGTGTGATCAGGTTGGCGAGGTAGCCGGGCTCAATTTTCCCGATATTTTTTCTCCCTGTGAGCAGGGCGGGGGCTTGAGCATAGGCATGAAGAGCGGTTGACAGGGTGACGCTTTGCGATATCGGCCAGCCTTCTGGCAGGATGGAAGGCTCTTCACTCGGGCGGTCAACAGCCGCGCGCAGGCCAAGGAAAGGATCAGCGGGTTCAACTGGCGCGTCGGTGCCGAAGACCATAGTCGCCCCAGCTTCTTCAAGGCTGCGATAGGCGTAAGCAAAGGGAATTCGCCCACCCCAGTTGCGCAGCGCCATCTGGCGGTCAGAAACGGCGTGAATAGGCTGCACGGAAGCGATCACCCCGAACTGTTTGAAGCGCGTGAAATCATGCGGATGCAGGCACTGCGCATGTTCAATTCGATGAGGCAGGTGCGGCAGCTTCTCGTGTCGCTCTGCCTCACGCAGGCGAGCGTAACCTTCGAGCACTTCATGATTGGCAGCGTCACCGATGGCGTGGATGGCCAGCGGCCAGCCTGCCTGAGCGGCTTTGATGCCGAGCTCGAGGATTTCGGCAGCTTTTAAAAGGAGCATGCCTTTACTGACGCTGTTTTCGTAAGGCTCAAGCATGGCAGCGCTCTGCGGGCCAAGCGCGCCATCGGCAAAACCTTTGATCCAGCCCGGGGTTAGCCCGTGCCTGCTCAAATGATCGCGATAGTCTGACCTGATGATTCGATCGATTGCTTTAGCGGGCAAGTTTTTGGTGACATCAAGGGTTAATAACCCCCGGGAAGCCAACAGTTCCAGCGCTTCCAACGATTCAAAGCGGTCGAAATCGTGCACTGAGGTCAGTCCAAGGCTGTGCAGGTAGCTCTGCGTGGCGAGCATTTTCTCGGCGAGTTCTTGAGTTGTCAGAGGTGGGTTGGCGGCTTCAGCCAGCTGCATGGCGTTTTCGAGCAAAATGCCCGTTGGGTTGCCTGATTCATCTCTGAGGATTTGACCTCCAACCGGGTCAGGTGTTGACTGGTTAATGCCGGCGGCTTGGAGCGCTTTTGAATTCGCCCAGCTGGCGTGCAGGGATTTAGCATATAACAGCACGGGGTGGTTGGCGCTGACTCGATCTAAATCTTCGGCTGTGCCGTATTCAGCCGGCTGCCAAACATTGTGATTCCAGTTAAACCCAATTAGCCAACTGTCGTCGTCGGCTTGTTCGGCTGCTTTCGCCACCGCGGCGAGGCAGTCTCGTTTGGAGGGCAGCTCACAATCAATGGCGCTCAAACGAATGGAGAGCATCTCAAGGTGCAGGTGAGCGTCGCACATGCCGGGAAGCACAAAGGCACCGTCGAGATCGTAATAATTCGCACCTGCTGATTCTTTTGTGGGCTGAATGGCAATGATGGCGCCGTTTGTGATGCTGATCGTGAGCAGGTCTTTTTTTCCGGGCAACCTGGCATTCTTCAGCAGGAGATGGTCAGTCATTCAGCCCCAATCGGGAAGTGATGGTATTCAATTCCTCATCAGAATAGTAAAAGATTGTGATGCTGCCGCCATTTTGGGATTTTTGCAGGGTTACCTTAGTGTGAAAAAAACTGCGCAGGCGGTTCTCGAGGTCCCGTTCAGCAGGGCTGGGTTGGGTGGGCGAGGCTTTAGCGGGCTGTTTGCCATTGAGCCGATTGACCAGAATTTCGGTTTGACGCACGCTTAGACCCAGGGTGATGATTGACTCCAGTGCGCTTTCTATTAAACGAACAGAAGCCAAAGAGAGCAGAACGCGGGCATGACCTTCGCTGATCTGATCATCCTGCAAAGCTTTTTGAACACTCGGAGGCAAGTTGAGCAGGCGCAGTGTGTTGGTAATGGATACACGACTTTTGCCGACTCGTCGGGCGATATCATCGTGAGTTAAAACAAAGCTGTCAATCAGGCTCTGATAAGCTCTGGCGCGTTCGATGGCGTTGAGGTCTTCGCGCTGAACATTTTCGATAATGGCGAATTCAAGCTGTTCCTGCTCTGTCGCGGTGCGGACAATAGCTGGCACTTCCTTGAGCCCGGCAAGTTTGGCAGCACGGAGACGGCGTTCACCAGCGATCAGGACGAAACGATCAGGCTGATCAGTCGAAATAACGACTAACGGAGATATGATGCCGTGTTCGCGAATTGAATCAGCCAATTCCTCGAGCGCCTCGCTATTAAACTTTTTGCGAGGTTGATGGGGGTTTGGGGTTATCTGGCCTACCGGCAGCGAAAGAACCTTTCCGGTCACAGGCTGTGATGTGTCGGGCTTATCGTGCCAGCCAGGAATCAACGCGTCTAAACCTCGTCCTAAACCACTTTTTTGTGCCATTTTTACTCCTGATTGGGGTCGAAGTGCGTCCCATCTTGGGTCATGATCTCCATAGCGAGTGAACGATACGCCCGCGCGCCGCTGGAGTCGGGAGAATAAACTGAAATAGGCATCCCAAACGAAGGCGCCTCCGCAAGACGGATACTGCGCGGGATGAAGGTGTTGAATACCTGATCTGGAAAGAATTTCTGAACCTCTTTCATTACGTCCGCAGAGAGATTGGTGCGGCCATCGAACATGGTCAGCAATACCCCTCGAATGGCAAGCTCTG
>JAAYCN010000088.1 GCA_012729755.1 Chloroflexota bacterium | reverse complement strand
TTTAGCGATTTTCGCATCATCTTGCATAGTTTAGTGTTATAAAAGGTTGATAGCAGTTTGTCAATCAATTGTTTATAATTAGGGCCATCTAAAAGAGAAACAGAGAGGTTTATGCTATGGGTACATTTGAAAAAGTAAAAGAAGTCATTGCTGATGTCATGAAAATTCCGGTCGATGGAATTAGCATGGAGACGCGTTTTGTGGATGATCTAAAAGCCGACTCGATGGATCAGTTTTTCCTGGTGGATGGATTCTGTGAGAAATTTGACATCAATATTGATGATGAATCAGCTCGAACCATCCGTACTGTCGGAGATGCGGTCAAGGCGATTGACGACCTGCTGGCATAAACAAATTAGTTTAATAATGACAAACCCTCTCAACACGACAGGGTTTGTTTTTTAATGGATAAACTAGGGCGGTGCAAGGCACCGCCCTAAAACAAGTTTTTGTAGTGTGGATTAACCCTTTAGAAAATCTTCAAGCGCGGCTTTGCTAATTCGGTAAGCGGTGCCGATCTTGCGGGCTTTCAGATCGCCGGCAGTAATCGCAGCCATGATGTCCTCTTCGGAGACCTTTACAAAACTGGCGGCTTCAGCAGGCGTCATAACATCGGGCATGACGCTTACTCCCTGCGCTGGGGTAGGCTGGGTTTGACTGGGCTGATTTTGCATATTCTGCAAGGAGCCAGAAAGCACGTTGCCTATTCCCATGCCGGCGCCAATTCCTGCGGTTAACCCAGCGCCGCCAGAGGGGTTCTGCGCAGCATCCCGCATGGCATCCGCGGCCTGCAGCTGCGTGTAGGTTTGCATGTCGAGCATTCCCATCGAACGCAGTTCTTCAGCGGATTTGTCAGAGGGTTTGAGGTTTCCAATATAGAAGCTTTTCAGAGCCAGGCCAATGGCTAAGAAGTCATCCTGAGCCTTCGCGCGAACCGCCGCGGAGAGTTCTTCAGTTAACCCGATGAGTTCCAGCACGTTGCTCTTGGAAGTGGTTTCACCGAGTACATCCTGGAGTTTTGAGAGCAGCATCATGCGCAGGCGGGTTTCGATATCCGCGGTACGATACGCGTGCAACTGCCCGACAATCTGTGTGACAAACTGTTGCGGGTCGCGTACCTGGAAGCTATAAGTGCCGAACCCTTGCAGGAGGGCAACGCCCAAACCCACACCGGGGTTGCGGACGATAATTGGTTGCGGCGTGCCCCACTTGCGATCGGCAAATTCGCGCATTGAAACGAAATAGATTTCAGCCGTAAATGGAGTGCGATCACCAAACAGTTTACCCAACATTTTGGTCAGGATGGGCACGTTTGCCGTAGTGATGGTGTGACGGCCTGGACCTAACACATCCAGCGCTCGACCGTCGCGGAAGAAGACCGCGGCCTGTGATTCGCGAACGATAACCTGAGAGCCGAGCCTCAAATCTGCCACACCGGTTTCAGGGAAACGGTGAACGAGCTCATCTGCCATCTCGCTCGGGTACTCAACTACATCAAAAATTCTAGCCATAATATCCTCCAAAAGTGATTATTGAGCGATACCCTTGAGGATGTCAGCGCGCTTATTGAAAGCGTCAACTGAACCCTGGGCAACTGTGGTTAAGTGTTTCAACGCTGCGGGCAATCCGTCAGAACCAACTGATACCTCAACATTGTCAATGGCGCGAACGAGTTCTTGTTCAAATTCGAGCAGGTGAGCATCATATTGATAAACCGTGGCCAGTTCGTCTTCGCGAATTTTAATCGCGTCAAATAAACCAGCGTAGCCATAAGAAGCAGTGCGAACTCGGTCGATGAATTGGCGAATTTTGATTGCGGCGACTTCGAGGTCGTCCACGTACATTAATCCACCTTGCGAGATCAGGTCACGTTGAATGCCAGAAATGCGTTGATATTGGGCTTCAAACTGGTTGGCCACATTCTCACGCAGAATTTTGTCTGACTCACGGCGATCACCGCGTTCGATATACCCTTTAAAACCAGGGATTTTTTCAACAATTTTCTTGAACCAATCCTTGTCTCCAAGAACTTTTTCGTAAATATCGCTCATTTTTCTCCTTAATCCTTCCTATATGTTCAAGCTTCATTATAAGACATTTAAAATTATCGACCTTAGATAATCTACTGAAAATGTCAAACTTATTATAATTGAATAGAACTTATAAAATTGTGACACGAGGACTTGTGAAACCTAAATCTGAAAATTCCTGGGGAGCACTCGAATACATCCTTTTGATAGTATTGATTTTTTTAGTACTGTTCACAATTTTTTCTCTGTTGTGGCCGGCGATAAAACTTTTCTATGAATCATCATTGCAGTGATAAACCGACCTCCTAAAAGTTTCATCATAAAAGAAATATCATGGACTTTGCTTGACTGGTTGTTTCCGCCAAACTGCGTCGGTTGTGGGGAGCCTGGACATCTGATCTGCGATATTTGTTTGAAGTCAATAGAAAACCTGCCCAAACACACCTGTCAATTATGCGCCAATCCCCTTCATGCTGCTGGAATTTGCGCTTATTGTCAAAACTCACCGCCAGATTACGACAAGATTTATTGCTATGCTGTCTATTCCGGGGTTGTGCGGAAGGCCATTCAACGTCTGAAATACTCCCGAGATTTGGAGATGGGGCGGTTGATTGCAAAAATGATGGCCCCAAAATTACAGGCTTTATTTCAGAATGCTAATCTGATTGTTCCGATGCCGCTCAGTCTAAAACGATTTCGCGAGAGAGGATATAACCAGGCAGAAGCCATCACTAAGCCCCTGAGTGAACTCATCGGCTGGGCACATTCGTCAAAAGCGCTGGAAAAAATTCGCGACACAGAAACACAAGTGCATCTTTCTGTCGCTGAGCGTCTTGCCAATCTCGATGGGGCCTTCAAAGCTGATCCT
>JAAYCN010000087.1 GCA_012729755.1 Chloroflexota bacterium | reverse complement strand
TAATTGATTGCCCATACTTATCAAGGAGTGCGAGGTTTTCTCTGTAATCCTCAATTCGACTTCTTGCTGCGATGATGACATTGTAGCCATCTTCTGCTAACTTTGTCGCGATACTGAGCCCAATACCTCTTCCTGCGCCAGTTACAATGGCTGTTTTCCGAATAGGCTGAGTGATTGTAGTCATTTGTTCACCTTTTCTGCCGCTGTTCTTGCTGTCTGATATATGCTCTGGTAGACTGATCTATCTTTAATGGCACAACCAGCAAAAGTATCATCCCGCATCATCTGAGAACAGCGGCTGCAGCTGACGCAGCATTTTTTCTCGTTGAATTTTCCATCTGTTAAGAAATCTCTGGGAGCGTCAGGGTAAGCGAAACTCGACCTGCCTAAACCGACAAAATCAACGTTACCGGCCTCGATATTCGCGGCAGCGAAGTTGGGAATAAACTGTCTTAGCCAGGAATATCCGCTCCCGACAACTTTCACAGAGCTCACTTCATGTTTAATTGCCTTTGTAACGCCAAAGAGCCTCGCCACCCCTTCCAGCGGATGTTCAGATGGTTTGGGCTTTCCAACTAACGGCAAGTCCATCGGCCGCGTGATCTCTGGAAAATCAGAATAAGGATTGCCAGCTGTAACGCACAGCAATTCGACGCCCTTTTTAACCAGTAATTTTGCCAACAATATCGGCTCTTCCAAATCAGCCTCTAATACGTTCTCAGGACTAACACCAAATCCATACGGAAAAGGATGCCTGTCATACGCGTTAAACCGGGAGGAAACAATAAAATCTGGACGTACAACCGCTTTTATTGCCTCAACAACCTCTAAAATGAACCTCGACCGATTTTCAAATGGGCCGCCAAAATCACCAGCCCGTGTTCGTGCTGCCAGCAATTCGTTAATCAGATAACGGTGGCATGCTTTGACATCTATACCATCAAAGCCGGTTTCTTGAGCCCTTTTTGCCGTCTCAGCATAAATTTCAACAAGTTTCTTAAGATAGTCGTCGCTCACAATCCTGCTGTCATCTTTGATCCCACCAACAGGATCCAGAAATGGATCACGTTGAGCAGTTAACGGTAATGAGCGCTTTCCTTCGGGTCTTGAATAACGGCCCGAATGCGTCAACTGCAGGATGCATAATGGTGCCTGTCCAGTTTCCCGAATAGCACGCCTCCGCAAGTTTTCCAACAACCTGCTAATGAGCTGATGGTTGACCTTTGTCAACATCATCTGCCTGGGGTTTGCCCTTCCTTCAGGCACTACCGCACAGGCTTCCCACCAAATCAGTCCAGAGCCACCCAGGAAAAATCGCTCATAACGTCTGTGAGCCAGCTCGGTAAGCGAACCTTCAGCCGTCCAATCACAACCCTCCATTGGCAAAACAGCAAAAGCATTCTTACTAATACGGCGTTCGGCTATATTGACAGGTTCTGCAAGAACGCTGCAATCGTCTACACTCGAGAGAGCTATGCCTAATTCCGAGGCTTTCTCTTGGATTTGTGATAAAGATTTGAAGTTGAATTTTTCGTGTCTGTTAATCTCGCTCATTAGAGGCGCTCGGATCTTCGCCTGGTCGATTGGCGAGAAATTATTTCTGTAGGCAATAACTCAATACTGTGAATGTGCTGTCCATTTGTAGCTTTAGCTTCAATTTGGCTGATCAGTTTCTGCACGGAGAGTTGTCCGATTTCATATAACGGTTGCTTCATCGTGGTCAGCGTAGGATGAACTAATGAACTAAGCGGAATGTCATCAAATCCCATAACTGAAATATCCTCTGGAATTTGCTTCCCATTCTTATGCAAAGCGTGCATGACGCTGATTGCTTTAAGATCGCTAGTCGCGAAAATTGCATCAGGGCAATCAGTCGGTTGATTAACCATCATCTCAACATCATGGATCAGTGCCTCAGAACCATCAACTGCGTTTTTAATAATTATCCGTTCATTAAGCGGTAAATCAAAGTCTCTTAAAGCTTCTCGATAACCAGCAAAACGATCCTTGTACACATTCAGACCAATAT
Organism: Chloroflexota bacterium; assembly: GCA_012729755.1. GTDB lineage: Bacteria > Chloroflexota > Anaerolineae > Anaerolineales > Anaerolineaceae > Mesolinea. The sequence goes on along the minus strand of JAAYCN010000087.1, from coordinate 30,814 downwards.
CTCCTAGAACCAGCCCTATTTGCCGATGTCCTAATTCATACAGATACTTTACGGCCTGGTAAGCAGCGTTGAAATTATCGACAGCAACTGTGTCGATACCACTTAGATAATCATAGTATCGCACAGTTAACACCATCGGATAACCCTCGTTCTTCAACCGACGGATCGAATCAGATTTCTTACTAATCGAACTAATCACAAAGCCATCCACCCATCGATCACGCAGCACATTGATATATTCCGCCTCAATATCGGTATTTTCATCAGTATTACACAAGATAACGGTCAACCCCTCTTGTCTGGCAGCATCTTCAACCCCTCGCACAATCATCGTCAGGTATAGATTTTGGATATCTGGGATCAGCAAAGCAATAGTGTAAGTACGTCCAATTTTCAAGCTTCTGGCTAAGGCATTAGGACGATATCCAAGTTCTTCAACAGCTGCCAAGACAATTCGTCTTGTAGAAGGATCCACATAAGCTTTGTCATTCAACACTCTGGAAACTGTACTGACTGACATTCCCACATATTCAGCTACATCTTTTAGATTGGCCAATTTTCTCCGATCACAACGCTGTTCTGCAAACGTTTGCACATTGCAATTTTAAGAAACAGATAAAATTCAATAGGCACCTTTTAATATATCATGAAACAAATTTTTGTAAATAGCCGCCAACACCTGACTAATCAACTTAAATTGCGTGAATTATTAAGCCTGAAATTGAAATTTACGATGATTTGTGTTCTGATCTCTACACTTGACGATAACTTTGTTATCAGGCTATAATCTAAGTTACTTGGTTCGACCACCAAGTGTTAACATAATTATGATAACGTTTGCAGAAACAGGATGAATTACCGATGGACAAAATTGCTGTAATCCAGATTGACTCTGAACTGGGTAACACACCCGCGACACTTGCTAAAATCGATGCGAGAATATCCGAGATTCAGGATCCTTCTGTGCGGATGGCTGTCTTCTGTGAATATGGTACGGGTGGATATTGCACAGACCAGTTTAAGATTGCCAAACCCGTACCTGGTGAAGTAACCAGCCAACTCGAATCTATTGCCCGAAAGCACAACATTTGGATCTCCGGAGGCACTTCAGAACTCGCACAAGGAATGATCGCTAACACATCCGTTATGATCTCCCCTTCTAAAGGGCTGGTTGCCAGTTACCGCAAGATTCACCCCTTCGGTGATGAAAGGAATCGGCTCTTGATGGGTGGTGAGCCTGTGGTAGTTGAGACTGAACTCGGCAAGGTTGGGATGACCATTTGTTTCGATTTTATGTTCCCTGAACTTACTCGTGTTCTCGCCTTGCGCGGAGCTGAGATTATCCTCAATTCAACCTTTTGGTTCGCCGATAATTTCTCTGAGAAATTTGGCTTTGAGCCCATGACAATTCTGGCTTTGGCTCGAACGCGCGCTGTTGAAAACAGTGTCTATGTCGCCATGGCCTGCCGAACTGGAGAAGAAGACGCTCCGTGGGGAGGCAAAGTAAGGGGAATGGGACATTCGTCGATCGTCGCACCTTCGGGCAAACCGCTTGCTCAGGCTGGAATTGGAGAGATGACAATTACCGGCGAGATTGACCACGAATTCAGAGACTTCTGGGTGTCACAGACCAATTACCTCGCGTCACGCCGCCCTGAAATATATCAAGAAATCTGCAAATTTAACACATAACTAAATGGTACAAAAACGCAAGTTCTTCAATCAATACAATAGTGTCTATTTCATTGTGCTCTTGTTGGGCTTGAGCGCCTTCCTTTACCAACCTTCATTTTTCAAACTCAATAATATAAATATGATTCTCCGTCAGGCTTCAGCTTTAGGGATTCTGACCATGGGTCATCTTTTCGTTATTTCAACTGGATGTGTTGATCTGTCGCTCACTGCCACTATGCAGCTTTCCATTGCCATCTTCATGATCTTTGTAAAATTTTATGGCCCGGAATGGCTCCTGGTTGGATTTTTAGTCAGTTTTCTGGCCGCCTTACTAATCGGCATTCTTAATGGTGTTATCGTCTCAGTCTACAATGTTCAGCCATTCCTGATTACCTTATTCATGGGTGCCATTCTCATCGGCATTCGCAGTGTCGCTTTTGGAGCGACACCTCTTGGAGTACCGCCTGAGTCATTGGTTCGATTTATTAAAGGTGGACCTGGTGCAATCATTTCAAACGCGGTTTTTATTCTGATTGCGGTTGTGATTTTGGTCTATTTTGTCTTTGAAAATACCGTTTATGGCCGGCGTGTGATGATGGTAGGAACAAACCGCATCGCAGCAAAATTCAGCGGAGTAAATGTTAATCAAACCATCATTATTGCCTACTGCATCTCCGCTCTCAGCGCAGTGTTAGCCGGAATCGTCGCGACCGGTTATCTTGGTTTCGCTGATCAAACTACGATTGGTAATGGCATGGAAATGGATTCAATGGTTGCCGCTGTTTTAGGTGGAAACTTCCTCAGCGGAGGGCGCGCGTCAGTCAGCGGTGCTATCGGCGGAGTTCTGGCAATGACCTTAATTTTAAATTTCGTTGTGTTATTCGGATTTGACATACGTTTTCAGTATGTTTTGAAAGGTTTAATTTTTATCGCAGTAGTGTTTCTCTCATCCCGGACTAAAAAGTCGGGTTGAGATAACAGATAATTTTTCACTATATTGGAGGAGAGATGAGTAAGAAAAGTAAACATTTCGTCAATTGGCTGATAATACTGACCCTGATTAGTGTCAGCATTCTGGCCGCCTGTCAACCCGCTGCACCCGCAGCGCCAACAACTGAAGCCCCCGCTGCAGAGAAAAAATACAATATTGGTGTAAGTATTCAAGGCGCGAATAATGACTGGGCATCAGCTAGCTATGCACATTTTAGATATGGCTTTGAACAAAACAAAGACAAGATCGAAAACGTTTATTATGCTGAGTGCGGTTATGATCCGCAGAAACAACTGGCAGATGTAGAAGACTTGCTGACCAAGAATCTTGACGCAATCATCATCCAGCCGGTGTCTGAAACAGCCCTGGTAAGCGTCTTTGAAAAAGCCAAAGATATGGGCGTGAAAGTGGTCATGTATTCTGGGCCTGCTGCCACGCAAGCTTACGACACATACATCGATCGCGATCACAAGATCACAGGTGAAAAATATGCCCAATTCGTTGCTGACCGCATCGGCGGCAAGGGCAATGTCGTGGTCATTATGGGTTATCCTGGTTCTGGCTATTCAAACGCAGTACTTGCCGGCGTTGACAGTGTTCTGGCCAAGTATCCAGACATCAAAAATCTGGGCGTCGAGTATGCCGAATATACTCCTGCCAAATCAAAACAAATCATTGAAGCATACTTCGCCAAGGGTGTCGAAATCAATGGCGTTATTGTTGATGGTGGCCTGATGGGCTTTGGTGTTTTGGAGGCCTTTAATGATTCAGGACGCACGATTCCTCCTATGACCTGTGATGATACTTTCTTGTTCCTTAAGAAAGCAGTTGAGTTAAATTTCACTGATTATCTCTGCGCATCTTCAGGTCAGGAACTTTCTTATGACGCCGCCCTGAAGGTCTTCGATGTACTCGAAGGAAAACCAGTAGAAAAAGACTACGTTACTGCTCCTCAAACAATTACTGGTGAGGAAGTTATCAAGACCATCGATCCTAATTTACCCAATTCCTATTGGTTGTTCTCAAAAACACCTGCCGAAAGAATTGCCGAATTCTTTAAATAAATCTATATATTTCAAAGAGGTCCCAATAACTAAAATTGGGACCTCTGGTATTGAGAATAAGATGACAGAAACAATAATCTCGATCCAGCATATTCACAAAGCTTTCAACACAATCCAGGCGCTGGAGGATGTCAGCTTTGACGTGCGGCGAGGTGAAATATTAGGATTGCTCGGCGCCAATGGCGCGGGAAAAAGTACCTTGTTAAAGATTTTAGGTGGCGTTCAGCAAAGCGATAGCGGCAAAATCCTCCTGGAAGGTCAGCCTTTCGCGCCAAAGACGCCCTATGAAGCAGCAAGTAAAGGAATTATCAGTGTCTACCAGGAACTGAACTTATTCCGTAATATGTCAGTCGCCGAAAATTTATTCATTGGGCACGAAATTACCCGCGGCAACTTAGTCGATTGGCGAAAAACCTTCCGTGAAGCAGGGCAAATGCTTGCTGCTGCAGGGGTAACCGGCATAGGGCCCAGAGACATAGTCGGCAGCCTCAGCGTCGCCAACCAACAGCTTGTTGAATTAACTCGTGCGCTTCATCAGGCGCCAAAAGTGCTCTTGCTTGATGAACCAACAGCGTCATTATCTGAGGATGAAATCAAATGGCTCTTCACCAAGATACATGAGCTGACCAGCAAAGGCACTACTGTAATTTATGTTTCCCACCGTCTCGATGAGGTGGTTGAGTTGTGTGATCGTTGTGTTGTTCTTCGGGATGGAAGGCATGCCTCAACGTTAGAGCATGACGAAATCAATCGAGACAATATTGTTTTCCACATGGTCGGCAAACAAATTGAAGCTCAAAACCGCGTTTCGAGAGAAACAAACGGCGACGTAATTTTCTCGTGTTCAAATCTGACCATGAAAGGCGCGTTTTCGAAAATCACTCTCAATGCCAGAGCAGGTGAAATTGTTGGCATTGCAGGTCTGATGGGCTCTGGTCGCAGTGAACTGTTAAATTGCATTTTTGGTGTACAACCAATTACATCTGGCTTTATTGAAATCAATCATCAGAAGATAAAAATCTCGACAACTGCTGATGCCATTAAAAACAATATCGTACTCGTCACTGAAGATCGGAAACGTGAAGGCCTTTTCCTGCCCGAATCTTCAGCTGTCAATCTGGCCTCAACTACCCTCCCCAACCGCCAACATTACGGGATTATTGATAAGAAAAAAGAAGCGTCTGAAACACGCCGTATGGCTATCTCAGTGATGCTCGACACAAACCGCCTGGCGACTCCGGTAACTCAGTTGAGCGGCGGTAACCAACAAAAAGTGGTGATCGGCAAGGCACTGTTGACCAATGCCGAAGTTATTTTGCTTGACGAACCAACGCGGGGTGTTGACGTTAGCGCTCGCCATGAGATCTATACAATCATGCGCGAAGCAGCCCAGTCTGGCAAAGCAATCATTTTAGTGTCCTCTGACTGGGACGAACTGATCAATTATTCAGACCGTATTCTGGTCATGTCCGAAGGTGAACTGGTTGGAGAGTTCAACGCCAGTGAGGTCGATGAAGAGAAGATCCTGCAGCTCTGCACCAGCTGCAAAGCTCAACAAACCCGACAAAGAGAAAGCTCCGGAATCTGGCAGAGGATTTCACAAATTTTCAGTGCCAATCCAAACACTTGGATTCTTGCTGGTTTGCTCTTATTACTCGCTACTGCTGGTTCTCTGGTTACGCCCTTTTTTATGAACAAGGCTAACCTGAACAATATTATCTGGCAATCATTTGTCTTCTTCTTGCTTACGCTCGGACAATTGATCGTGATCATCGCCGGGGGTATAGACCTTTCTATCAGCGCGATTATGTCTCTCAGCAGCATTATTGGAATTAAGTTGATGTTGCTGCTTCCTGATCAGCCATGGCTTGGCATGGTCGCAATGGTAGCTGTAGGCCTGATGATTGGTGTGATCAATGGGGTATTAGTTGTAATCGGAAATATCGACTCATTTGTTGCTACTCTCGGCGTCCAAATAGTCCTCTCTGGTTTAGCGCTACTAATTACCTCCCGTCCGCTTTCCCCAACCCCTGAGTTCTTAAAATTTATCGCCAACAAATCCTTCCTCGGGTTACCGATCGTGCTCTACATAGGAGTAGCGCTGTTTATCGTCATGGCAATTTTCCTCAATAGAGCCCGACTTGGCCGATACCTCTTTGCTGTTGGAGAAAACCCAGTAGGAGCGGTTTGGTCGGGCTTGCGTGCTAATTGGGTAAAATTATCCGCTTTTGTCATGGCGGCAGCCTTTGCCGTATTGGCTGGCTTTTACATGCTCGGCCGCAGCGGCGCTGCAGAGCCGGCTGTTGATACCAATATGGCCCTCAATTCAATTGCCTATGCGCTTATCGGAGGAGGCATGCTGACTGGTGGAAAAGGCAGCATCACTGGTTCACTTCTGGCCGCCTTGGCTGTAACTGTTCTGGTAAATATTTTGAACCACCTCGGATTAAACGCCTTTTGGCAGCACATCATCAGAGGAACAGTTCTCGTTGTCATTCTGGTAATCTATGAGGCAAGAATCAAAAAGCAATCCGAAACAAGCAAAGTATAGAGGAGATAAACCATGAAATTTGACTTGGACAAGACGAAAACCGGATTAATCATCGTTGATATGCAAAACGATTTTGTCAGACAGGGTGGCGCTATGCGGGTTGTAGAGACTATCCCTACCATTGAACCGATAAACCGCTTGAAAGCTTTCGCACGCGAAAATGGGATGCCAGTCTTTTTTACTCGTTTTCTCACCGGTCCGAAACGGACATTCCTTTGGAATTGGAGCCCACAATCGGGCGAACTGAAAAATTGTCGCCGCGGTTTGAAAAAATATTATCCGGACATCGACAAAGAAGAACTATGCGCTGATGTCATCGATGAACTTAAACCTGTCCTTGAAAAAGACTTCATCATCGATAAATACAACTACTCTGCTTTTAGAAATACTAATCTCCATGATGCAATGCTCAGCGTGGGACTCGATACTCTGATTGTTACTGGTACAGTAACGCAAATCTGCGTCGAAACAACTGTTATGGATGGATATGCCAACCAGATTCAAATGGTTGTCGCCAGCGATTGTGTGTCAAGCTTCTCCGAAGAACTTCATAAAGCCACTTTGGATAATATCGCGATGAAATTTGGCGTCGTGATGACCTCCGAAGAGATCATAAAAGCGCTAAGTTAGCTTCGCCTTTCCCCTTCTTCTCAAATATCCCGAACCTGATCAGGTTCGGGATATTCCTAAGTTAACCATTTCTATGTTGCCCTGAGGGCAACGCATTGCGCACATGCCGCAGGCAACACAAAGCTCTTTATTGATCTGCAACTCATCCGGTGAGCTGATATAAGGAGCAAACTCACAGCATATCGTCTTGCAGAGTTGGCAACCCTCACCGCACCCACAATTCAGGCATCGAGAGGCCTCAGCCACCGCTTCTTCCTCAGTCATGACACGGCGCGTCAGATCAAAGTCAGCCAACAAGTCTTTTGCTGGTTTTAAATTAAGATCCAAAGGCTTCACCTTGCCGACAGGAAGAGGTGTACGTTCCATTACCAAACGCAAGTCAGCGCGGGTCAAACGCGGCTGTTGCTTTAATTTCGTCTCATCTGCCCTTAGCGCCTGATCGATGACAACTGCGGCGTTTCGCCCGCTCGCGATCAGATTGGCAAGTTCACCAGGCTTTACAACGCCTCCTGCGGCGAAGAGTTTCGGGAGAGAGGTGGTAACGCCATCCTTATTGACCACCACCTGCATATCACCTAATCGGATGAGCTCACTGCTGCTATTCGGTTTGGTATCACCCGCGAACACTAACAGATCACACTGCAATTCCCGGGTAAAACGATCCGCATTAACCAGGGCGACCAGCCCGTCTTTCGCTCCATCCAGGCTGGTGTTTTCCAAGACCACCACCCCCTCAGCCTTTGCCTGAGCCAGTTCCGCTTTGAACGCAGATTTGCCTTTTGGCATCGACTCCAGAACAAGATAGACTTCGCTGCTGCCCTGTCTGATAGCGGTACGCGCACAGTCAGTGGCTTCGAGATTTCCGCCAACGACGATCACGCAATCATGCGGGGCGTGAGCGCCATGGTAAGCGTCGTAGAGATATTGAGCGCCGCTCATCGATTTGACACCAGGTTCCGCCTTCATGGGTTGAGCTGGTTCAGTGCCAATCGCCAAAAGCACACATTCAAAGCCCTCCGCCATCAAATCTCTGACCTGGATGTCAGTTCCAACCGTTACCTTCGTCTTAAACCGCACTCCCTGTTCACGCATCTTTGTGATCAAACGATCTATCGTTGCGACCGGCAGCCTAAATCGGCCAGTCCCATAACGCAGATGGCCGCCAAGTTCAGACTCACGTTCAAACACCGTTACTTGATAACCAGCGCTTGCCAGACTTGAAGCAGCCGCCAATCCGCTTGGCCCTGAACCAACCACGGCGATCTTGGTCGAGGTTAAGCGCTCATCTGAAGCGTTTGCATTCCAGCCATTTTTCAGCCCTAATTCCAATACAAAACGTTTAATGTCCCTGATTTGAATGCTCGTATCCACATTCGCTCTGGTGCAAACATCCTCGCATGGATGAGAACAAATCAAACTGCAAATTTCTTGCAGCGGATGAGCCATAATCAAATCGAAGGCATCCTTAAACTGCCGCTTGGCCACTTTCTGCACGTACGCTTGCGCAGGCACATGAAGCGGGCAGGCAATTTTGCAGGGCGCTGCCAATTGAGGATTGATAATCTGGGCATATCCATCATAAATGGTAACTTCAGCCGATGATTTCACCTCAGGAACGATCGTACTGCGATAATCATCCAGAGTTTCGAAGCCATGTTCATCCATGAATGATTTCATGCCTTTGACGATCGGCTCCAAAATGTCGAAACCATTAATTAATGTCTCCGCGCAAATTCCAAGCAAGCTTCCGCCGCACATCACCATCTCGACCGCGTCCTGCCAGCTGGTTATTCCGCCGGTCGCGGTGATAAACACATTATTGCCATTGACCTTTCGCATCTCATAAATGTCACGCTGGGCAAGAGGTTTTAGCCAGGAGCTTGAATAGCATCCGATCGAAATCTGGTCTTGAAGCGTAAAGTTTGACTTGGTCGGGCGGGATAAATCGATTGTGGGGATTCCTAAACGGTTGCCCGTAGACCCCACCGCGTCAGCCCCTACCGCATAAAGCGATTTCGCTACTGCAGCAATCTGCCCTCCTTCTGGCGTCAGTTTGACGAACAGTGGGATTTTAATTGCGCTTTTCACCGCCCTGACAATTTCAGATGCCACAGCAGGCTGCTGCCCCATGCTCGCGCCTGTTTTCTGCTTGCTGGCGTGTTCTTTGTCAGTAATTTCGAGATTGTAAGACATATTCGGGCAGCACATGTTCAGTTCGATGATGTCTGCGCCGGTTTCTTCGAACCGTTTTGCCATCCTGACCCAACCGTCCGGATTATCTTCGCCCGCGTAAGTAATATTTGCCATCACAATTAAGTCCTTTAAGACCTTCTTGGCATCTTCCACGAGCTTAAGACCTTCAGAGAATTTCAACCTTTTCTCAGTTGTAAAGGCGAGCGCATTTCTCCCCTTGAGCCAGCCGTAACGGGGCTTGCGGTTGATATAGGGATCCGGATCAATTGTCAGTTTAATGCTCGCGCCTGCCCAACCCGTTTCCTCGATGCGCTGTAATTGACGCACTGATTTAGTCGTGGGACCTGAAGCCACATAGAATGGGTTCCTGAAGCGCAGGCCGGCAATTTCAACGGGGATCTCAGGTAAAACTTTCATGATTAATTTCCTTGGTTAGGATTTGTGATTTTCTTTCCTGTTCTGGCAGATTCGTAAATGAAATTGATCACCTCGAGCGTTTCAAGTCCATCTTCACCTCTCAGCCCGAGAGGCGCCTCGATGCCCTTTTGCAAGCAATTTATAAACAGTGTTAATTCCGCAACGTAGCCCAAATTGTATTTCTCGTCCACCACTGGTCTTGCCCAGCCAGTGGTAATTTCGGCCTTCTCGACAGTATATTCAAAGCCAGGAATACTGAATCCGTGCAGAGGACTAGAAAAAGTGAGATCAACATGCAGGCAGCCTTCTGTGCCGTAGAAATCAATCGAATCTTCCATACCGCCATAAGTAATGAAATTCGCTTCGACAATCGCCTTCATGCCGCTCTGAAACTTAATTAACGCCGCTGACCAATCTTCACCTTCCATGCCTTTGTGGATCAGGTTGCCTTCACTCCCCCCAGAGGTCATCGCGACAAGTTCAGTCCAGCGATTGTCGTTCATCGCCAGGGCGAATGTGATCGGGTGAGCTCCAAGGTGAATTAACGCGCCCCCACCCGCGGTAGCAATTTTTTGAACAAAAGGACTATGTGAACCGCTATGAGCTTCGCGGGCGCGGATGAACTTCAAATCGCCAATCGCACCTTGCTCAATAATCTCTCTGGCCTTGCTCAACGCGGGTGAGCCCATCCAATCTTCCGCATAATAAATGCGAACGCCCGCTTTCCTAGCAGCCTGAACCATTTCGCGCCCCGCTTCCACTGTTGTTGCCAGTGGTTTTTCACAGATCACGTGGCGCTTTGCGGCAATCGCAGCCATAGTTGCAGGATGATGCAAAAAATTGGGAAGGCAAATGTCAACTACGTCACAAGCGCAATTTTCTACAGCGTCGTGATAATCTGTGTAAAACTCTTGCCCTGAAAAGCCATATTTTTCTAACAGTTTATGCGCTTGATCACTATCAGCGCTGGCTATGCCAACAATATCAACTTTTTCCCTGATTCTTGAATATGCGTCAACATGTAAATCAGCTGCGAAAGCCGAACCGAGCAATAATAGACGAATTTTTTGTGCCATTTGCCTGAGTTCTCCATTATATTATTAAGTTATTGCGACAGGTCGATTAGCTTAAAAATAGCTGTAACCGAACTTTTCCTTTTTCTCCATATAATCGAAAATATAATTCATCTGGCTAACTCCTTTTTCGATAGCACGCTCGAGAATTAACTTGCCTTTTTCTGCTGTCGCATAGCTTGGTTCTCCCCACACTCCCGCAGGCGAAGCGCGGAAGATACTGCCATAGTTTAACATTGGCCTGCCTACTGTTGGGATGAAATCAACCGCGCGATCCATATGTACCGTTTCCGGAGCAAGATAGAGCATCATGGAAGTCTCGATTTCACCCGCGTGAATCTCCAACTTAGAATCAATTAACCCGTCTTCTGTCAAACTTTGAAAAATCGCCATGATTTCCACCGTTGCCACCATCAGGTCGGGATTGTTCTTAGCGTTGAGGTCGCGTGTAATCGGGGTTAGGATAAAAATCCCTCCATGGCCAGACAAGATGCATACCTTGTTGAACCCTTGCGTCTTTAGCGACATCACGATATCTGTGACCATGTTATAGAATGTGGGCGGCTCCATCCACACGCTGCCCTTCTTGCCCATATGTTCCCGACAAGTGCTGATAGGAAGGGTTGGCAGAAGGTAGCCGTTGGTTTTCTCCGCTACGCCTTTTCCGATAGCGGTAATGATCGCGTAATCAGTCATCACCGGCAGGTGAGGCCCATGCTGTTCAATTGAACCAATCGGCAAAATTGCCAGGTCAGGGTTTGCTGAAACAATTTCATCCGCAGTTAGTTTATAGCTAATCATTCTTTCCTCCAGTTTCTAAAGGTCAAAAGCTAAAGAAGCGCTGTCGCGATCGAGGTAGAGCTTTCCACCTGACGAAGTACGCAGCATGCTGGCGGGGCATTCAGCAGTGATCGGCCCAGTCAGCATTGCTTTCACCGCATCTGCCTTTCGAATCCCGGGCACGACGGTAACATGTTGAGGAATACGTTTGAGACCGCCAAGCGTAATGGTCATCGCCCTCATCGGAACCTCATCCAAACTCCCAAAACAACCATCATTCACCTGCTGCATGCGACAAATCTCGTCAAGCTCAACGACTTTTACAACTTCCGGATCGTCAAAATCAGCCACAGCGGGGTCATTAAAAGCCAGGTGGCCATTTTCGCCTACGCCAAGCAGCATCAAGTCCGGAGGATATTGAGCAAGCAACGCGGAATACTGCTTTACCATCTCTTCCGCTTCGAGTCCCTCCTGGTAAAGAAAATGGATCTGCTTAAAAGATACATGATCGAACAAAGCTCTTCTCAGAAAAGTGCCAAAACGCGCCGGGTGATCAGCCCGCAGATCGACATATTCATCAAGGTGAAATGCCCGAACCTTCGTCCAATCCACGTCTGAGTTCTTTAGATACTCCAAAGATTCATTCTGGGATGGCGCGGCAGCGAATACCACTCTCGCTTCGCCCTTTTCTTCAATTAGCTTTTTAATTCGGTCGGCCGTGTCCCTGCCCGCCGCAGCTCCAGATTCCAGTCGATTCGACCAGACTGACACTTCCAGTTCCCCAACTTTCTTCTTGATGACTTCCATGACATACTCCTAACAATTAATTACACGAAAGGCGTTTGCTGCTGCCCAGATAGGCATTAGCGATTTCTTTATTGTTCAATAGATTTTCGCCCGTGTCCTCAATAACAATTCGACCGTTTTCAATGACATAGGCTTTCGAACAAATACACAATGACTTTCGTGCGTTCTGTTCCACTAACAGGATTGTTGTCCCTGACTGTCCAATTTGTACAATATTATTAAACACTTCACTGACAAGAATTGGCGCCAACCCAAGCGATGGTTCATCCAGCATCAACAGCAATGGCTTGGCCATCAGGGCCCTGGCGATCGCCAACATCTGCTGCTCCCCACCTGAAAGCGTTCCGGAATCCTGATTGCGACGTTCTTTCAATCTTGGAAACGTCTCATATTGCTTTTCCAAAAGCTCAGGAATCTCTTTGGGGTGAGAATTTGTATAGGCCCCAAGTCTCAAATTCTCTTCGACCGTTAAACCTGCAAAAACTTTGCGTCCTTCCGGCACTTGAACCACACCGCGCCTGACAATCTCATTGCTTTTTTCAGGCAAATCTCGGTTCTGAAAAATGAGCTTACCCGAACGTTTTACCATCCCGGAGATGGCTTTGATTATCGTTGATTTACCGGCTCCATTTGATCCAATTACAGCAGTAATCTCACCTTCCGGCAGTGACAGATCAATCCCATGAATAGCCTCAAGGCCATCATACCAGACGCGCAAGTCAGTAACTTCGAGGATACCCATCAGTTTTCCTCCTCGCCAAGATAGGCCATCAACACCTCTGGCGACTTTTGAATCTCCTCTGGTGAACCCTGAGCGATCGACTCGCCAAAGTCCTGAACGTAAATATACTCACAAAGGTTCATCACCAGTTCCATACGGTGTTCAATAACCAGAATGGCTAACTCAGGATATTTAACCCGAATATCCTGTATATACTGCATTAATTGATTAACCTCTTCCGGGTTCAAACCCGCTGCGGGTTCATCCAACATCAATACTTTCGGGTTGCTCACCAAAGCGCGCGCGATCTCCACACGGCGCTGAATCCCATAAGCCAGGTTCGAAGGTCGCTGGCGAGCATAAACAGATAAATTCAGCAGCTCTAAACAGTCCAATGCGCGCTTCTCGATCAGTTTCTCTTCTCGTTGACGTTTCCCGAAGCCAAACATCGCGCTGAACATGCTGTATTCAGCCGAGCTGTCCAAAGCGACCTTAACGTTATCTAAAACATTCAACCCGGTGAACAGGCGAGTGTTCTGAAACGTGCGCGCAATTCCCAACTTCGAAACCTGAATCTGGTCAGCATTCGAGATATCGACATCATCTAAATAGATTTCCCCCTCATCCTGAGTATAGATGCGGGAAATTAAGTTAAAAACGGTGGTTTTGCCAGCGCCATTAGGCCCAATAATTCCACGGATAGAGCCAGGAAAAATCTCCATGCTGAAATGATCGACCGCCACCAGACCGCCGAACCTTTTTGTGAGTCCTATTGTTCTCAATACTGGATCAGGCATGATCGTTCTCCTCCGCGTCTGGTTTTGTTGTGAGGCGAGCGAAGCGTTGTTTCAACCAACCGAAACCAAGCTCACGTTCTCCGAGCACGCCTTGCGGTCTGAAACCAATCACGAAAATAATCACTATACAATACAAGATCGTTCGGAATTCTTGCAGGCTCGTACCAAATATTTCGATGTTTCTAACGAACTCAGGAATAATTCGCAGGACGATCGCCGAGAGCACCGCCCCTGTCAGGCTGTTGGTGCCGCCGAAAAACAAGAATATCTGCATTTCAGCGGAAGTCGCCCATCCAAATGAATCGGGGGTAATTACACGGTTGCGCATGGCCATTAGAATCCCGGCAAACCCCGCAATAATAGAAGCCAAAATATAGATTTTCAGCTTCAATTGATAAACATCTATCCCAAAGCTTTTAGCAACGATTTCGTCATTTTTAAGTGCGAGCGCCATGCGTCCAAAACGGGAATATTTCAGATTGCGAATGCAATAAATAATCAAGATGGTGGCGAATAAGGTCACCCAGAATAGTTTCGGAGCCCGTGGAATTTTTGAGAAACCGATTGAACCATTGGTGTACCGTTCAAGCAGCAAAATTACTGCGACAACCATTTGGCCAAGACCGACAGTGATCAGCGCAAAATAATCCTTACGCAACTTAAGCGTTGGAATTCCAATGATTAACGCTACCAAACCGCACAAGATCAGAGAAATCAGTCCCGTTATGTAATAAGGCCACTTGAACAGGTAGTGGAGCACAAATGTAACGTACGCGCCAATGGCCAGATAGGCCGCCTGCCCCAGCGAAAACATACCCGCAAGGCCAGTGATCGCGAAGACAGCCACTACTGTCATAATGGAAATACAAATTTGGATAATAATGCCAATCTGATAAGAACTCATCCGCAACCCCTATACCTTATCTTCAGCAAACTTGCCTGAAATGCCTTGTGGTCGGATAAACAGGAAACCCAACATGATGGCGAACATGATAATTGTCGTCGTTGTCGCGCCAAGAAAGTAAGTTGAGATAATCTCTATCAGCCCCAAAAAAAGCGCGGCGATGATCGCGCCGCCCAGACTGCCCATCCCCCCGACAACTGAAGCGATGAAACCCTTCAGCATCATCGTCGGGCCAAGAGACGGATAAACTGAATACTGCATTCCGATAAACACGCCTGAGACACCCGCCAATAGGCCTGCGATAGCGAAGACCGTGGTAATAACCACGTTTGAGTTGATTCCCATCAGCCGGCTTGTGTTTGGGTCAATTGCCACTGCCCGAATTGCCAAACCGATTTTAGTTTTATTCAAAAGGATCATCAAAGCGAAAAGCAGGCTGAGAGATACAGCCAAAATCACCAGGTTCATCGTCTTAATCCGAAAGGAGCCAATTTGCATCGTCTGAGTTTCAAACACTGCGGGATAACCATACATATTGGTGCCAAAAAATACGATCAGGATTTGCTCGATCAGAATCGCAACCGTCAGAGAAACAAGGAAATAATAAATAGATGGGCTCTTGTTGATTCTAATTCGCTGATAAGCGAAAAAGTCAATCGCCAGCGCGAGAATAATGCCGCAAACAGCCGTGAAGATAACAGTTAGCGCGAACGGAGGTGTGGGTTTGACATAACGTTGAAAGAAATACCCAATAAATGCGCAGGCGCTGATCATGCCGCCATGCGCGAAGTTGCTGAAACGCAAGATAGTAAAGACAATCGCGAAGCCAACCGCGATAAGCGTATAAACCGCACCGAGGGAAATACCGTTGATGATGAGTTGTAAAACCATAGATGAATGCTCCAATTGAAGGTCAAGCTTTAAGCTTGACCTTCAATACCATTTGCATTAAGACAGTATGTTAAGGAAGGACATACTTCAAAATGCGAATTTGATTGTTCTCGTCATAATCAGCGATGAACATGCCCAGATTGTTTGGTCGGTGAGTCGCTGGGTCGATCGTAATATTTCCGTGACAAATTGGAAGCTCCGTGGTTTTCTCGAGCAGATCCCTGACCTCAGGGCCATTGGTTGGGTCAGCGGCTTTTTTCATCGCGTCAACTAAGACATGAACAGCGTCCCAGCCAAACGCCGTATTAGCCTTTGGATACTCTGATTTCTGATCTTCCATATAGGCTTGGTGCAGATCATAGCATGGCTGGTCTTTATTGAGCATGTCATAGTTCTGCAGGAAATAGACATCATGAACCGGGTTCTTGACTAAATTAGCGAAGGGCAGGCTGAGCGTATTGGCGCCAAGGATAACGCCTTCAAAACCAGCATCCCGCAGCGCATCATAAGCAGTGGTCGCCTGAACAACATAATCAGACAAGAACACAGCTTCTGGCGCAGCATTGGCAATCTTCAGTGCCTGAGCGCTATAGTCTGTGTCTGCCCAGGTAAAGGTCTCCTCAGCCACGACTTCACCACCATGCTCTCTCACATAGTCCATAAATGGAATAGCATGAGCTTTTGCGAACGCGTTACCTGTATTATAGAGCGTAGCGAACTTGGTCAGTTTTAGATCTTCGAGCGCATATTTGGCCATCGCGTCGGATTGACTGGCGCAGCCAGGTTCAGCCAGGAACATGTACGGATAAACCTCACCAGTTTCAGGGTTCGTGGTCACGACTTCATCCATAAAATGACCGACGATCGGCATTTCGTCCTCTTCTGAGAGGTCCACCCAACCAGAAGCAGGGTTTGAAAGTGGCGGACCGATGATTGCCGAGACTTTTTCTTCATCCACCAACTTGCGATAAGCGTTGATGCCCTCATTTAAATCGTTCTTACAATCAAGGGTAATAATCTCCAGCATACGGCCATTGATGCCGCCCTGCTCATTGATCACCTTGACAGCGTACTCAGCGCCCCACGCATTGGCTTTGCCAGCCTCAGATGCGGTGCCGGTCAGGTCCTGAATACTGCCGATAATGATCGGTTCCTTAGGAGCTTCTGTTGCTGGCGCCTCAGTAACCTCTTCGGTGGGTTTATCTTCTGCGGGCGGAGCAGGCTCTTCTGTCTTGGCAGGTTCTGGTTCAGGCGCTGGTGCTGGCGCTGTACAGCCCACCACTAAAGCCATCAGAATCAAGACAACAACAAACTTATAGATATTTTTCATTCTTCCTCCTGGATTGATATTGGATTGTGACTACGTTGTTTTGATACTTCACTATAATCGACCTCATTTTATTAATTGAGTTGATCAGTGCGACAGGAAACTATATCTAACGGCCTTTAGACTTTTAGCTTCCGTCAAACAGATTATAGCATAATTCGCAATTAATGAAACAATGTTTCGTATTTAACCGTTTCCTACAGTTTCGTATTTAACCGTTTCCTACAGTTTCGTATTTAAAACTCAATTCGATTTGTGTGGATAAAGAAAGTGAAACTTGGGCTTCCCCCTGGAGGAAGCTGGCGAGCGTGACGAGACTAAAGAGGGTATTTCTGTGTACCAACATAAACAACCAACATCAACACCTCACCCCGGCTACGCTGGCCCTCTCTCAGGCGAGAGCTTAATGAGACCCTAACCTTCTGCTCAGAAATAACGAAAGGTAAACCTGCTTTCACGGTCAACTTACTAAAAACAGGATTTTTCTGGCTATCTCATCTATTTCCGTTCAGACCCACTATTTATTTCTGTAAGAAGCAGGCAATCCATGAGAGTCTTTGAAGTACGTCCACTTATGCAAGTTTCACTGAAAATAAGAGACATTTGCCCCGAAGTCATTAATTGACCTCAATTATCCATTATTTAAGTATAATAATTATGAGGTGTTGATCATGAACGATTCGATTGCAAGATTATTTAGTGTTATTGAGTACTTGGCGGAAAGCAAAGATTGGGTCAGTCTGCGAACAATGTCGCGGGATCTGGGATTAAGCGCGGCTTCAACTTTTCGCATCCTTGATTCGTTAAAGAAGCTCGACTATGTTCGCCAGGAAGACAATAGTTCACGTTATAAACTTGGCATGAAAATAGCGGGTATTTCTTCAAAGGTTCTCGCCAATAACGACATTAATCAGGTTGCCCGCCCGTTCTTGCAAAAACTAACCTCCATCACCAATGAAACCGCCCACTTAGCCGTGCTGGATGGTCGAGAAATAGTTTATCTCGATAAGGTCGACACCCCCCAGGCAATGAGCATGCGCTCCCGAATCGGCCAACACGCCAAGTTATACTCCACTGCTGTTGGCAAAGCGATCTTAGCCAACCTGCCAGAAGCCAAATATAAGCAATTGGTAGATAATCTCGAATTTGTCTCCATCACGCCAAACACAATTGTTGATCGTGCCCAATTCGATCACGAAATCGATAAGGTTCGTGAGCAGGGTTTTTCTGTTGACAATGAAGAGAACGAAATTGGCATTCGCTGCATCGGCGCACCCATCTTCTCTTTTACAGGCAAAGTCGTTGGTGCCATCAGCATCTCAGGGTGGATCATCACCATGACAAACGAACGACTGCCAGAACTCGTCCCTGTCATTAAAGACCTCAGCACAAAAATCTCAAGCGCTCTCGGTCATCGCGTCTAAATTGAATCTGATTCCATTATCCGGCTGAGCTGAGCTTGCCAGAAA
Organism: Chloroflexota bacterium; assembly: GCA_012729755.1. Taxonomy (GTDB): domain Bacteria; phylum Chloroflexota; class Anaerolineae; order Anaerolineales; family Anaerolineaceae; genus Mesolinea. Next base: position 12,525 of record JAAYCN010000087.1, on the reverse strand, counting down.
ATAAGGAATGATGTATCATTCAGTCAGCGGAATGAAACAGTGTTTCATTCTCAAGTCCTTGACTATCACGTTATAGAGGAGAACTCATGCAAGTAAGTTTTGACATTTCAGGAAAAACAGCCGTGATTACAGGAGCCGGCGGTGTCATTTGCAGCGTTTTAGCCAAAGAAATGGCCAAAAAAGGTGCCAGAGTCGCTCTATTAGATTTATTCCTCGACGCGGCCGAAAAAGTTGCTGAGGAAATTCGCGGCATGGGCGGTGACGCTTTGGCAATTAAAGCCAACGTACTTGACCGAACAAGCCTGGAAGAAGCTCACAAGTTGGTGCTCGACCATTTCGGCACAGTCGACATCCTGGTGAATGGCGCTGGAGGAAACAAGGCGGACGCAACAACCAGTAAAGATAAAATTTTTTTTGATCTCGATCCAGATGCGTTGCGCTGGGTCTTTGATTTGAATGTGGTCGGAGCTGTACTAACCACACAGGTCTTTGGCAAGACACTCGCGAAAAACAAACATGGCCAGGTCATCAATATTGCCTCAATGGCCTCCTTCCTCCCCCTTACCAACACAGTTGCCTATTCAAGCGCCAAAGCCGCTGTGGCAAACTTTACCCAATGGATGGCCGTTCATTTCAATCTCAATTACAGCACTGACATTCGTGTTAATGCGATTGCACCAGGCTTTTTATTGACAACACAAAACCAATTCTTACTCACCAAACCAGATGGTTCCGCTACTGATCGCGGAAAAGCTGTTATCGCCAAAACACCTATGGGGCGTTATGGTGACCCCGTGGAGTTGGCTGGCGCCGTTATCTGGCTATGTTCGCCAGCCGCTTCCTTTGTTAATGGCGCGGTCATTCCGATCGATGGCGGTTTCTCAGCGTACTGGGGAGTCTAAAGGAGCAAAATGAGCTATATCAAACTAAATGACCTGAAAAGTTTCTGTGAGAAAGCTTTAGTGCATGAGGGGATGCGACAGGACGATGCCAAAATATGTGCGGAAGTCTTGGCAACCACTGACGCTTATGGCACCCACTCACATGGCACCAAGAATTTGCATAACTATATTCGCAAGTTCCGTGTCGGCGGCGCAGATATCAAGGCTGAAGCGACTTTTGAGAAAGACAAACCAGCTTTTGCCGTTTTAGACGCTCATAACGGGCTTGGTATCATTCCCGCCTATCACGCGATGGAGTTAGCCTGCGAGAAAGCCAGCCAAACTGGCATCGCTATCACAATCGTCAAAAACAGCAACCACTACGGCGCTTCAGGTTATTACGCCAATATCGCTGCCAAACGCGGCATGATAGGCATCGCTCTATGCAACGTCGATCCAAACATGTCGGTGCCTGGCTCACGCGGTAAGGTAATAGGCAATAACCCAATCGCATATGCCGCTCCATTAGGCAATGGCCATTCACTTTTCCTCGATATTGCCATGAGCAATGTGGCATCGCTTAAAGTAGTGCAAGCCCGCAAAGACGGCAGATCAATCCCTGACACCTGGATCATTGATAAAGACGGCCACCCCACCACTGACCCCAGCCATTACCCTGAGGAAGGCGCCATGCAGCCTATGGCAGCGCACAAAGGATATGGTTTAGCCATCCTGATTGAGCTGCTCTCAGGTGTACTCTCTGGCGGCGGCATGAGCATGGCTGGAGACATCGTCAGTTGGGTATTCTCGCTAACTGAACCCAATAACGTCTCTCAGACAGCCATTGTAATCGATGCCGAGCAATTCTTGGGTGAAGGGGTGCTCGAGGAACGCATGCAGCTGATGGCTGACAAACTTCATCAGACCCCGCTTGCCGTTGGCGTCGATCGCGTCTATATACCCGGCGAAATGGAATGGGCTCGTTACGACAAAGCAATCGCCGATGGGCTGGCGCTTCCTGCGGAGGTGCTTGAGTCACTCACCGCGCTCTCCGAAGAAACCGGCATTCCCCTTCCAGTATTTGATAAATAGGTCTAAAGGAGATTATTGTGAGTATCATTGATTTGATTGGAAATGTTGGAATAGTTCCTGTGGTTGTAATTGAAAATGCGGATGATGCCGTCGAGACAGCTCGCGCTTTGCAGTCTGGCGGGGTCAATGTGATGGAGATCACTCTGCGCACTGCAGCAGGCATCGAATCCATTCGCCGCGTCAGTCAAAATTGCCCGGATGTCATCGTCGGCGCAGGCACAGTGCTTTCACTTGATCAGGGTAAACAGGCGGTTGACGCTGGCGCCAAATTTATCGTTTCTCCCGGGCTTGATGAAACGCTAGTTCAGTGGTGCGTTGATCATGAAGTATTGGCGACTCCTGGTTGCGTTACACCAACTGAGATTACCAGAGCGCTGACGTATGGCCTGAAGGTCCTCAAATTCTTTCCCGCTAACGTATATGGCGGAGTAGCCGCCATGAAGGCGCTCTCTGGCCCCTTTGGCAGCGTCAAATTTATCCCGACAGGTGGAATCAACGCAAGCAATATGCTTGAATACATGTCCGCGCCATTCGTCCATGCGATCGGCGGCAGTTGGATTTGTGAAAAGGGCGATATCGCCAGCCACAATTTTGAGTGCATTACTCAAAGGACCGCTGAGGCGGTCAGACTCTCTTTAGGCTTCGAAGTTGCCCATATCGGCATTAACCTGCCTGATGAGGCTGCTTCAGCCAAGGTAGTTAACCAATTTGAAGATATGTTTGGGTTCACGCCAAAAATGGGCAACTCCTCTAACTTTGCTGGGGATCACCTTGAAATCATGAAAAGCCTCTACCTTGGCAAGCACGGGCATCTGGCAATCTCTACCACCAATATCAACCGCGCTATTGCCTATCTGGCCAATAAGGGCATCAAGATCAATCCCGAAACAGCCAAATACAAGGGCGACAAAATGGTTGCTGTTTATCTCGAAGATGAGGTGGGTGATTACGCCATCCACTTATTACAGAAATGAGGTTTGAATGAAATACTTGACTTTTGGCGAGATCATGCTGCGTCTCAAGGCGTTCGGTTATGAACGCTTCTTCCAGTCCCCCCTGCTTGAGGCAACTTTTGGCGGTGGTGAAGCGAATGTGGCTGTTTCATTGGCCAACTATGGCCAGGATGTTTACTATGTAACCGTCTTGCCAAAAAATGTGATTGGCGATAAATGTGTCGAAGAACTGCGCCGCTTTAACATTGACACCTCCCGCATCGTCAGAGGCGAGGGACGCATGGGTATTTATTTCCTTGAAGCTGGCGCGAACCAATTGCCAAGCAAGGTTGTTTATGATCGCGACGCCACCTCTATTTCCAGAGCTGGCATCGGCAGTATAGACTGGGATAAGACTTTTGAAGGCATCAACTGGTATCACATTACCGGAATTACGCCAGCGATTTCACAGTCTTTAGCCGACCTCTCGATCGAGAGTGTGCGCGTTGCCAAACAAAAAGGGCTGACCGTTTCTTGCGACCTGAACTATCGTAAGAACCTGTGGAAATACGGCAAGAAAGCCCCTGAGGTAATGGGCGAACTCGCTAAATATGTCGATGTCGCCATTGCCAACGAAGAAGACTGCCAAAAATCATTGGGCATTCAGGTGGAAACCCATGTCACTTCAGGATCATTAGACATCGATAAGTATAAACTCATCACAGAAAAGATTCTTGAGCTTTATCCAGATATGAAAATGATTGGCATCACCTTACGCGAAAGTCACAGCGCTGACGCTAATGGCTGGGCTGCCTGCTTAAATGACCGCTCTAACTTCTATCTGAGTAAAAAATATGAAATTAACGACATTATCGACCGCGTTGGCGGCGGTGATGCCTTCTCGGGCGGACTGATCTATGGATTGAATACTTTCGATTCAAAACAGGATGCGCTCGAATTTGCTGTGGCTGCCAGCTGTCTAAAGCATTCAATTCCGGGCGACTTTAACCGCGTGACAGTCGACGACGTTAACAAATTACGGCTTGGCGACGCTTCTGGTCGCGTCCAGCGCTAGCTCCAATGCGCTAATGCTCTGAGCACGGTGTGAGATCCTTTGTCAGGGTCATCTTTATTCACAACGTGTTCAGAGCGCCAAGAATTGTCGCCGAAAGCGCCTCCCCTCGCTTGAAGTGAATCACGCGCATGCCAATTGATTCAGCTGTCAGGCAATTCTCACTGCGGTCATCTACAAACAGGATTTTCTCAGGCTCTTCACCGATGAGAGCGGCAAGCGCATAATAAAATTGAGGGTCTGTCTTTTGCAGTCCGCTATCGCCAGTACAGAAAAAATAACCAAAACCCGCGGCGCATGACTGAGTCTTGAGCCAATCAATCACATAAGACTGATGACTCGTGGCGACTGCGAATTTAAGCCTCGGCAGCCGATTCAATAATTCCGGCTCACGGATTTCATACAACTCCTCAATCAGCCAACGCGTCTCATCCTCAATTTGCCGCTCAGACATGCCGTACTTTTTAGAGAAGTGAGCGATAAACGCTTCATCTCTCCCAAACAACCCAAAGTTTTTCTCCAAATCCCTTTGAAACGCTGAAAGTTCGAGATCCTTCTCAACTAAAAAGACACCAACAAGGTCAAATGCGATAGCGTTAATCATGGCTAAATTATATACAGACCTGCCATATAGGGCAAAAGAAGCCCATTAGCTGAATGGCAATGTCTGCCCTTGTCCGCGTTAATCGGAACGCTATCAAGTTGTCAGAGTTGTCATGGAATATCCGCATTCAAATCCGCTAAATTCTGCTATAATAGGCGCTCACGCGGAGAGGTCGCATAGCTGGCCTAGTGCGCTCGCTTGGAAAGCGAGTATACCGAGAGGTATCGCGGGTTCGAATCCCGCCCTCTCCGCCTAAGCAGACTAAGATAGCCTGCTTTTTTTTAATTAATTGTCAGTTGTCGTTTTGTCTTTTTGCAGTTCAGAGGCTGCTTGGCAGGCTTTACAGGTTCCAAAGAGAATTAAATGGTTAGTTACGATGTCAAACTGAGTCTGCTGCTGGATGGTCGCAAAAAACCTGCTTACCTCTTCGTGGCCGATCGTCATTACATTTCCACACTTTTGGCACACAAGGTGGTGATGGAGGCCGTCTGCCAGCAATTCATAAACTGTAGACCCTGTTCCCATGTCAGAAATGGATACTTTGCCAAGCTTCACCAGACGTTCCAGAGCGCGATATACCGTAGAAAGATTAACTGCCGGGAGCTGAGAGCGGATTTCCTCAAACACCTGAAGTGAGGTTAGGTGAGCATGTTCTTTAGAAAGCGTTTCAATGATAATCTGGTCGACAGAAGACGTTCTCATGTTAGCCTGCCTTAATAATGCAAACTATTGCATTTGCAAATAATTGCAATATAATATAGGGGTATGTCAATGATGCAATTCTACCATTCATTACCCGGAGGTCATTAATGTTATTTTCACCTGCCCACCCCATGCATATTCCTGATGGTTTCCTTTCAGTTCCCGTTTCAGTAATTGCCTGGATTATTTCAGTGGTTGTCATTGGAATCGCTCTGAAAAAATCGAGCGGCGAGCTCAAAGAACGCGATCTGCCTTTGATCGGTGTTTTGGCAGCAGCAATTTTTGCAGGGCAAATGCTCAACTTCAGTGTCACCGGAGGCACTTCAGGTCATTTATTAGGCGCAGCGATTGCAACAATCCTGTTAGGGCCTTGGCCGGCTGTTTTAGTGATGACCTCGGTCGTTTCAGTTCAGGCGTTAATATTCCAGGATGGCGGCGTTTTAGCCTTAGGCGCCAACCTCTTTAATATGGCCGTGATTGGCGTTTTTGTCGCCCATGCCGTTTACACATTAATCACTGGTTTTCTCAAAAAGCAGTCTTGGGGTGTATTCGTCGCGGGCTTTGTCGCCGCGTGGAGCTCAATTCTGATCGCTTCACTTGCCTGCGCCTTGCAGCTCGCCCTCTCAGGCACCTCGCCCGCCAACATCTCGGTCCCTGCCATGGGCGCAATTCATGCTTTGATTGGCGTTGGCGAAGGGCTGATCACCGTTGGCGCGTTGGCCTTCATTTTCGCGACCCGCAAAGACCTGCTCAAACTCGGTGACGCAAAGCCAGCCAACAACAAAGGTGTGCTTATCGTCGGAAGCCTGATTGCGCTGGTGCTGGCGGTGCTTTCACCCTTGGCTTCAAGTCACCCTGACGGTTTGGAATGGGTCGCTGAAGAACACGGATTTATCGAAGCGGCAAAGGACGCTTTCTATAACATTATTCCCGATTACACTATGCCGGGCATCTCAAACCCGGCTTTGGCGACCATCATCGCTGGTATCATTGGCAGCGTGATTGTTTTTGGCGTGGCTTATGGGATCGGTCGGGCTGAGAAACGCGCCAAAAACAAGGGGAGCGCTCAGAGTTAAGCTTTGAAAGAGTTTTATACACCGGGCAAAAGCCCGGTCCACGAGATAGATGCGAGGGTGAAGCTGACCTTCACCCTTGCCTTTATTATCTTTTTGAGTTTGACGCCCTCCGGGGCCTGGCCCGCATATATTTTATTTCTTACGCTAGCGCTTTCAATCGCGCTTCTTTCCCGCGTGTCGATCGGACTCATCCAGAAGCGGGCGCTATTGGCCCTGCCCTTTGCCCTGGCAACGCTCCCGTTAATCTTCACTGGACCGCCTCCGCGAGTCGACTTGCCTTTTTTTCAAACGTTGGGCATCGCTTACAGCCCCGAAGGACTGGTGCGATTTGTGAGCATCACGCTAAAATCCTGGATTTCATTACAGGCCGCGCTCCTGCTCTCAGCGACAACTCACATCTCCGATTTGCTGACCACCTTTCAGCAATTAAGGATACCAAAACTGTTCGTGGCAATTATCGGATTGATGTGGCGTTATCTGTTTCTTATCTCCGATGAAGTCACGCGCATGCTGCGAGCCCGGTCAAGCCGCAGCGCGATCGTCCCAGGATCCCGAGGCGGAGGGAATGTTTTCTGGCGGGCAAAGGTCACCGGCGGGATGGCTGGCAGCATCTTCCTGCGTTCGATTGAACGCAGCGATCGCGTCTATTCAGCGATGTTGTCGAGGGGCTACACCGGCGTTTTACCCGCCTCAGAGTCTCAACCCATAGCGAAGAATGACCGCGGTTATCTCATTTTGGGTTTATTCCTTCTGATGTTGTTGTGGGCACTGGGGTTGCTGACCGGAGGTTGAGTTTGGAAGCCATCATTAAAATTGACAAACTTTCATTTAACTATCCAAATGGACACCCTGCTTTGAATGAAGTCTCTTTGGGCGTCAATCCTGGTGAGAAAATTGCGCTGGTCGGCGAAAATGGCGCCGGCAAGTCAACATTGCTCCTCCATCTCAATGGGATCTTTCAAGGCAGTGGACAGGTTTTGATCAATGGTTTGGAAATCAGCAAAAACAATCTCGGGCAGATTCGCGCCTGGGTCGGCCTGGTGTTTCAGAATCCGGATGACCAGCTCTTTTCTCCTACCGTTTATGAAGATGTCGCTTACGGACCAATTTATCAGGGATTAGACAAACTAACCGTCCGCGAAAAGGTAGACCAGGCTTTAGCGGCTGTACATATGAGCGCGTATGTTGATCGTGATTCCTATCACTTGAGTAATGGAGAGAAAAAGCGCATTGCGATAGCCACTGTTCTTTCCATGCAACCTCAGATTCTGGCGCTTGATGAACCAACTGCCGGCTTGGATCCGCGCGCTCGGCGCGAATTGATCGAACTTTTGGAAGAACTGCCCCAGACAATGCTCATTGCCACCCATGATCTGGCACTGGTTGAGCAGCTCGCCCCCAGAACAGTCCTGATGAATCGCGGCAGGATCATAGCTGACGGCCCAACAGACTCAATTCTCGCTGATCAAGTATTGCTCGAAACTTATGGGTTAAGTTGAGCTTATCAAGACATCTGAATTACATTATCATCGCTGAATTTTATTAGTTTAGAGACTTTAATAACCTCATTTAAAACATAAAAACTAAACTGACGATCATAATCTAACTCAGACCGATGGAATCCCGAGCCCATTAATCCAAATTTTCACAATTCATTGACAAACGATATGCTTGAGCATACAATATGCAGTTAACCACAAACTAAGCTCTGTAAATGCGTAAGCGATTCGCCTGTCAGAGTCAGCTTGGGTTAACAAGATGAGAGATTATCTGATACCGAGTTGGCGATAATGGGATATCTCATCATCCCTGCCAGCAAAGAATATGGAGAAATCGAGCGGATGAAGATCGGTCTCGTTGGTGACGGTGGACGTGAACATGCCATCGCAAGAAAAATCGCGGAATCAAGCCAGGCGGAACTTTTTGTTGCCGCCAAAAATATTAATCACGGCATCCGCAGTATCGCTAAAGGTTATGCGCAGCTCAATATGACAGATTTGGATGGCATCGTCGCCTATTTCGAACAAAACCAGGTGGGTTTAGTCGTCATTGGGCCCGAAGCCACCCTGATCGCTGGCATTGTCGACAAATTACGCGCCAAAGGCATCCTCGCCGTAGGCCCCACCCAACAACAAGCCCGCCTCGAAGGCGATAAATCCTTCATGCGCTATCTTCTGAATGAAAAAATCGGCTGGGGGTCCCCTGCCTGGAAGCTCGTCGCTTCAATTAAGGAGGCAGAAGCTTTCATCAGATCTCAGGGAGAAGTGGTGGTCAAGCCAGTCGGGCTGACCGGCGGCCGCGGCGTCCGCGTGATGGGCGTACAGCTAAAAGATATCAATGAAGCGCTGAGCTTCATTCAAGAACTTCTTGAAACCAACAGCAGCGTTTTGCTCGAAGAAAAGGTCATCGGTCAGGAATTCTCGCGACTGGCTTTCATTTGTGACGGCAAGGTAATTCCAATGCCGGTGATGCAGGATTTCAAATATGCCTATGACGGAGATAAAGGCATGATGACCGGCGGCATGGGCACTTACAGCTTCGCGGATGGCAAGATGCCCTTCCTCACCTCAGATGAAATTAAAACAGCCGATAAACTGCTTGAAGAAGTCATCGCCGCGCTTGAAAAAGAAACTGGCGAGCCATATCGCGGGTTCCTCTATGGCCAATTTATGATTACCAGGAGCGGCCTCAGGCTGATCGAGTTCAATGTGCGGCTTGGTGACCCCGAAGCTCTAAATGTCAACACGCTGCTCGAGGGCGACTCAGCCCAGCTCTTTGAAAAACTGGCCTCAGGCAAACTAAGCAAAGCTGACGTTCAGTTCAAACCAATGGCTTCGGTGGTCAAATATCTTGTACCTGAGGAGTATCCGGGCAAGCTGACACATGACTACTTTTTCAACCTCGACGAAAACAAGGTCAGCGAAGCTGACTTCACGCTCATTCAGGCTTCAGTTATGAAAACAGGCGAAACAGAGTGGAAAGCCTTAGGCTCCCGAACGATGGCAATCGTCGGGCTTGGGCAGGAACCAGCTGCGTTAGCCGAAAAAATTGATGCTTTGATCGATGAGCTCAAGCCACAGGGGTTGCGTTATCGCAAAGATGTCGGCAACAGGGACAATATCCTCCAAAAGGTTGAAATGATGAATCGCATCCGGGGAGTGCGAAAATGACTAATCTGGATCTGCTTGAAGCGCTTTGCAAAACCCCGGGCTTGCCCGGCCGGGAGCAAAAGGTCAGTGATCTGATCAGGTCCCATTTACCCACGGGCCTTGAGGCGCGCGAATCGAACAAGGGTGATTTGCTTGTCAGGCTGCCTGGCGCGGGCCGACGAGTGCTCTTCTTGGCTCATCTCGACGAAGTTGGGCTGATTGTTAGCCGCATCCTCGCCAACGGCTGCCTGCGCGTGGAGCGCTTGGGCGGCTTCCCCGTCCACTGCATGCCAGGCGCCGAACTGACCCTGCACACAAGCGGGGACCAAATTTCAGCTTCCGTTGCCACGCAACCAACACACCTGATGCAGGGGCGCAAAGAGCTGTTTGAGCTTAATGAATTGTATGTGGAGATCGGGGCGCGATCAGCCGAGGAAGTCAGATCAATGGGGGTCAGGGTAGGAGATGGCCTCACCTGGCCAGCCAGGTTTGAGCGGATCGGTGAAAATCGGATCAGGGGCAAAGCCCTCGATGACCGTCTCGGATGCTTTGCGCTCTGCCAATTGGTCGAAGCCCTGAAAACAAAGGAGCACACTTACGATCTTTATTTTGGCTTTACCACTCAGGAAGAAACAAGCACGCTTGGCGCAGCTCCCCTGGTTGAAATGTGTCAGCCAGATTTGGTGATTGGCATTGACGCAGGTCTTACCTTCGACTCTGCGGACGATTCCAACCCGGTCTGTGATATTCGCCTGGGCAATGGTCCATGCCTGAAGTACTTTGAGGCTATTCGCGGCAAAAATAGCTTTGTGCCTGACTGGGAAACGACTTTTCGTATCAGTCGTTTCCTCGAGAAAAACAACCTCCCCTTCCAGGCAGAAGCAAGCACAGGATTGCTTTCAGCTGTATGCACCCTGCCCAGCCTTAAAGAAGGCTTAAGGGTGATCGCGTTTTCGATTCCGGTTCGTTATCAACACACCCCAACCGAAGTTGCGGATATACAGGACCTTGATTTGTTGGTGAAGATCACAATAGAATTAGTGGAACAAGGAATACTCTGATGACAGAAAATCGTTTTGTGAAACTATTTGGGAACAAAAAGGCGATCATCGGCATGATCCACTTGCCTGCCCTGCCGGGCACGGAGGAGGGCGTCAATGCCCGTTATCAGGACTTGGTGAAGTTCGCGCTGAGCGAACTTGAGACGCTTGAGAAAGGCGGCGTGAGCGGTGTCATTGTTGAAAATTTCTGGGATACGCCTTATTTGCCTAACGAAGTTCCCCCCGTTACCATTGCCGCAATGGCAGCTATCGCCGGACAAGTCATCAGCAAAGCCTCGATCCCTGTCGGCATCAATATTCTTTATAACAGCTTCCGGGCTGAGATCGCGATTGCCCGTGCTTTGGACGCAGCTTTTGTCCGCGCGGAGGTCTTCACTGACCCGAGCCTTTCAGAAACTGGGCTCATCTGGGCATCATCTGCTGAGCTGAAACGCGAACGTGTCGCCCTGCGCGCAGATGATGTAGCTATCTTCGCCGACGTACAGGGTAAAAACACCAGTCCGGTCTGGCATCGCCCCCTCCTCGAGGCAACATTAGATGCCCAAGACCGCGGCAAGCCAGATGCGATTGTGATCACTGGCGCAGGCACCGGCAAGCCAGTTTCATTCGAAGCTTTACAAGAAATAAGACCCAAGATCCACCTGCCCATTATTTGCGGCAGCGGGGTAAACGATAAGACCGTAAAACAGCTCTTGTCCGTTTCGGAGGGGGCAATTGTTGGGTCTTTCTTCAAAAAGAATGGTATCATCAACCAAGCATCAGACCTCGAAAGAGTTCAGTCTCTAATCAGAGCGATGCGGTAGAAGATAAATCTTCACATTAGTAAAAGGAGAGTGCCGAAGAAATACAGTATTTTTGTTTGAGAAGAAAAACCAATTACAAAAGGAGATATTTATGAAAAAAAGTTTGATTTTAGTTGTTGGTATCCTGCTCGCCCTGAGCATGGTCCTCGGAGCATGTCAATCAGCGCCTGCTAAACCAGAAGAGCCCGCAGCCCCCGCGGCGCCAGAAGCTGGCGATACAGCCAAACCAGTCAAGGTCGTGAACCTGATTAATGGCGTTCTTGGCGACAAGTCCTTCTTCGACTCCGCAAATCGCGGAATGGAAATGGTTATGAAAGACTTCCCGAACGTGGAAGTAAAGACCATTGAAGCTGGCATTGACCCCGCCAAATGGCAAGCGGCCCTCGAAGATGCCGCCGCCAACGAAGATTACGATATCATGATCCTTGGCACCTATCAGATGTCCGAATTCCTTGAAATGGTCGCGCCGAAGTACCCCGAGAAGAAATTCATCATCTATGATGTCGCTGTCGATTACACCAAAGCAAAGTTGGATAACGTCTATTCTGTAATTTACAAACAGAATGAAGGTTCATACCTCGCCGGTGTCTACGCTGCCCTGATGAGCCAAAGCAAGGTTGTTGGCGTCATTGGTGCTCAGGACATCCCTGTCATCAATGACTTCATCGTTGGCTACAAACAAGGCGCGCTGGAAAATGGCGTTACCAATGTCATCGTCCAGTATGCTGGCGGTTGGAATGATCCTGCCAAGGGCAAAGAACTCGCCTTAGCAATGTACCAGCAGGGTGCTGATGTTGTCTTCCAGGTTGCTGGTGGAACCGGTGTTGGTGTCTTCCAGGCTGCCCAGGAAATGAACAAGCTGGCTATTGGCGTTGACTCCGACCAGGCCATGATCATCAACGATACGAACCCCGAACAGGCTAAACTGATCGCCACTTCGATGATGAAAAACGTGGATAAGAGCCTCTATCGAGCCCTGAAGATGTACCTCGAAGGCACCTTACCCTTTGGAAAAGCTGAAGCTCTGGGAATCGCTGAGGAAGGCGTTGGCCTCGCAGTCAACAGCATCTTTGATGAACTGACCCCCGCGGATGTCAAGACAAAGCTCGAAGCTGTTACCGCAGATGTTACAGCTGGCAAGATCAAGGTTGAC
>JAAYCN010000086.1 GCA_012729755.1 Chloroflexota bacterium | reverse complement strand
GCTGCCTCCGGACTTATCTGCCTCAACTCCTGGTAATCTAAGTGGGTTATAGTTTTGATCAATATACACCTCGATGTCTTGATATCTTATCCCCCATAACTCCAGACATCGATCCCGGTACAACTCATATGACTTTTCTAAAAAGTGTATACCATGTGCTGACCCTCTCACAAACACTGAGGCGAAAATGTTTGACACAGTAAGCGGGCAGCGTTATACTAATCTGTCGTATAAATAACCTATCGGAGAACTAACAATGGAAAAGCCTGTCGAAACAACCAAACCAGAAGGCGCTTTGGCGCCAAAACAAAGAATTGAAGGGAAGGTTGTTAAAACCTCATTACAAGGCGCTCTGATTGATATCAATCATCCCTTGCCGGCGTTTCTGCATATCTCCCAGGTTGTGAACACAGCCAACCCCGACGCGCCAGTCAAATCCCTCGAAGATGTGCTTAAAGTTGGGGACAGCGTGGTAGTTTGGGTGAAGCGGGTGATGAAGGATCATACCGAATTGACCATGTATGAACCTCTCGCTTTGGAATGGAAAGATATCAAGCCTGAGATGACGTTGAAAGGCAAAGTCGTACGTCTCGAAAGCTTTGGCGCCTTTGTGGAACTTGGCGCTGAGCGACCTGGGCTGGTGCATGTTTCGGAACTATCGCACAACTATGTCAAATTGCCCAGTGAAATCGTGAAAGTCGGCGATGAAGTTGATGTAAAAGTATTGGAAGTGGATCGCAAGAAGAAGCAGATCAAACTGAGCATGAAGGCTTTATTGGAAGAACCCGAAGTGGCTGAAGAAGAGAAGAAACCTTCCCGCAAGGGCAAAGGCGCGAAGAAGGAAGAAGTTGAGGAAGAACCAAAAGAAGTTATTCCTGATCCAACCTATATGGAAATTGCCCTGCGTCAGGCGATGGAAATGGCTGAACGCCGCAAACCCGCCGTGCGTAACAAGAAGGTGCGCAGCTATGACAGCGAAGCAGATGATATCTTCGACCGCACGATGAGGAATAAAATCAACAATAAGGATTAGGGTCAATCAGTTTTTCGATAAATCATACGGAGCGAACGAAGGTTTTCGCTCCGTTTTAATGCCAGAAACAAGAAGGACAAGCTCAAAAACAGACAGAGGTCCAGCTTTTGCAGATTTAGTGCGCTGGCTGGTATGAATATCATATAAAGGAAAAATATGGACACAACGATTGAATATATTAATGCTATTGAGATTCTTGACTCTCGTGGCAACCCGACTGTGGAAGTCGAGGTGATTTTAAGCGACGGCAGCTTTGGACGCGCCGCGGTGCCTTCCGGCGCTTCAACCGGTATTCACGAAGCGCTTGAATTGCGTGATGGTGACAAGAAACGCTATGGCGGTAAAGGTGTCATGGAAGCGGTCGATCATGTTAATGATGAAATCGCTGACGAGCTGATTGGCTGGGACGCGACCGAACAAAAGGTGATTGACCAGGTTCTTTTGGAGCTGGATGGCACACCGAACAAGTCAAAATTTGGCGCTAACGCGATCCTGGGCACCAGCCTGGCGGTGGCAAGGGCTGCGGCGAGCTCACTTGGGCTGCCTCTTTATCGCTATCTGGGCGGCGTGTTCGCTCATACGCTGCCTGTGCCGATGATGAATATTCTCAATGGCGGAGCGCACACAGGATGGCAATCAACAGATTTTCAGGAATTCATGGTCATGCCTTTGGGCGCGCCGAGCTTCAAAGAAGGCCTGAGATGGGGCTCGGAAATCTACATGAGCCTGAAAAGCGTGCTGAAGGGCAAAGGCTATATTACATTGGTTGGCGATGAAGGCGGTTTTGCGCCGCAGCTCAAGGCCAATGAAGAAGCCATCGAAGTGATTCTCGAAGCGGTGGAAAAGGCTGGGTACAAACCGGGCAGAGAAGTGTGCATCGCGCTCGACCCGGCGGCTTCGGAACTGTATGATGAGGAAAACAGGGTTTACAACCTGCGCAAAGAAGGCAAGAAACTAACCAGCGCTCAGATGATCGATTTCTGGATGGATTGGGTGAATAAATACCCGATCGTTTCGCTGGAAGACGGCTTCGCTCAGGATGATTGGGATGGGTGGAAACAATTTACGGCGAGAGTGGGCCAGCGGCTGCAGATCGTTGGGGATGACCTGTTGGTGACGAATCCGGAGCGCATCGCCCGGGCAATCGAAGAAAAAGCATGCAACGCGCTGCTGGTCAAATTGAACCAGATCGGCAGCCTGACCGAGACGATGCAGGCGGTGACCATGGTGCAGACAAACGGCTGGCGCGCGGTTACCTCTCACCGTTCCGGTGAAACAGAAGACAGCACGATCGCTGACCTCTCGGTGGCGATGAATATGGGCCAGATCAAGACCGGCGCGCCTGTGCGCTCTGACCGGGTGGCGAAGTATAATCAGCTGCTGCGCATCGAGGAAGAACTTGACGAAGCGGGCACTTACGCTGGCTGGGACGCGCTGGCGATTCAACGCCGCTGATTAATAAAAACGAAGAAAAAGCAGGGCTCTCAGACAGAGCCCTGCTTTGATTATCAGGCTGGGGGTGAAGACTTGATGTCAGCTGCCAGTTGGTTTGTGTGAGTGCGGATCAATTTTTTGTATCTTTCCGGCGCTTTGCTGAACGACTTGTTGCAGGGCTGCATCCCAGCGTCCAAGGGGCGTGTCGGCCCTCTGCTTGGGTATGGTGATCTCGATCAGCACGCGATCGCCAGGCATGACCGGTTCGGCAGTATTGGTATATCTCAATTTGATTGGTTGCATGTTAGTCCTCCAGGTAAAAGATTTCTTCGACAGGTTTTTGATAGAGCCTGGCGATTCGCAAGGCCAGTTCGAGACTGGGGCTGTACCGGTTGTTTTCGATGGCAATGATGGTTTGGCGGCTGACTCCCAGACGCTGAGCCAGGTCTTCCTGGCGAAGCGCGAGCATTTTGCGAATTTCTCTGACGCGATTAATCATCATCTCCCTTTCCGACACGCAATCTACCGACCAGTTCGACGCTCCAAAATACCAGCAGCATCAGACTTATGATGATTATGGCAGGCCATAACCAAGCGCTGGATGTGAGGTAGGTATAGACGACCCAAGCAGCCAAACCAAGCAGACCAACTATCCAACTCGCCCGTGCGGCTGCGATCGCAATACTGATTTCGTATTCATCAGGTCTTTTTATCGTTTTCATAATCCTCCAAAGTCCATTGTAATGTAAAGTGCACTTTACAATATAATAATCCGTGGGGACTGAAATGTCAAGGTTACTTTACTTGTTAGCGGCCATTTGAGAGCAGAAGGGGAAAAAGCATGATCAAGCAATCTGTGAATTAATCAATCCGGAGGGGCCATAGGAAGTAGGTTCAGCACTTAAATTGGTTGAACAAACAAATGTTATAACTGTGTCATGTCAGGAGCCAAAGCTTTGAAAACGCTGGAAAGACAGGTGATCGAGTGTCGATGCTGCCCCAGGCTGGTGGCCTGGCGGGAAGAGGTCGCGCGGGTCAAACGACGCGCCTATCGTGGTTATGAATATTGGGGCAAGCCGGTACCCGGTTTTGGCGACCCGAACGCGCGCATTCTGGCGGTGGGTCTGGCGCCTGGCGCGCATGGCTCCAATCGGACCGGACGGATGTTTACCGGGGACGCGTCGGGTGATTTTATGTATGCGTCGCTGCACCGGTTTGGTTTAGCTTCATGCCCAACCGCGGTTTCGCGGGATGATGGTTTGACCCTGAAGGATGTTTTTATCACTGCGGTGGCGCGGTGTGTGCCCCCTCAGAACAAGCCGACGCCCGAAGAAATTCGCAGCTGTCAACCCTGGCTCGAAGCTGAATTAGAGCTTTTAACGAAAGTGCAGGGTGTGGTTTTGTTGGGAAAGATCGCACTGGATGGACTGCTGTGGTTGCCTAAGTTTTCGCGCGTGTCGAAAAAAGATGTGCTGTTTGGGCACGGCGCGCTTTATCGGCTGACAGGTGGACTGCCCTGGCTGCTGTGTTCTTATCATCCCAGCCAGCAAAACACCCAGACCGGCAAACTCAGCGCGAAGATGTTTGACGCGATTTGGCAGACGGCTTTAGAGCTGTTGGTCTAAGATTGACGAATTTCTTCGTGATAGAAGTAATTGATCAGGGGCAGGTTGAGACGAGCGGTGTAGGTTTTAAATTCCGCGGCTAACAGCTGCCAATAGCTGCGGTCTTTGAGCGTATAGATTTGATGATAGAGGGGCACAAGTTCGGGGTAGCGTTTTGCAATAAACCGCAGGATCTCAGACCGGTGGGAACCCCGCAGGTTGAGGTTTTCAATCCAAACCTCATCACTTATTCCATTGATTGCGTCGGCAATGGCGAAGACATCGGTGATGCCGGGAAATATTGGGGAGATGAAGACGGCAGTATGAACGCCAGCCTGACGCAGTTCGCGCATGGCGCGGAGGCGCGCCTGAATGGGAGGGGTGACTTCCATCTGGCGTTTGAAGGTTTCATCCAAAGTATTAATTGAGAAAGCGACGCTGACGTGTTCAAGCTGTTTAAGCAAATCAAGGTCGTGTAAAACCAGGTGCGACTTGGTGAGGAGGGTAATGATGGCGCCACTGTCGCGCAATTCGCTGAGTAAAGCGCGTGTGCGGCCAAATTTAACTTCTTGAGGAGGGTAAGGATCCGTGACAGTGCTCAGGATGATATGTTTGCCTTTGTACCTGTCAGGGTTTTTTAGCGGCGGCCAATATTTGATGTCGAGAAACCCTCCCCAAGGCTCAGGGTGATGGGTGAAGCGCTTCATAAAGCAGGCGTAACAGTAACGGCAGGCGTGTGTGCAACCGATATAAGGATTGGCGGCGTAATCAGCCCGGGGAATTTTGGTTGGGGTTAGGATGGAGCGGGTTTCGATGGTTCGGATCCTGGGTGTCATATTAAAAGATGGCTGCTTTTAACACTTCGGCGATATCGCCATGAATCAGCAGGCTGGCCTGTGAGTCATAGGCGGTGGACTCGCGGTTGATCAACACCAGCTCACGACCCCGATAATAATCGATCAACCCGGCGGCTGGGTAGACGACCAGGGAAGTGCCGCCGACGATCAACAGGTCGGATTGCCGCATTGCCTCGATGGCGTCTTCAATGACGGTGGGGTCAAGCGCCTCTTCGTAAAGCACGATGTTTGGGCGCACCAAGCCGCGGCAGTGGGAGCAGGCAGGAACGCTGCTGCGGGATAATATATAAGCCAGATCAAAATTCTTGTGACAGTTCACGCAGTAGAAACTGAAGGCGTTGCCGTGGAGCTCGATGACATTGGTTGAGCCGGCTTGTTGGTGAAGCCCGTCGATGTTTTGGGTGATGATGGCGCTGAGTTTGCCCTGTTTTTCGAGCTCCGCCAGGGCATGATGAGCGGGGTTGGGCCGCGCGTTCTGCGCTACCAGATGGTTGAGATGATAGTCGTAGAATTCGCGGGGATGTTTGATGAAAAAAGAATGGCTGAGTATGGTTTCGGGTGAGTAGCGCAGGTTTGTTTTTTGGTTGTAAAGACCGGTAGAAGAGCGAAAATCAGGGATGCCTGAGGCGGTTGAGACGCCGGCGCCGCCGAAAAAAACGGCGCGCTGCGATTGGGCGATAAGCTGTTTGAGTCGTTCGATTTTGTCAATCATTGCTAAACTGGCTTTTGAGCGATAATCCAGACGCGGCCGTCTTTATCACCCAGTGGTGTCATCAGGCGCGGGTCGCCGGTGAGATGTTTGACGGTGAACCCCGCGTGATCGAGCAGAAGCAGGATGTCATCGAGGGCGTATCCACGTTCCTGGTGTATTTCTTCATGACGATTCCATGTTTTATTATTGCGTTCAAACATGATGATGCGCATCTGCGCCAGGCCGACTTCATAATTGTATGAGTTTTCGACCACTTCGAGGTAATCAGACGTTTCCTGCTGAATGAAATAAGGAAAACGCTGCCACTGCACGACTAACCCGTAGATCGTGTTCATGTCAAAGCAAAAATACCCGCCTGGTCTGAGGGCAAGAAAAGCGTTGTTGAAAGCCTGAGAAAGCTCCTCAATCTTGACCAAATAGTTGAGGCTGTCATACCAGCAGGTGACACAGTCAACCTCGCGGGCAGGTGTAAAGTCGCTCATGCTGGCGTGAAGCCACTCGATTTCGACGTTCGCGGCGCGGGCTTCCTTGCGGGCGATGTTCAACTGGTGTTCAGACTGGTCGAGCCCGGTGACCCGCATGCCATTTTTTGCCATGGCGACAGCGAAAATTCCTGTGCCACAGGCCAAATCAAGCAGGGTGAGAGGTTTGAAATCGAGCAGGCTCAGGAAATGTGGAAAGGTTTCATGGGCGATTTTTTCGGCGTAGAGCGTGTATGGACCATCATGGTAATGTTTGGCAAAGTGATGATAAATTGAGGTCATCGGCTTCCTCCTTTGGGTTTTAATCCATGAACCATGATATGTTCAGAGTAACTGAGAAACTCTGGTCTCTCAAGCAGCGCGTAAGCCATATCGAGCCAACCCTGTTGAACCTCGGGCGATTGTTGAATCCAACAATTCTCGAATTGGGCGAGGATCCCTTCCTGACCGAGGATGTGTTGATCTTCGAGCGCGAACTGACTCATGAAAGGCAGGATGTCTGCCTGGCGGATGAAATAAGCCTGGGTGAAGGCCGCACCGCCATAAGACTGATCGTTGACAACCGCTTCAAAAAATACCCGGTCGCTTTCATTGAGTATTCCTTCTGGAGCGTTTCTCATGTAATAAATCATCCCTGAGAACATAGGCAGGAAGCTGACATACAGGCGACCTCCGGGCTTGAGCAGGTAGAGCGCGTTGTTGACAGCACACTGACGGTCAGCTTCCTCGAGCAGGTGATAGAGCGGCCCCATCAGTAAAATATGATCGAACTGGCGGTTTGGGAGCAGGCTCGGAGCGTCAAGCGCGTCGCCGGTTAGCCCTTCCAGACACAGGTTGGCTGCTGAGGCTTTTGAAAGCGCGAATTCAACATTGGCGGAGGACAGGTCCATCAACGTTACCTGACAGCCGTGTTCGCAGAGATAAAGGCTATAACGACCTGGCCCGCCGCCCAGATCGAGCACACTTTGAGCAGGATGGATATATTGATCAAGCACACGTTTAGTGAGCAGAAATTCAATTGGGTGACGGTCAAGGCGTTCCCATTCAAGGCTGACATTCTGATCATAGAATTCGCGGATCGCATGCGTAATTGGCTTGGTTTGATCGGACATAATATTCACCTGGTCAAGATATTTACCCTATAAATTATAATGGTTGCGAGGTGAAACATGGTTGAATATCCGATAGCCAGCCCCCAGGTAATTAAACGAGCGCGAGAAGTGTTGGAGTTATCGCCGATCTTTCTGGACACAGAAACCACTGGAACGGGTCCGGGGGATCTGATTATCGAGGTTGGCATCGTGGATGTGAACGGGGATGTTTTGTACGAAGGGTTAATTAATCCCGACAGGCCGATCCCGATGGAATCAAGCGCGGTGAATGGGATTACGAACGAAGATGTCAAAGATGAACCGCGTTGGCCGGAAGTGTGGCCGGTAATCGAACTAATTTTGAAGGATCGGGCGATCGGCATTTATAACGCTGATTTTGACATGAGGTTGCTGAGGCAGAGTTGTGAGGCGTATAACCTGCCGTGGACGATCGAGATGGATCAGTCTTTCTGCATGATGAAGCTGTTCGCCGCTTATTATGGGGAGTGGAACCCGCGATATAACGGTTTTAAATCACATAAGCTGGAATTCGCGGGTAAGCTGTTGGAGCTGGCTGAGCAAAATACCCATCATGCGGTCGATGACGCGAAGCTTACCGCGGAACTGTTGAGAAAAATTGCCGCTCAGCCGTTGAGAGGTAAACAATAATTACTGTTGTGAGCCTGATTGGGAGCTGATTTGTGCGAGGAAGCGGGCAGTTTCGCGGTGCGAGGTGGCCTATCTTAATAGAAGCCTGAATTAATACACAACGGGTAATATAAATTGACCTCGAAATCGTTAAATGGACATGGATGTCTATTAAATACAACAAAATTTGGTTGAGAATTGTCGCTTATTTTGACTTGATTACGCTTAAATGAAGATAATTTGGGCTTGTGGGACAGCGAATTGGGATATATAATATGAATAATTGCTCATATAAACATATATCAGGAAGGAATAGATGGAACCGATCAATCAATACGCCGCGGACCGCATGGCAGCGACTTTTAAGGGATTGGGCGATCCGACGCGCATTCAGGTGCTGTCCGTTCTCATACAGGGCGAGTGCTCAGTAAATGACCTTGCCAACGCCGTTGGCGTGAGCCAGAGCGCTGTTTCGCATCAACTGCGGCTACTGCGCACGCTGGGTTTTGTGTCGGCCAGGCGGGAAGGGCAGAAGATTTATTACCGCATTGACGATGAACACATTGGCGATCTGTATTCGCGCGCTTATGAACACATCAGTCATGTCGACGCGAGAGGTAATCGTTATGAAGCGTAAACCGAACATCATCACCTTCAGAGGCTTTTGGGAACATCTTTGGCACATGCCGGAGCTAAAAATCATTGTGCCTGGTTTTGTGCTGTTGGGGCTTTCGCTGTTATTGCCGCGGTTTGGCCTGCCGAATGGCTGGGCGATGTTAATTCAACTTCTTTTGCTGCCGTTGGCAGGCTGGCCGGTCTTTAGGAACGGCTATATCAGCCTGGTAATTGAACACAAACTAAACATCAATTTTTTAATGTCTTTAGCGGCGATTGGGGCGGTGGTAATTGGCGAAACGCATGAGGCGTTAATTATGTTGGCGCTTTTCACGGTTTCTGAAGCGCTGGAGGAGTATACGAGTGATACGGCAAGGGCGGTGCTGAGCGAATTCGCGGATTTGGCGCCTAAAAAGGCGACTTTGTTTGACGCGGGTGAAGGGCGCGTGGTGTCAGTGGAAAGCTTGAAAGTAAATGACCTGATCATCGTCAAGCCAGGTGAACGCTTCTCGATGGATGGGGTCGTTGAGAGCGGGATGAGCGAGGTAAATCAGGCACCGATCACCGGCGAGAGCCGCATGGTGACGAAAACAGTCGGAGATGAAGTGCTCTCGAGCACGATTAATGGGCAGGGGATCTTAAAAGTAAGGGTGAATCGCCTCGTTGAAGACAACACAATTCAGCGGATTATCGCGCTGGTGACCGAGGCGCAGGCAAACAAAGCCAATCAGGAAAAATTCATCGATCGCTTTGCCGCGGTTTATACGCCAATCGTGGTGGCTGTGGGGGTTTTGGTCGTGGCGGTTCCACCGCTCTTTTTGGGGCAATCGTTGTGGAACACCGCTGGCGGATATGGCTGGCTGCACCGGGGCTTGTCGCTGTTGATGGTCGGTTGTCCTTGCGCGCTGGTGATCAGCACGCCAATTACGATCATTTCAGCGTTAACACGCGCCGCGCAGGAAGGGGTGGTGTTTAAGGGGGGTGTCTTCTTGGAAGGGTTGGGAAGGGTGAAAACGATGGCGTTTGACAAAACCGGCACGCTGACCCAGGGGCACCCATCGATCAAAAAGGTGAAAGCGGTTGACTGCCGCGAGGTGGAACCGGAGGAGCGCTGTGAGCCATGCGACGACTTAATCGCGCTGGCCAGCGCACTCGAGCACCATTCCAGTCATCCTTTAGGACAAGCTGTTCTGGCAGAGGCCGTTTCGCGCGGCGTGGCGGAGAGATACGCGGCCGCGGAACAAGCGCAGAACCTGGACGGAAAAGGTCAACAGGGTTATGTGAATGGAAAACTGGCAACTGTGGGTTCGCTGGCGCACTTCAGGGAAGCGCACGCTGACCACCTGCCCAATAAAGTGATCACACAAACTCTCGAAGCAGAGAAAGCCGGGCAAACCACTATGTTAGTTTGTGATGGGGAGGTTGTCAGGGGGTTCATGGGGGTGGAAGATTTGGTAAGGCCGGAAGCGCAGCAGGTCTTGAATGAACTGCATGATCTTTCGATTGATACGGTGATGTTAACTGGTGACAACGAAGGTGTGGCGGCTCGTGTTGGCCAATCGCTTGGGTTGAAAGAATATCGCGCGGGACTTCTCCCGGCTGAAAAACTGGACGCCCTGGATGATCTGAAAGCACGCGACGGCTCGGTGGCCATGGTGGGCGATGGCATCAACGACAGCCCGGCAATCGCCAGAGCTGATGTGGGCATCGCCATGGGTGGCGCGGGCAACGCTCAGGTGCTGGAAACAGCTGATGTGGTGCTGATGAATGATGACCTGTCGCGCCTGCCTTTCGCAGTCAAGCTGGCGCGTTTCGCTAACCTGCTGATCAGGCAGAATGTGACCGTCAGTTTGGGGCTGAAGTTTTTGGTGGCCATCTTAGCGATTATGGGCCTTACGCCGCTTTGGGTGGCGATTCTGGCGGATGTGGGCATCTCGCTGGCGGTTACGCTGAATGGCTTGAGGGGGATGCGTTTCGCGGCGAATTAAAAGCTACTTCAACGAGAAAGCGATCTGCCATTCTCCGGGGTTTGGCTGGTCGCTTTTTGATTTTTCTGCGATAAATACCAGCCAGGTGCTGCCGGGTTTGAGGGGGTAAAGCGAACCGTCCAGCTGTCGGAATTGGATTGGTTGAGACAGGCTGGGAACTTGCCAACGGCCGAAAGTGACGCGGCCATCGCGGAAGAATAAGGCCTGGCCGGGCTTGCCGACCACGCGCAGGTCGAGGTCGTAGGTCTGGGAATCATGTTCGATGTATTTACAATACACGACGATCAGATTGTCGAAAGCGACAGGCTGATCTGAGTCGTCTGAAGAAGGAATCACCTCATATTTGCCATCGGGCTTTTCGTGGTCCTGCCAGAGTTGATATTTGGCGGTGGCGTGGTCAAAATGCCATTCCATAAGCGAGAAATCGGCGTATTGGACAGATAAGAGATGAGCGGGCTCGGAGTTTTCGGATGGTTCAGCGTTAAAAACGTTGACAGCCAACTCCGGAATGAAGTGCTGCGTTTGCTGGTTTTTCAGATATTGGCGCAAAGCCTGGGTATCAACGACAGTTTGTTCGCCTTTCGCAGGAAATTCATTGCAGATGCCGGGGCAGGGCGCGAAGCCCCGCATGGCGACCCGATCGGGCAGGGTGTATTGGAAGGCGTCTTCTACGCTGGGTTTGGCACTGGCAACAGCGAGGTTAGCCTGATAGAGATCCGCGAGCACGAGGTCTGGCAGGCGGGCTGGGGCAAGGGGGGCGACCCGGGGTGTGTCGGAAGAAGAGAAAAGCGCTAACAGATGATTCTGTTGATAACCAATATAGTATTCGAAGACCATGTCGGCTTGATTGATGCCGGCAGGGGGGCGCGATTCTTCCGGCCAGTTGGCGAGTTTGACCAACAGTGGACGCTGGAGGACGCTGTCTTTGGGAAGCGGTTCGCCCGACAGCGGATCAAGACCGGCGGAGATGAGATGAGAGGCTCCAGGCGTTGGGGTGAAGGAGGCCAATGGAAACGGGGTTTGAGTTGGCGGGAGGGTGGGAGTGAAACCGGCGGCAATACGAGTGGCACGCTGATCAGGGTTGGGCGTTGGAGGAGCTGTGGTTGGGGCAACAGGGCTTGGCAGAGGCAGACTCGTGGAGACCCCGCAGGAAGTAAGCACGATGAGAACAGAAACAATTAAGATGAGGTTGGAGATTCCCCGATTGATGGACATATCAAGATTCTAACATGGCGAGGCAATCTCGCGGCGGCTTAAAAAGATTCTTTTTCCCTGTTCGTTCCAGAATGATACTGAGCTGATGATAGGCTCGCCTTCAGGCTGTCTGGGGAGCATTTCAGCTTCATTTTCATTATTCCTGCGGGCGAAAAATAGGCTTAGGAGGCAGGAAAAGTTTGTTAATATTAATCCTCTAAAGGGCTCTTAAAAACGATTTAAAAGGGGCTTAATGGTGAGGGCGTAAGATAGTAGGAAAGTAAAACAGTTGAAAGAATTACAAAAAATAGGAGATGTTAGAATGTTGAGAAATAAAAAGTTTGCTCTTACCGGATTGATTGTCCTGCTTGTCATCACGGTAGTATCTGCCTGCGCAGCTCCTGCTGCTCCGACAGAAGTCCCTGCCGCGCCAGCAGAGCCTGCAACCCAACCAACGGAAGAACCGACAGCTGTCGTGGAAGAACCGGCGGTTTTGAGCGGAGACGTGGTCGTGGACGGTTCTTCAACGGTCTATCCGATTACTGTCGCTGTGGCAGAAGAGTTCGCCGCTATTCAGCCGGATGTGCGCGTATCGGTAGGTTTGTCGGGCACAGGTGGCGGTTTCAAGAAGTTTTGCGCGGGCGAAACTGATATCTCGGACGCTTCGCGGGCGATTAAGAGCTCCGAAGTTGACCTCTGCAAGGCAGGAGGCATTGAGTATAGCGAATTCCTAATCGGTCTGGATGGCTTGACTGTGATGGTAAATCCTGAGAATGACTGGTTAACTGAACTTACTGTAGACCAACTGGCAGCGCTCTTCGGTGTCTCATCAACGATCAAACAGTGGTCGGACCTTGACCCCAGCTATCCAGCTGAGGACATCCTGTTCTTCATCCCTGACCCAGATTCGGGCACACGCGATTTCATGACTGAAGTTGTCGCCAAAGTGAAAGAAGGTGAAGAAGATCTGCGTACAGATGAACAAACCACATTCAGTTCTGATGATAACGTGCTGCTGAACGGCATTACCAATGAAAAGAACGCGCTTGGTTTCTTTGGATACGCTTATTACGTCCATAACACCAGCAAGGTTAAGGCTGTGCCGATTGTCAACAGTGACGGTGTCGCTGTGCTGCCTGAGGATCACACTGTTTCAGACGGCACTTACAACCCGCTTTCACGTCCGCTGTATATCTATGTCAATAATAAGGCACTGGTTGAGAAACCCCAGGTCGCATCATTCGTAGATTATTACTTCGGGAACGAAGGCGCGCAGGCGGTCATGTCCAGCGTAGGTTACTCATTGCCCCCTGCTGGCACCTACGATAAAAATATCGCTGCACTCAAAACTGTTTTAGGCCAGTAAACAGATTATTTCAACGGCAGGGTAGTCTTTTTAGACTGCCCTGCCTAAACTCTTAACTTGGTCTTAACCAGAATTACACGCACTTGCTCTTATAATATTTGCGTAACCCCTGCCCCTTTTTAGTTAGGGTTTGGATAAGTTTGGCGAGGAGAAAATGCAGGCAAAAAAAAGCGGACAGTCAGAGCACTCGAAGTTATTGCTCTCTGAGGATTCACGCCGCCGGGAGGGGTTGATCGCTTTCATTTTTAAAGCTGCGGCCGTGCTGACCATTTTGGTTACGATTGGCATTATTGTTTCTCTTTTATCCGAAACTATTGGCTTTTTTGCTCGCCCTGAGGTCTCATTGTGGAAGTTTCTGACTGGCACTCGCTGGCAGCCGCTTTCTTCAAAACCTTCCCCGGAGAATTTTGGCATCCTGCCGCTGGTTGGCGGCACGCTGTTGGTTGCCGGCGTAGCTGCCCTGTTGGCTGTGCCAGTGGGGTTGGGAACAGCGATTTTTCTGAGCGAATACGCGACTGAGAAGCTGCGCAAGATTATCAAGCCTGTGTTGGAAATATTGGCAGGCGTACCCTCTGTTGTTTATGGGTTTTTCGCGATCAGCTTTATCACTCCGATTATCAAAACAGTTTTTGAAGGTTGGTTGGGGCTAAAAGTGATGTATTTTAACGCGCTGAGCGCCGGCCTGGTCGTGGGGATTATGATCATCCCGATGATCGCTTCGGTCAGTGAGGATGCAATGAGAGCTGTTCCACGTTCGCTGCGTGAAGGGGCTTTCGCCTTAGGCGCGACAAGGTTTGAGGTGGCGATCAAGGTGGTCACACCGGCGGCGCTGAGCGGCATTGTGGCGGCGTTTATTCTGGCGATTTCACGGGCGATTGGGGAAACAATGGCAGTTTCGATCGCTGCGGGCTCAACCCCTAATATGACGCTCAACCCGTTGAAAAGTGTGCAGACGCTGACGGCGTTCATCGTGCAGGTGAGTTTTGGTGACGCGGCAGCCGGTTCGATCAACAGCCAGTCGATCTACGCAGTAGGGATGACCCTGTTCGTGATGACATTTGTGATGAATCTGATCAGTGATCTGGTGCTGCGCAAGTTCCGTGAGGTGTACGAATGAGCGAAAAAGTATTCGCTTCAAGCGCTTTTAATGATAACCTGGACAGTCGTCAGCGCAAAGCACGCATCTGGCAGACCATCCTGCTGGCGTGCACACTTTTGGGGATCCTGGTGTTGACTATGATGCTTGTGGATATTATCGTGGATGGCGCGGGATGGCTGAGTCCAACGCTCTTCAACAACAATCATTCGCGTTTTCCTGAAAAGACTGGGATGAATTCGGCGATTTATGGGTCGATTTATAACGTGCTGCTCACCGCGCTGTTTTGTTTTCCACTGGGGGTGGCAGCAGCAATTTATCTTGAAGAATACGCGCCCAAAAGCAAGCTGACTAATTTCATCAATATCAACATCAATAATCTGGCTGGCGTGCCTTCGATCGTGTACGGCATGTTGGGGCTGACGGTGTTTGGACGCATGTTTGGTTTGTTTGCCCCGGAAAGCCCGCTGGTGAACTTTTTTAACCTCCCTGTTGAAGCGGGAAATGTTGGCGGATTGAAGTTCAACCTGTTTGGAATTCCTGGCTTGATCATTCATTTGCCATTCGGCCGCAGTCTGGTCGCGGGCGCGATGACAATGAGTCTGCTGATTCTGCCAACGGTGATTATTTCTTCGCGCGAGGCAATTCGAGCTGTGCCGACCTCGATTCGCGAGGCTGCCTATGGTTTGGGGGCAACGCGTTGGCAGATGATTCGCACGCAGGTGCTGCCGGTGTCGTTCCCGGGCATATTAACCGGCATTATTCTGGCAATGGGACGGGCGTTGGGCGAAACCGCGCCGCTGATTATCATGGGCGCTTTTATGTACGTGCCGTTTCTGCCCAGGAATATCTGGGATAAATTCACAACGATGCCGATCCAAATTTACAACTGGATCACATTGCCTCAACCTGAGTACAACATCCATCTTGCGGCGGCAGGAATCATTGTATTATTGCTGGTGTTGTTGGGTATGAGTGCGCTGGCGATCTTTTTACGCAATAAACTTCAGGTCAAGTGGTAATTTATGGAAAATAACATTCGGGATACTCATCTGAAAAATCAATCTAAAGAACCAATCATCGAAACGAAGGGTCTGAGTGTCTTTTACAATAACCGGCTGGCCATTCGGGATATCAACATTGCCATTGAACCCAACAAAATTACCGCAATCATCGGTCCTTCCGGTTGCGGCAAGAGCACCTTGCTGCGCACCTTTAATCGTATGAATGATCTGATTCCCGGGGCGAGGGTGGAGGGTAAGATTTTGTATAACGGGATCGACATTAATCAAAAAGCGCTTGACCCGGTGGGGCTGCGCCGGCATATCGGCATGGTATTTCAGAAGCCGAATCCTTTCCCAAAAAGTATTTATGATAACGTGGCGTTTGGACCACGAATCAATCACTATACGGGCAATATGGATGAGCTGGTGGAAACCAGCCTGCGGCAGGCGGCATTGTGGGACGAAGTGAAGGATAAACTGAAAGAGAGTGGTTTGGCTTTATCGGGAGGGCAGCAACAGCGTCTCTGTATCGCGCGCGCTCTGGCGACCCAGCCGGATCTGATTTTGATGGATGAACCTGCTTCAGCGCTTGACCCGGTGGCGACACAGCGTATCGAAGAGCTGATGATTGAGCTCAAGGAAAAATACACAATTATCATTGTCACGCATAATATGCAGCAAGCTGGCCGTGCATCGGACAATACAGCTTTTATGTCGTTAGACAGGGAAAATATTGAGGCTCGCATTGGCATTCTGGTCGAATACGGCAAGACCGAGCAGCTTTTCACGAACCCGCGTAACAAAGAAACTGAAGACTATATTACCGGCCGTTTCGGCTAAGACTGAGCAGCTGCTCTTCGATTTCGTCCTGATTTAGCCCAGCCCATTTAAAGCTGCGGATCCAGAGGCGCGCTTTGAGCCCCTTATCGAGCGCCATCGGACTGGGCTGTCTGATCTTGTAGCGTTCGATATATTTGCCGTTCATGCCTTCGAGATCCGGGTTAAGCGCCAGGTTGAGGACGGTGTTAGCTCCGGAGGCGATCGGAATACCCCATTTGATGAAGGCTGTGTTGGTAACATTCGTGCCGACGATAACGCCCGGGTGTAAAGCGTTGACAGTAATTGTTGTTCGCTCGAGGAACTCAGACAACCGGAAGGTGAAGGGGATCTGAAGCAATTTAGAACGGCAATAATTAACCCAGCCCCAGAAGAAATGCTGGCTTTCAATGTCAAGCGGGTTGACCCACACATATCGATGGCCAACTGAACTCATGTTGATGATGCGGGCAGATTGGCTCTTCGAAAGCAGTGGAATGAGCTGCATGGTTTGGGTGAACGCGGCGAGATAGTTTACCGCGAAGGCGAGCTCGAAGCCTTCAGCGGAGTAATAGCGTTTGTTGCTGTAAACGCCGGCGTTGTTGACGAGTACGTCGAGGTGATCGAAGCGTTCATAGAGTTCGACCACCATTTTTTTGACTTCTCTGAGGGAGGAAAAGTCAGCCTGGATTGTTTCGAGTCTGGCTTTGGGACTGCGTTTGAGCGCTTCGGCGACGACCTGGTCAATTTTTTTTGGGTTGCGGCCATGAATGATGACGCGATATCCTTTTCCTGCGAGTTGGATGGCGACCTCTTTGCCAATGCCGTTTGTGGCGCCGGTGACGAGGACGATTTTTTCGGAGGTCTGCGGGTGGATGAGCTTCGATGTAACAGTCATAGTTCTAATAAATGAATGCTCCCCGTAGCTTACTGCGGGGTATCCTTTCTATTTTCTTTCTCACTTAAATAATTTAAGTTGCTTTTCATCTTGTCATCTTTCTGTTTATCGCAGCAAGCTGCGGGGCAATGCCCTTTTTTGATTATAGATGATTACGTTTCTGTTGACAAAATCCGTGTTTAGCTTTACAGCTTCCGGGGCAATTATGTCTAAATGAGCGGAGAAGAGTTTATTGCGGGTTTACTTAAAAATAGGATGAGATCGTTCTGGAATAAAGTGGGCTTGACGAGGCTTCTCCATAAAAAAAGCTGGCGGGCGCAGCGAGACTGAAGAGGGTGTTTTGATGGGTTTTTACTAAATTCGCATTGGTTGTGATGTATTGGGTTGCGCAATGGAAGATGGGGATTGGATGACCTCATCCAACCCTATGAGGATGTATCAAACAGGTCGAATGAAACCCGACGAAACAAGTTTTGATGTGTCGGGTTGCGCTTTGGGCGATTGGGTGAGGTCACTCAACCTTGCGAGAAATGAAGGTTGGGTCAGGTATGTGGTCGCTTCATCCGACCTCCGTGGGGTTTTTAAGACAAGGGCTAAAGCGCAGAGTCACTGAGGCGGGGTTGTTTTGGGTGACAGAATTCACTCTCTATCAATAATGATCAGTTTGGCCTGTCGAGGCGTATAATCTGGAGGACGAGGCGAAAATGGATGAAGAAAAAGCAGAAGAACCTGTTGACGACAGCGTTAAAAACAGAATCAAGCGCCTGCCGCGCAATATCTGGATAGTCAGCGCGACCAGCTTTTTTATGGATGTGTCAAGTGAAATGGTGTTGAATGTTTTGCCGTTATTTTTGAACACGGTCTTAGGGGTGAAGACAAATGTGATCGGTTTGATTGAGGGTGTTGCTGAGGCTACGGCGAGCATTCTCAAACTGTTCTCAGGTTGGCTCTCGGACAAGCTGGGGACGCGCAAGTGGCTGGCGGTGGCTGGGTATGGACTTTCCGCTCTGGCAAAGCCGTTTTTCTTCTTCGCTCAGACCTGGGGAACAGTCGCAGCGATTCGCTGGACGGATCGGATCGGTAAGGGCATTCGCACCGCGCCACGTGACGCTTTGGTAGTGGATAATGTGAAGCCCCATCAGCGCGGGTTGGCTTTTGGGCTGCACCGCGCAGCTGACACGGCCGGAGCGTTTCTGGGGATTTTGACTGCTGCGCTGATCGTCTGGCTGGTTAAATCACGTACTGGCGCGGAGGCGCTCACGCGCAGTACTTTTCAAACCATCGTCCTGGTCAGCGCGATTCCGGCGATTTTAGCGGTTGTGGTTTTAGCGCTTGGCA
Organism: Chloroflexota bacterium; assembly: GCA_012729755.1. Taxonomy (GTDB): domain Bacteria; phylum Chloroflexota; class Anaerolineae; order Anaerolineales; family Anaerolineaceae; genus Mesolinea. Next base: position 3,046 of record JAAYCN010000086.1, on the reverse strand, counting down.
CAAAGGAAGCCAGATCAGCCGGAACGGCTCAGAAGATGCGCATTACCTTCAAAGGGTTGGGGAAACCTTTTGGAATGTTCATGTTGATTGTTGGGCTATTTGATCTTGGCAACTCATCGGACGCTTTTTTAATTCTGAGGGCTGAGTCGGTGGGCATGAAATTAATCCATATTCTGATCATGTTGGCTGTTTTTAACCTAGTTTACGCGCTGATTTCAACACCCGCTGGCATTTTATCTGACAAATTCGGACGCCGAAAAATGATTATTGGCGGCTGGATTGTCTACGCGTTGATCTATCTCGGCTTCGCCGTGGCCAAGTCGCCGACGGTAGTTTGGTTTTTATATGTCTCTTATGGGTTGTATTACGGCATGGCGTATGGCACAGCGAAAGCGATGATCAGCGATATCGTCCCTTATGACATGAGGGGGACCGCGTTTGGCACGTATAACGCGATTTTGGGCATTTTAGACTTCCCGGCATCGCTGATTGCTGGCCTGTTATGGAGCGGTTTAGGCAAGTGGGCTGGGTTTGGGCCGTCAGCGCCATTTTACTTCGGCGCTGGGATGGCCGCGCTCGCGGTTGTGCTGTTCCTTTCATGGAAACCTGACACGAGCGGTATCCAGACGGAACCGCCAGCGGAATCAACCGGTGTTTAATTCGGTCTGTCTCATTTATAATGAATAGCATGGCCAACCAAATTGAACTTAAACGTAAACGCATTGGCGTATTGGAATATCGCACTGGTTTTTATACTTACCTGCGCACGATCATGAACAAGCTGCCTGAGGCGGAATATGTGCCTGTGCGGGATCTGTTTAGCCTGCGCAGACGCCTGGCGCTCAAGGTCAATCGAATGATTGGCAAGCCGCTCATTCCGACCTTTGACCTCAACAATCAATTTGAAGATTTTGACATTAATAAAGTGGATTTACTTCACTTGATGAATGGCGTCAGTTATGGCAAGACCCCCTGGGTGGTCTCGTTTGAAACGATCGTGCCGCGCCTTACGGAGCTTGTCACCCGCCATCAGGGGGCTAATCGAGGTGAGGCGCTTTTGACTCCAAGCGTGAGGCGCGCGCTCGAAGCGTTGGGCGGGAACGCTTGCCGCCAGTTAATTGCCTGGTCTGAAAACAGCGCGAAAATTCAGAAAGATCTGTTAAGAGAGTTCCCCGCTGAATTCAGTCAGCCGATATTGAATAAACTGATGGTTCTGCACCCGCCGCAGGAAGTGTTGAGCAAGGTGAAACCGATGAGAGCGCCCACAGCGGAAGAGCCGCTGCGATTCGTGCTGGTTGGGGCCGCTTTTTTCAGGAAGGGCGGTCGGGAGCTGTTTGAGGCTTTTCGAAAGTTGCACGAGGAGGAAGGGCTGCCGGTTCGTTTGGTTGTGATCAGCTCGTTGAGACTGGAACCCTACGCAGCACACGAGAGTGAATTTGATGTGGATTGGGCAAAGGACGTCATTGACAGCAAACCAAAGTGGCTTGAGTATTACGCTTCATTACCGAATGAGCAGGTGTTGAGTTTAATGAAGCAGGCGGATGTGGGTTTGCTGCCGAGCTGGGCAGATACTTATGGTCTCTCGGTCATTGAAGCGCAAGCCTGCGGGTGCCCGGTAATCACGACGGATATTCGCGCGTTTCCGGAGATGAACAATAACCGAGTGGGTTGGATGATCAAAGTGCCTAAGAATGAACTTGGTGAGGCGCTGTATACGAACGAAACTGATCGACAGTTATTGAGCGAGACCATCCGAAAAGGATTGGAAGAAATCGTGCGTGAGATTGTTGGGAACCCGCAATTAATTGTTGACAAGGGCACGCTGGCGCTTGAAAAGATCAAAGATCAACATGACCCACGGCGGTACGCTGACGCGTTGCGATCGGTTTATGGGTGGTAGCTGGTTATAGTTGCTGGCCTGAAACTGATTTTTTATGATTGGTGTTTGCTGAAACTCATCGCTCGGCAGGTATGATGGCCGTGGGATTAGTCTCGATCCGCTGTGTCGAAACAATCGGATAAGGATAAGAGAAGAGAATGAATCGGGCAAAGATTCAGGATGAAAGGGAAGCCAAACCCTGCATTTTTTTGGATTCAACGAGGGAGTTGGGTATAATTCACCTGCAATTAACTCGCAAAACAAGGAGTAAGAATGATCGTCACTACAAAAAAACTTTTTGAGCATGCCTATGGAAAATATGCCATTGGCGCTTACAACATTAACAACCTCGAACAAATCGTTGGCCTGTTTGAGGGCAACCTGCAGTCGCAGGCGCCGTTCATCATCCAGATTTCAAAAGGCGCGAGGGCTTATACGAATAAAACTTTTCTTGAAGGTTTGATTCGCGCGGCCGATGAAGTGTATCCGGAAGCGATATTCGCGGTTCATTTGGATCATGGCGATGAAGCGACTGCTTATGACTGTATCAATTCAGGCTTCTACAGCTCGGTGATGATCGATGCCTCCTCAAAGCCTTATGAAGAGAACATCGCAACGACTCGCCGTGTGGTTGAAGCCGCGCACGCCAAGGGGATTGTGGTGGAAGCGGAATTGGGCATGTTGGGCGGTGTGGAAGAGCATGTGAGCGTGAAGGAAGCTGACGCCAAACTGACCGACCCCGACCAGGCGCGCGATTTCGTAGAGCGATCAGGGTGTGACTCACTGGCGGTCGCGATCGGCACGAGCCACGGCGCTTTTAAGTTCTCGGGTACGCAGTCGCTGCACTTTGATGTGTTGGCTGAAATTCAGCGCAGGCTGATGGGCTTCCCGCTGGTTATGCATGGTTCCAGTTCGGTGCCGCAGGAAGAGGTGGAACGCATCAATCAAGCGGGCGGTAAGTTGGCTGGGGCTAAGGGCGTTGATGCTTCCCAGTTCAGGCATGCTGCTGAGTTGGGTGTGACAAAGATCAACATTGACACCGATGGTCGCCTTGTCTGGACACGTGTGCACCGCGAATTTTTCAATGAATATCCCGAAAAGTTTGACCTGCGTGACCCTGGCAAGGTGTTCATGAAAGAGTACGCCAAGTTTATCGCGGCAAAGAAT
>JAAYCN010000085.1 GCA_012729755.1 Chloroflexota bacterium | reverse complement strand
CAGCTTATAACCATCCTTGGAGAACCTATGGAAAAAAACTAAACGGACAACCGATATTGACTACTTTATCAAGCTAATAGGACATTTCTATCTTGCTGGCAATAGGACATTTCTATTTTGCCTTGACGAGTTAAATGGTATTTCTGGAAGGTGTTAGGATTAATTGACAGATTACAGGAAAGAGGTGAATATGTATATCAAGGTCACATTCAACCGGCTCTTGATCACTTTGTTTGCCTGTGTATTTGGGGCGACAGCCTGTCTTCCCAATTCCGCTACATTACCGGCAATGCCAAATGCTGAGTTGGCTGTCGAAACAGCAGTTCCTGTCATTGAGCAATCAAAGACTCTTCAGCCACTTTCTACAAGTCGACCGATTCCACCCACAATATTCCCAACTCTGACGATTCCGGATGGTCCAACTCCTGAGGCATATGGACTGCCAGATTGGCTGGTGCTTGAACCGGCTTTACTTGAGGCGGCTAAATTAGGCGATGGTAAGAAAGGCCGTTGTGAGTGGGAAGTGTTAGGGCACGAACCTGGTCTCAACAAGGTTTATGTTTGGGCGGTTTGCGAAAGTTGGCTTTACGATGGCATCAAATCTGCTATTGCGGTTCCCGCGGCAATTTATATGAAGGCGGATGGAAGCATTGAACGCATCTATATGCCGGTATTCTACGGTGATGAGGAATTTAACCGGGAATTTCCAAACTGGATTCAAAAGGAATTCTCGTATGAGTCGCATCGTTATGATTATTCAGCTAACCTGGCGCTGCGGGAGAAATTTCCAAATTTTCCGCCTCAGGCTGCGGTGGCTGAAGGCAAGTATCCGAGCAAACCGCTGACGACATTGGCGCCAGACGAGGCTAAAACAAAACGCTGGATTGCTTACCAAAGCGCCTTGGCTAAGGTCTGGTATGGTACGGATGAAGATATTTTTTGTGAATGGGATTATTTGGGACAGCTGGATGGTTTTGTCTACCTGCAACCAGATTGCGAACCCTTAGACCGTCAACAACGCGAATTCTGGATGCCGTACTGTCGATTAAAAATTGAGCAGGATGAGAAGATATCGGAAGTAATCTGTAAAGAAAAAGAGCAGTTTGGTGGCAGTTTGGGGCTTGACCCACAGATTTTTCCTCAACAAATTCGCGAAAGGTCATGGCAGGATTCCACTGATACCACAAGAATTAAGGAACATATTGAGTTGAGACGCTGGTTTCAGGATATGCCCCCTTTAGTCGTTGAGTTGGGGTTGGAACTACCATAAGATGGCGATTAAATTCGAAATTTCCTTTATCATTCGCCACGATCACGATCGCGGCGAATTGGCTTTTCCCCTTTGTTACGGTTGAATGATCGCTTCCGTTCTGACAAAGTCGGTTTGCAGGTATGGCAGCTAAGTTAGCTGATGGTACAATCTCTCCATGAAAATTAAGAAATGGCATGTCTGGCTGGGGGCGGTGATCAGTGTCGTTTTTCTGTATCTCGCCTTTCGAAAGGTCGATTTTCTTCAGGTTTGGCAAGCGCTGAAAACCGCGCAGTGGGGCTGGGTGGTGGTTGGCCTGGGGTTCTACTTTGCGGGTGTGTGGCTGAGGGCGATGCGCTGGCAGGTCTTATTGAATCCGGTGAAACGACTGCCGGTGATGCGGCTTTTTCCAGTGGTGGCGATTGGCTATATGGGGAATAATGTCTATCCGGCGAGAGCGGGTGAGGTGTTGCGTTCGTTATTGCTCAAACAAAAGGACGATGTTGATATTTCGGCCTGTCTGGCTACGATCGTGGTTGAGCGTTTGTTTGACGCGATCGTCATTTTAGGTTTTGTGCTGCTTAATATCGGTCAGTTAGCCAGACTGAATACAACTGAGGGAATATTGGCAGGCATCCAGCGCGGGGCTGTGCTGGGCGGCGTGGTGTTTGCGCTGATTCTTCTGGTGTTTTTGGGGATGGTCTTGCTGCCGGCGCGGACGGAAAGATTCTTTGGATGGTTCATTGATCACCTGCTGCCCGAAAAAATCAGGCTGGCGGTCAAGCGCATTCTGGCGAAGTTTATGGATGGATTGTCCAGCTTAAAGTCCCCTGTGGAAAGTTTGAAGGTGCTTTTGTTGACGATGCTGATCTGGACTTTGGAAACAGGCCTGTATTGGGGTGTGGCGAAGGCGTTGGGCATAGAGCTGAGTTTTGTCAGCTTGATGCTGGTGAATGGGGTGGTGAACCTGGTGTTGCTGGTGCCGGCCGCGCCAGGCGGATTGGGCACTTTTGACGCCGCCAGTAAGACCATGTTGGAGCTCTTTGGAGCGGGCAGCAACCTCGCGCTCAGCTTCACGCTCTTATTGAGGGTGGCTTTATGGCTGCCGATCACATTATTGGGGGCTTTCTACTTCTTTAAGGAAGGCTTTTCACTGACATCAGATCTGCAGGGGATGCAAGCTGACTATCAGGCTGCTGAACTGACTGAAAAATCTGAACCCAAGGAGACGTTATGACCAAAGCGCCTAAGAATATTGCCATTGTCGGAGCGGGAATTGGCGGCCTCTCAGCGGCCTGGGATCTGGTGCGAGCTGGTCAAAAAGTGACAATCTTTGAAGCGGCTGACCACGCGGGCGGTTTGGCAGGGGGCTTTAAGGAGCCAAATTGGGACTGGTCAGTGGAAAGGTTTTATCACCACTGGTTTGCCTCGGATAAGCATATGCTGGGGCTAATTCGTGAGCTGGGCTGGCAGGATGAGGTAATCTTTCCGACGCCGGTAAGCGTGATGTATCATAAGGATAAATTTTTCCCATTTGACTCAATTCTGGCCGCGCTGCTTTACCCTGGTTTGGGCTGGGGGGTTAATAAGATCCGCTTTGGGTTGGTGGGAATGTATTTGAGGTTGACAAATAATTGGAAACCTCTGGAAGAAACGACTACCGAAGCGTGGATGCGCAAATGGGCGGGCGACCGTGTTTTTGAAAGCATGTGGCAGCCGATGCTGATGGGAAAGTTTGGAGAAAAATGGGCTGGCAAAGTTAATATGGCCTGGCTGTGGGCGCGCTTGCATTCACGCACGACCCAGTTAGGGACGTTTAAGGGCGGGTTTCAAGCTTTCGCGGACAAGTTCGCGGATAAATTGCGTGAGCTTGGCGTGGACCTGAGGTTCAACGCGCGAGTCGGGAAAATAGAGGCTGAACCAGATGGGTGGTTCGCGATTGGTTTGGCTGATGGATTATCTGAGGTGTTTGACCAGGTGCTGGTGACACTGTCGCCTGGAACACTGGCGCGCATGGCGCCAGTGTTGCCGGAGGACTACCTGAAAGGCCTGATGGAGCTTAAGAGCATGGGCGCAGTGGTGATGACGGTCGCGCTCGATCACAAACTCTCGCCAGAGGGATACTATTGGTACAATATTCCCAAGCAAGCCGGATTTCCTTTTCTTTCGCTGGTGGAGCATACCAACTTTTTGAAACCGGAATACTTTGGCGGTGACCATATTATCTACATAGGCGACTACCTTGAAGTAGATCATCCCAACTTTAATAAGACGGACGACGAATTGGCCGATGAATTTCTGCCTCACTTGACACGCATTAATCCCAAATTCGAGCGAAACTGGGTGAAAAAGATCTGGGTGAGCAAGACGGCATATGCCCAGCCTATTCCACTGGTCAATCATAGCAGGAATATTCCGGCGATCCAGACGCCGATTAGAGGGTTGTACTTTGCCAGCATGAGCCAGGTTTACCCATGGGATCGGGGCACTAACTACGCGGTGGAAATCGGCCGAAGGGCTGCCGGAATGATGCTGGAGGCCTGAGCGTCGCTAAGACGTTAGTGCTGTAATGATTTCGGTGCTGATTCCAGAACGTGAATCACTATCTTTTTTTTGACGCGGTACCAGCGATTTAACTCATGCGCATATACCTCCATGTAAAGTGTTCATGTCAGAAAAACATCGTGCCTCCCCCATATATTGGGGTTAATAAACTTTGTTTCTACTGCCAAATAGGGCCGCGGATTAGCTGAAATTAATAAATTAATATTTTTGAAGTGATTCAGACTTTTTAAGATTCAGCTAACCTTAAAGAATCGTCAAGTTTTAGATTCTTAAGCCCATTTTCGCTTGAAGCTAAAGAAGGGGGGTGTTAGAATCGGGTTACCGATTTGCGAGACAGGTGAGAGCAGTTGTTGAGCGGGTCGATGAAAGTAATCGTCGACGCCTTTTATTATCGTCTGTCTTAACTGTGTCTGTACATCTGCAATCGGAATATTTAGGGAGATCGCATTATGAATGCAGCACAAGCCTGGCAAGCTGTGGTTGGCCAATTACAGATGGAATTATCCAAAGCGGCATACGACACTTGGGTGAAAGATACTCATTTTATTGAATTTGACGCTGAAGAAGGTGTTTTTCATCTTGGTGCTGGCAACGCTTTTGCTTGTGACTGGTTAGACAGCCGTCTGAAGGCCACCGTGGTCAATAAACTAAGCGGTATGTTGGTTCGGCCGATTGATGTTGAGTTCAGGGTTTGGGCTCCGCCCGTAGCTGAACAACCGATTGAGACAGTGACCATGCAGAAACCAACGGTGACTGTCGATGAAAATGTGTTCGAGACTCATCTCAACTCGCGATATCGTTTCGATAATTTTGTAGTTGGACCTACCAACCGCCTCGCGCATGCAGCCTGTTTGGCTGTGGCGGAACATCCAGCTTCGGCCTATAATCCGCTCTTTCTCTATTCAGGTGTGGGCATGGGGAAGACCCACTTGTTGCACGCGATTGGCAACGCGGTGATTCAGCAGGGTAAAACTGTGTTGTATGTGTCTTCTGAAGAGTTCACTAATGATCTCGTCAATTCAATCCGCACGAAGACTCAGGCTGCTTTCAGGGAAAAATACCGACAAGTGGACGTGCTGCTGATTGATGATATCCAATTTATTGCCGGCAAGGAAGCCACCCAGGAGGAGTTCTTTCACACTTTCAATACCCTGCACGGGCAGGAAAAACAAATCGTGATGACGTCTGATCGGGCACCGAAAGCGATGAGCACGCTCGAGGAGCGGTTGCGTTCACGGTTTGAGTGGGGTCTGACGGTGGACATACAGCCCCCAGACTTTGAAACCAGATTGGCGATCTTGCGCAGCAAGGCCGAAAAAGCCAGACGGCTGGTTCCTGTGGAAGTCATGGAGCTGATTGCGCGCCAGATTCAGGCGAATATTCGTGAACTTGAAGGCGCCTGGAACAGGGTTTTAGCTTATGCTGACTTATCGGGTCAACCTTTGACTTTTGAATTGGCCGAATACGCGCTGGCTGACTTTTTGCCGCAGCGATCGGACATGTCTACTGATGATATTTTGAGCGTAGTCTCGAAGTATTTTGGGGTTACCCTGGAACGTATGGCGAGCAAGGATCGATCGAAAGATGTTGTGCTTCCGCGCCAGGTGGCAATGTATCTGATGCGTGAAGAGGGCGGTATCTCACTGCCGAAAATTGGGCAGGAATTAGGTGGGCGCGATCACACCACAGTGATGTATGCCTGCGATAAAGTAGCGGATATGATCGAATCGGATGACAAAGTCAGACGACAGGTGTTGCAGATAAAGGAGCAATTGAACCGCAACGCCGTGCCGATCATCGCGTGATATTTACTTCGGCTGGTTGGACAATCAGGCGTTCGGATTCAATTCGAAAGAATCATCCACCGGTTCCAGTTCGCCCCAGTTTATGCCTACCCGGGCTTCGGTGGTGAGGGGAACGCTGAGCTTTAAAGCGTTTTCCATGACGCTCTTAGCAATACGGATAGTTTCTTTAACCTCTGCCCCAGGCACTTCAAAAATCAACTCGTCATGCACCTGCAAAAGCATCTTTGCGCGCAGGTTTGCTTTATTTAACGCTTCAGGCAGCCGGATCATGGCCAGTTTAATGATGTCCGCTGCGGTGCCTTGGATGGGAGCGTTGATAGCTTCGCGCTCTTCACGCTGTTTCATCATATAATTGGTACCGCTTTTTAGGTTGGGGAAGTAGCGCCTTCGGCCGAGCAATGTTTCGACATAGCCCTGGTCGGCGGCTAATTTACGCGTCTGGTCGAGCCATGTTTTTATGGCTGGGAATTCTTCGAAATAAGTCTTGACGAAGTTTTCCGCTTCAGCGAGGGTCAGGTCGGTGGTGCGGGTTAATCCGTAAGGGCTCATGCCATACATTAGGCCAAAATTGATCGCTTTAGCGTGGCGACGCTGAGTTTTGGTGACTTTTTCGAGCGGTATGTCGAGGATGGCGGCTGCCGTGGTGGCATGAATGTCCTGGCCATTGTGAAAAGCTTCGAGCATGGCTTTATCCTGACCGATGTGAGCGAGGATGCGCAGCTCAATCTGAGAATAGTCGATGGCTACCAATTGGTGGCCTGGCGGAGCAATAAACCCATTGCGCACTTTTTTGCCCTGTTCAGTGCGGGTGGGGATGTTTTGAAGGTTCGGGTTTTGGGAGGCGACGCGCCCGGTTACCGTGCCGGTTTGGTTAAAAGAGGTGTGCACGCGCCCGTCTTTGGGGTTAATTTGGTTGGGCAGGGCGTCGACATAGGTAGATTTAAGTTTGGTCAGTTCACGCCACTCGAGGATTAAGTCAATAATCTCATGTTTACCGCGCATGTCTTCAAGCACGCCGGCTGCTGTTGAGAGCTTGCCGCTGCTGGTTCTTCTGGAGCCGGCGGGAGGTTCGAGACTGAGTCGTTTGAAGAGCACGTCCGAAAGCTGTTGGGTGGAACCGATGTTGAAGTAATTCCCTGCCAACCTGTAGATTGAGTCTTCGAGTTGGACGATTTGGTCGGTGAGCTCTTTTGAGAAGTGTCTGAAAAGATCTCTGTCAAGCAAGATACCATTTTCTTCCATCTTTGCCAGAACAGGCACCAACTTGATTTCAAGATCGTCCATGAGATGAGCTGCGTGGTGGGTTTCCAACTCAGCCATCAGCGGGTCAACCAGGCGAAGGGTCATGACCGCATCAGATGCCGCGTAAGGCGCCGCGGAGGCAATTGGCACTTCAGCCATGGTGATCTGGTTTTTGCCGCTGCCGATCAGGGCGTCAATGCGTGTCATTTCAACGCCTAATCTGACCCAGGCTAAGGTCTTCAGGCCGAGATTGCGCGAGTCGGGGTTGACCAGCCACTCAGCGATCATGGTGTCGAAGGTCAGCGGTGTCACGCTAACGCCGTGTTGTTCGAGGACGACCATATCAAATTTGGCGTTATGGCCAACTTTAGCGATTTTTGGCGAAGTGAAAAGCGACCGCAGCGCGGTGATGACTTCGTTGAGAGGCAGCTGGGTGCCAGTTTGGTGGCCGACCGGAACGTAGAACCCTTTGTCGGGCGAAGCAGCCAGAGAGATGCCCACCAGCGCGGTGTTCATGGGGTCGGTAGAAGTAGTTTCTGTGTCAAAGGCGAGCATTTTAGCGGCGCTGAGCTCTTTTATCGCCCCGCTTAGTTTTTCGCTATTATCGACAATGATCGTTTCAAAATCGCTCTCAGGGGCAACCGAGCTTTTGGCGCCCTCGCCAGATTCCGCGGGGTCTTCGCCGAATAACCCTGCCTGTTTCACGACTGGTTCAACAGCCATCGAGGGGTTCAGTTTCTTGACCAAAGTGTGCAGTCGTTGAGTAAGCGTGCGGAATTCGAGCTCACGGAAGAGTGACTCAACCGCGGCGGGGTTAAAATGGTCAACGCGGGCCTGGTCGAGGTTGATCTCGACATTGAGGTCTGTGCGAATGCGCGCAAGATCCTGTGAGAGATAAGCCGCTTCGCGGCCTTCTTTAAGCTTTGTCTGCACCGCTCCCTTGATCTCATCTACGTGCGCGTAGATATTGTCTAGGGTCTGGTAGGTGTTGATTAATGAAGCAGCGGTTTTATCGCCGATACCTCTGACCCCGGGGATATTGTCTGAGGGGTCGCCTACCAGCGCCTTATAGTCAACCACCTGTTCAGGCTTCACGCCCATTCGTCTGACGACATCTTCGGGAAAATAATCTTCGTTGGTGCTGGTTTTGGCGTTGGGAAGCGAAACAATGATGCGGTTGGTAACCAGTTGAAGCAAATCACGGTCGCCGGTAACAATCTTTACCCCTAAACCGTCGTGCTCAGCCTTAACGGCTAAACTGCCAATGACATCATCGGCTTCGAAATTATCCACCTCAATGCGGGGAATGTTAAAACAATCGACCATTTCGCGAATTCGCTCGATCTGGGATCGCAAATCATCGGGCATTTTGGCACGGGTGCCTTTATAGTCGGGGAAGAGGTCATGCCTGAAAGTTCTTCCTTTGTCAAACGAGACGGCGAGAAAATCTGGCTGTTCCTGTTCGAAAATCCGAAAGAGCATGGACGCGAAGCCATAGACGCCTGCGGTGGGTTCGCCGCTGGAAGTTGCCCAGCGGGTGGAACCGCCGGCAGTCAGGGCGAAGTAGGCGCGGTAAGCAATGGCATGGCCATCAAGCAGGTATAGAATTTTAGGCATATAGACCTCTGATAAGACTAAACAATTTTTACCCAGAAATCCTGATTGGTCAGGTTGGCCGGAGCAGGTGGCTTGGTCTCTAAGTTGACTGGCTGGGTTGAGTCTGTGTTGATTTGAATCGGTTGGGTATCGGACTGATCTGCTTGCTCAGACACAGTCAGCGCATGATCGGCTTGGGCGGAGTCTGAGAACAGAGACATGAACTCTTCCTGCCAGGTCTGGCTGCCGGAGGCGTGAGTGTAGGCTGGCAGCTCGCGGGCAACGAGCGAATCAAGGCTGACTGAGGAAGCAAGCCGAGCGGATTTCAGGAAGCTTTCAGCCTCTGTTTGCGCAGTTTTGAGCCGACAGGAAAGTGGATAAACGAAGGCGGCACGACTGCCATCGGTTTGGCTGGCCAGAAAGATCAGACAGGCTTTTTCATCGAGACGGGCGGCGCGGAAGGAGCTTTTATTGGCAGAAAGATCCTTCAGGAGGGACTCAGCTTTATCGAGCGGGAGCTGCTGGCTGGGCTGCGTCCAGGCGTAGCGAGTCGCGCCGTCCAGGATGAGAACAGCCAGAGCGTTGCAATGCCTGACAAATGTTTTAAGGGCGCTTTCCCAGTTGGTTTGAACGTTTTGATCCATAAGTGACGTCTGCTTAAGTTTAACCGCGAACTCAGGCGCATGCAAGAAATGGGCAGAAAAGCCTCACAGGCCTAAGATTGAAGCCCTTCTATTATAATGAAGATGCCAGTGTAAAAAACATAAACACAGGCGTATCATCTGATGTGGAAGAGAAGGAGGCTGAAATGCTTGACCCAAAAGTTCAGCAAGAATGGATAGACAAAGGTCGTTATTTTATGAAAGCAATCTGGAATGACGAGAGGGCGGCATTTGAGTCGGATCAGGACCTCAAGAAGCCTCAACCCCCGTTGGTCAAAGCGCCTATGCGCCCGGGCCAGACGCCGATTGTTCTCCCGCGCGATTTTGAAACCCTCGACCTGCAGAATGATCTCATCAAAGCGCTGACACAGCGCAAGAGCTCGCGGTATTACTCACAGGAAGTGGTGAATTTGAAACAACTCTCTTTTTTGTTGTGGGCGATTCAGGGCGTTAAAGGCATTCGAGGCAAGTCTTATGCCACTCTGCGCACTGTGCCATCTGGCGGGGCGAGGCATCCGTTTGAGACCTATCTGCTGGTTCGGGATGTGGAAGGTCTGAAACCTGGCAAATATCATTATCTGCCGTTCGAGCATCAGCTGGAATGGCTGGGTGAGTATGAGGATTATAAAGGCCTCGTTAATGAAACTCTGCAAGGGCAATCCTGGGCGGCGAAGGCGAATGTGATCTTCTATTGGTCGTTCGTGCCTTATCGGGCGGAATGGCGCTACGGTGTTTTCGCGCATCGCATTTGTTTGATAGATGCGGGTCATATGTGTCAAAATTTGTATATCGCCTGCGCCGGGTTGGGCTTGGGGACCTGCGCGATTGGCGCTTTTGAAGACAGCAATGCCAACAAGTTGTTTGACCTGGATGGTGAAGAAGAGTTTATGGTGTATGTCGCGCCGGTCGGCACGATCATAGCAAGTGATGATGCCCACGAGAAGGCTTTTTATCAGGATATTATTGATGAAGGCCTGTAGATTTGACTGATTTGGCGCTGACGACAGTTTATTTCGTAAGACACGCAGAAAGCGACATGCGGGTGCGGGAAGACCGCGTCCGACCTTTAACCGCAAAAGGGTTGGCGGACAGCGCTCGGCTGGCAGAATGGTTCAGACCAATCAGCATTGATCATATCTATTCCAGCCCTTATCTGCGCGCGTGGCAGACGTTAAGTGATCTGGCAGCGCTGAAAGGGCTGGACATTCAACCTGTCGAGGATTTTCGGGAACGTCAGAATTTTGGCTGGATAGCGAATTTCAACGATCATTTGAAATGGCTGTGGGAAGATTTTAATCATTGCAAGAGCGGTGAAGAGGCCATGCGGCAGGTACAAAATCGCGCTGTTGCCGCGCTGGAGCGATTACTTGAAGCCCAAGCTGGAAAAACACTGGTAATCGGCACGCACGGCACGGCGCTTTCGATGATGATCAATCATTACGACCCGAAATTTAGGTTTGAAGACTTTATGAACATCAAGAATGTGATGCCGTGGGTCGTGATGGCTCAATTTGACCACAAAGAATTAATCGGGATGAAGGAAATGATTGTTTTAGAGTGACATGCTCAGCGTTATGCTAAAACTTCGTGTTGGCCGGCTTCATACTCTATAATCAATTCCGATATTGTGACAAGGCAGAAATGATGATTCAAACAGATTTACACTTACACAGCAGCTTTTCAACAGATTCGGTGGCAAGCATGAAAAGCATGATCGAGAAGGCAATCAAAACAGGATTGAAGTGGATTACATTCACCGAACACCAGGATTTTGATTATCCATCGGCTTTGGGCGTCGAGCTATTTCAGCTGGATAAGGTGGCTTATCGTGAACACTTTGAAACCATGCGCGAGCAATATCAAGATAAGATTGAACTTCTGTTTGGGGTGGAGGTGGGGCTGGAACCTCGCCACGCGGAGCGCATTAATGCTTTTTTGGGTGGTGAGCCTTTTGACCTGGTGATTGGGTCTTCGCATTTAGTGCAGGGGAAAGACCCTCACAATCCGGGTTATTTTGATGAGCTCAGCGACGAGGAGGGCTATGAGGCTTATTTCAGGACGCTTGTTGATAATACTGCGGCGATAAAGACTTATGATGTCTATGGACACCTCGATTATGTGGTGCGATATGGCAGGACACGCGACGAAAGATATAACCCAATGGATTATCGGGATATTTTTGAAACGGCTTTACGCAGGATTATCGCTGATGGTAAGGGGGTTGAGATTAATATGGCGGGCATCGCGCGAGGCTTGAAGTTTCCGAATCCGCACCCTGAGTTGATTAAACTATATCGCCAATTGGGCGGTGAGATTATCACGATTGGTAGCGATGCTCATACTTCTCGGCGGATCGGGCTCAATTTCGAGCTGGCGCGAGAAATCCTGATCGAAGCTGGATTTAAATATTACGCTTATTACAAACAGCGTCAGCCAGTATTTTTGACATTATAGTGGGAGGAAAGGCCGGCTTCACTACTCGCATGACGATTTATGGAGCGGAAACTTATCTGGAATCTGCGGTTGTCGAGAATCAGGAATGCCCTTGGGTTATAATCTGGGTACTTAAAAGGAGTTAATGATGAAAGAATTTGATGTCGTTGTTGTTGGAGCAGGTCCAGGCGGTTATGTTTGCGCGATTCGAGCCGCGCAATCAGGCAAAAAGGTCGCGATCATTGAACGAAAATGGCTGGGGGGCGTCTGTCTTAATGTCGGCTGCATCCCGAGCAAAGCCTTATTGCGCAACGCCGATCTGGCATTTACGATGAGCAGGCACGCTTCGGAATACGGCATTTCATTTGAGAAACTCGAGCTTGATTATGGTGCGGCCTTTAAGCGCAGCCGACAGGTTTCAACGCGCTTATCCAAGGGCGTTGCTTTTCTGATGAAGAAAAACAATATTGAGGTGCTGATGGGCGACGCCAAATTCAGCGGCAAAGACACGCTGGAGGTGACGCTGAATGATGGTGGGGCGGAAACCGTCAAGGCGAAAGATGTGGTCATCGCGACAGGGGCGCACGCCATGGTGATTCCGGGAATGGAGCCAGACGGGGAAAAAGTGTTGGATTACTCGCAGGCGATCCTGCTCGAGAAACTGCCTAACAGTGCGGTGATCATCGGCGGAGGCGCGATTGGGGTTGAATTTGCGACAGTTTGGTCTGGATACGGCGTTGACGTACGCATTGTCGAAATGCTGCCGCATTTGCTGCCGAATCAGGACGCTGAAGCAGCCGCGGAATTGCAGAAAGCCTTTACCAAGCGTGGCGTGAAGTTCTCTGTTGGCACTAAGGTGAAGTCAATTGAAAAGACGGAAACTGGCACGAAAGTGACCTTGGAAAACGAGAAAGGGGAGCAGCAGATCTTGGAGGCGGACATCGCGCTGGTATCTGTTGGTTTTAAGCCCAATACCGCTGAGCTCGGACTGGACAAGTTGGGAGTTGAGTTGGACCGCCGCGGCTTTGTGGTCGTTGATGATCACATGCGTACCAACGTAGATGGAATTTGGGCGATTGGCGATGTGACAGGCAAGATGTTACTCGCCCACGCGGCTTCAGCGATGGGCTTGCTCTGCGCCGAGGCAATCGCTGGCGAAGCAGTGAAACCAATCGACTTTAAGATGGTGCCGAGCGCGACTTATACCTCCCCTCAGGTGGCCGGGTTTGGCTATACAGAGGAGGAGGCGCATGAAGCCGGAAAAGAGATCAAAGTGGGGCGGTTCAACTTCCAGGCGAATGGTAAGGCATTGGGCTTGAACGAAGCCGTTGGCTTCGCCAAGATCATCACTGACGCCAAATATGGCGAGATCCTGGGGGCGGTGATCGTTGGTCCTGAAGCTTCGGAACTCTTGCCCGAACTGACGCTGGCGCAGGGCAATGAACTCACCTCGCGGGAAATCGCCCGGAATATTCATGCGCACCCGACCCTGTCGGAGGTGTTGATGGAAGCGGCTGAGGCGGCAGAAGGCCAGGCAATTCACGGTTAAAATTTGCGGGACAAGTTTAAAACAGGCTGACTTGCTTTGAGTCAGCCTGTTTTGTTAATCACTCGAAGTTATTGTGTATAGCTTTATGCTATACTTTTGACATGGGAAAACAACCTGATTGTTTGGTAATTCCAGGTTTTTTCAGCAGCTTCAACCTGAATTTTATTTTTCGCAAGAATCTTGCATCCGTAAAAAAACATGATTGCGCTGTCGTTTAATGACATTATCGCTGTTGCTATTGCCATTTTGACCATTCTGGCTTTATTTGTCAGCTGGCTCGTCAGCCGCAGCAAAGTGCGTTCAGAGATGAGAGCGATTGAGGCGGTCAGCGCGGTTGAAGCCTTTCAGCATGAGGCGGCGGAAAAGGGCAAACGGCTGCTTTTTGGGCTCGGGGATGGCCTGACGCCTCAGGCGGCTTCGGTGAACGCGCTGGCAGGGCTGGGTATATGGCGTGAGACGAGCGCCAGGGCAGTTTTTAATGACCAACCCGCCCAGGCTATAACGGGTGAAGGGTCGCTGGCGCTGCTCAGCCAGATGGTCTTGCGTGGCGTTTATCAAGACGCGGTGGCAGTGGAACTCTTTAAGACTGAACAGGCACAGTTGGGCGGCTTGAGCGCTGCCGCCGGTGCGGCAGGACTGCTTCCGGAGGTGAATCAGCCCTCGAACGCGGCGGTTATTCTGATCGGTAATCATTCCCCGATCGCGTCGCTGGCCGCCAATCTGGCGGGTCGAAAAAACTTGCCTCTGGCGGCGATCAGCGACACGCTGACGGCTCAAAGCGCATTTCTAATTTCCGCTCCGCTCAGTACGCAGGGCGAAGATTACTATGCCGCTCAGACTGCCTTTAAACTACAGTCGAAGGCGGGGCTGCAGTTGAGGGCGTTGGATATTTTGAGGGCTTTGACTGTGTTGGCCTTGCTGATCGGCGCGGTGTTAAAACTAACCGGAGTGATACCTTGAAACGGATCATCCCTCTGTTCGTTGCTACACTGACCAGTTTCTTTGTTTTAGCTGGATTGATTTGGCCGGTCAGTTTGGGAGGATATCTTAATATCGTGCTGGACTGGGCAATTATCGTCGGCGCGATGGCGCTGCTGGTGGCGATCGCTCATTTGTTTTTGGCACAGTGGCGCAAAATCGCCAGAGGAAACCGCAGCTCATTTTACAGCCTGGTATTTGTCATTGTTTTTCTGCTCAGTCTGGGCGGTGGTCTGGTCATGGGTGTGGATGACCCTGAGTATCGCTTGTGGATATCAAGCATCCAGAAACCCTTGGAGGTCAGTCTGTTGGGGTTGGCGGCAGTGGTAATGGCAGGCGCTGGCGTGCAGTTTTATCGGACACGCGGCTGGAGCCCGCTGACTGTGGCTTTTGGGGTGAGCGCGCTGGTCTTTCTGGTAATTGATTTGGGGTTTTTGCAGGTGTTGAATTCGCCGCCAGTGAATGCGATTATCAAAACTTTGCAGATGCTGCCGTTAATTGGCGCGCGTGGCTTGTTGATCGGAATGAGCTTTGGCGCGCTGATTGTGGCGCTAAAGGCGTTGACAGGTGAGGGCGTGGGCAATGACTGAAGAATTGCGTGACTGTCCCCACTGCGGCAATAAAAACCTTCCTACCGCATCGCGTTGTGTGCATTGCGGACTGGAACTGGAAGAATTCTTTAGCTTTGAAGGCCAGAATGATTCCGGCGAAGTGCCTTTGGTTCCGCCTGGCGAAGAGGAAGGCCTGCCAGAGTTGCTGCGGGATTTGCAGCAACCTGATCTTGGCGGGATTTTTGGAGAACCCAAAGAAGGAGATACCAGGCCGATTGGCGAGGAAGAACAAAAGACTGTTTCGCCTGCCGTGCCCGAGTGGCTGAGCCGTGTGCGTGAGCGCGCCAAGGTTGAATATCCATCCGGTGATCCGATTAGAAAAACGGGCGCCATTGAAACCGGGAAGACCGATCGCGACCGAGTGTCTCAGGAATTCGACGCGTGGATCGCGCGGTTGCAGGAATCGGCTCGCCGTGAAGCAATGTTGAAGGCTAAGGCGGTTCGGTCGAGCGGCTTGAATGAGGAAGGCGTGCCTGATTGGCTGCAGCGCGTGAGGGAGTTGCACCCCAAGCCGGAGGAACGGCCCACCGAAGAAGTGCCTTTGAAGGCTGATGAAGCGGATGAGGAGCCCAAAGGCTGGGATTCTGGGTGGAGTGAAGAAGACCTCGAGAAATTGCGCCGCGGCGAATATCAGGAACCTGGCAAACCTGCCAGCGACCACTCCGAAATTGAAGAAACCGCGGATAGTGATGAATCCGATTTGGCTGAGGCGGAGGAACCGCCGGTGGAACACCAGATCGCTGAACTTGATGAAGAATCAGCGGCGGGAGATCGAATTGAGCCGGACATATCGGTTAAACCAGAAGAAACTGCTGAGGTGGCCGAGTCGGAACCCGCGGAATCTGAATGTGAAGCAGTCAGTGAGAAGAAAGAAACTGAAGATCTGCAACCTGACCTTCTGCTGTTAAAAAGCCAGTATGAACGCGCTAATTTATTGAAACAGCTGATTAATCAGGAAGGCAAGGCGAGCTTTACGCCGCGCATTAATCCGCCGGCGCGGGGGGGGGCCGCGCAGATCATTCTGGCGCTGTTAATGCTGATCGGTGTGATTGGCGCGGTGTTAATCGGTGATGCGGTGTGGCCGCGGCCGGCTGTTCCCGCTTTGGCAGCGGCGGCTTTTAAGCAATCGCTTGAAAACCTTAAACCAGGGGATAAGGTTTTAGTTGTTTTAGATTACCAGCCCGCCGCCAGCGCGGATATTGAACCAGGCGTAACGGCTGTGTTTAGAACTCTGCAAGAAAAAAAAGTTGAGATAACCCTGAGAACTACTCAACCAACTGGTCTCTGGCTGGCTGACAGCCTGAGGTCAGGTTCCAGTCTCGAAACTTTGCCCGAACCGCGGCTTATTCCGGGGGGCTTGTTGGGCATGCTGAAATGGGCGCATTACTCACCGACTAACCCGGTAATTCGCGCGGCCACATCAGACAGTGGCGAGACGATGCTTAGCCTGCATGATTTCACACGGGTGTTGGTGGTGACAGACGCGAGCCTGTCAATCGCAAGCTGGATGGAACAGGTCAGCCATTGGCTGCCACCAAACTCTCTGCTGATGATCACGCCGAGTCAGGAGGCTGTTACCTTGAGCGTGTATTATGACAGCGGCCAGCTTGGCGGTTATTTGGCAGGGATGAGTGACTTCGCCAGTTTTGACAAGCTTTCCGCCTTAAATGCGCAGGTTTCGTATCGAGCCTATCAGGTTGGATTATTGATTATGATCATGCTGCTTTTGTTGGGGTTTGTCGTCAAAGCAGACGATGACGCGAATCGAAAGCAGAAGTTGGAGGCTAAGTAATGTCAGCAGACATCCTCCTGGGTTTGGTTGGATTGATATTGACGTTGATGGTATTCAGCTATATCTTTGGCGATAATTTGTTCTTCAGGGTGGCTTTGACGATTTTAGCCGCGGTAAGCGCAGGCTATACCGCCGCTGTCTTGATTACGAAGGTGATTATTCCGTTGTTGATCCACCCGCTGGGGGCGACGAGGGGAGCCGCCCTGCTTTGGATGGTGTTCCCGCTCCTGTTGGCGGTATTGGTGGGGTTAATGATCTTCCCTCGCCTGAGCAAACTCGGCAAGATCCCACTGTCATTTTTAGTTGGCGTGTTCGCAGCGCTGACGATCTTTGGGGTTGTAAGGGGGACGCTGACCCCGCAACTGTTGGCGGTGATTAATCGATTCAGTCCGGAATTGCTGCAGAATGCTGGACTGCCAGACTGGGCACGCATTGTCTGGGCCGTGATGGTGCTGTTAGGTGTGATCGCGGTGTTGCTGGCTTATCAGCATTACACTCACAAACGGAAAGCCGATGAAGCACACGCCAGTTTGTTGGATGGAGTGGGGAGTATCGGGCAGATTTTTGTCGGCATTACTTTGGGCGCGACCTTTGTGATGATTTTCAGTACCGCTCTTGTGGCGTTGATTTCACGTGTGGTCTGGATCAAAGATTTTCTGGCGGGTTTGTTATGACAACCAGACGCTACCTGGCTGTTGAAATAGGAAGCAAGCACACTCGTGCCTGGTTGTTTGACGACGCCAGCGGTAGTTTTGAACTGCGGGAATGCGCCAAAACCCTCAGCAGCCTGAAGGCCCGCGGAGAGGTTGAAAGCGGCGCGCACGAAGCAATCAGGACATTACAGAATAAAGCAAATCTCGCGCTTTTCGCTGGCGGAGAAACAAAGCTCAATTTTGGAGACGGTGGTTTGAGCGGCGCGGCTCTGACTGTTTCAGCCGGCGAGCCGATCAGTACAGTGTTGGTGGGAGTGTCGGATACCTACTCGCTGGCAACTCTAAATCGCCTGAGCGGGATGTTTGGATGCAATGTTGTGCTGGCGATTCATCAGCAGGACGAATTAAATGCGACCGCTCAATTAAGCCGGATGATCGCGAGCGACGCTGACCTGTTCATTGTCGCCGGGGGGACCAACCGGGGAGCGATCAAACCGCTCAAAGCGGCGGTGGATAATATTCGGATTATTTATGAAAACATGCCGCGTCAGGTGAAACCACAAGTGGTTTACGCGGGCAATGACAGCTACGCGCCGGATGCGACTGCGGCGTTTGAAGGCAGTTTTGACGCGCATATCGCCGGGAATATTCAGCCGGAGATGGGTGTCGAAGACCCATCAATAGCCTGGAAAAGCATGCTGCGCGCCTGGCGTCAGGTAAGGCTGAGCCAAATGTCTGGGTTAAGCGAAGTTGAAGAACTGCTGCAGGTGAAGGCGCTGCCGTCTGCCTTCGCGATGGGGCGGGTGGTGAGGCTCTTGGACCAGATGAATCCGAGGGGCAAGGGAGTGATGACGGTCGATCTGGGCCAACTGGAGACACGCCTGATGGCCGCACGGGGCGGGACACTCGCCGGACTGGTTGAGCCTTTCGAGCTCAGTAACCCGTTGATTGACATGACGTATCGCTTCATGTCTCAACCGCTTGAAAAGGCAAGCGTTGAAGCTTGCCTGCGAAATAAGCGTTTACTGCCTGACTTTATACCGCTTTCTATTGACGATATGGCAGTGGAACAGGCTTTTATGAGGGCAAGAATCATAACCGCACTCGAGGAGTTGGCAATACGCAATCCTGATTTTGGTTATAAAAAGGAACGCGGACTGATTGAACCCTATGAGCCGATCATTCTCCTTGGTGAAGCTTTCTGCCAATGTAAACATGCTGGACAGACAATGATGGCAGCGTTGGACGGCTTTCAGCCTCATGGCGTGACTACTTTTGTGCTTGATCAGGCGCAGCTTACACCTGCTCTGGGGGCGTTGGCGGGAGTCGAGCCGATGGTGGCTGTTCAGGTGATCGATTCGGGTATTTATAAAAACTTAGGAACAACAGCGGCTGTCGACAGCCCCGAAAAGTCAGGCCGCATGGTGTTGGAAGTTGAAGTGGATGAAAGTCAGCCGGAACGCCGGCGCCTGACGGTCAGAAAAGGCGAGCTTAAACGACTGGAAACTGTAAGCGAAGACAAAACCCGCCTATACCTTTCGCCGACAGCAAACAGCGATGTGGGAATGGGTATGCGCGGATTGGGGGGGTGGCTGGCGGTTTCAAATTCGGAAGTTGGCGTCGTAATTGACGCCAGAGGGCGGCCAATCGAGATTGAGAGCGATGCTGACGCGCGTATGACGCAGATCACCGAGTGGTCCTGGGAGTTGAGCGAATGAGGACGCAAAGAATATCCAAGCGCCATCAAATCCTTTACCCGCTCAGCCTGAATAAACCCGGCAAGGTTTTAGTACGTACGGGGGATGTGGTGAATCAGGGCGATGTGATTGCTGAGACGCATTTGCCTGAACGTTTTTTGGTGTACGATATTGTCAATCAGCTGAAAGTCAAGCCAGAAGAGGTTGAGAAGTACATTTACCGTCTAAATGGAGAGTCGTTTATCGCGGGTGATGTGATTGCCCAAAAGCCTGGTTTGTTCTCACGCCTGTTCAGAGCCAAACAGGATGGAAAAGTAGTGTCGATTCGGGACGGCAAGGTGGTTTTAGCTTTGGGCGAAGCGGTAGAATCATTGACCGCTCCTTTCTCGGGCGTGGTCAGCGAATTGATTGCCGGGCGTGGCGCAGTGATCGCTGCGGTTGGCGCAATGGTCGAAGGTTTGGCAGGGGGAGGGGAAAATGCCTGTGGTGAGTTGGTTCACTCGAATCTTGGGTTTGACCGCAACAAGCGTCTCGAAGACGCCGAAAATCTCGCCGAGAAGATCTGTTATTGCGAAACGATTGGTCATGCGAGGCTGGTCAGGGAGTTGGAGGCGGCTGGCGTCAGCGGACTGGTGGTTGGCACGCTGGAACCCGACGCGTTCCAAGCTCTGAATGAGAGCGGCCTCCCGTGGATTTTATTGAGCGGCTTCGGGGTGGCGGAAACAGATCAGGATACATTGGATATTCTGATGTCAATGAGCGGAAAACAGGTGCACTTATTGAGAGGGATGGAGGGTCAGGGTGCATTGCTGTTTTGCCCTTCAAACGAGACAGACTCACCGAGCCTGTTTACAGCTCAGGCGGAGAACACTCTAAACTTGGGAGATCGGGTAAAACTGTTTGGCCAGCCTCATCTTGGCCGGGTGGGCGAGGTCGTTGACATCTGCGAACAGGACGAAACCTCCTCGAGCGGCATTCAATATCGGGCGGTGGTTGTGAAGCTGGCTGATGAAGTCAGTGTCAAGGTGCCGGTAGAGAACCTGGTGAAGCTGCTTGATTAAGGCTTGGGCGTGGCGGTGGCGAGATAGCGCGCCATGACCCAGCCGATTTCACCATCTGTGGTGGTAATTTTTTCCCAAACTGCTGTTCCGACCACTTGTTGTTCTCCGAGCAAAGTAATTTCAGCGTTCTGATTAAGATAAGTAACCACGTTTGCCTTTGAATTGGGTTCCCAGCGGACGATGACGCCGTTGGTCGAAATGACGCTCGCGCTGATTGGAGCATCTGGCGTTGCAGCGTGTGTGGGAGTGACGCTGGCAGCGATGATTGAGACGGTTGTCGCGGTAGGAGCAAGCGGGGAAGGCGTTGGAGTTAAAGTTTGCGTCTGGCTGGCAGCGCTGGTTTCAATCGGCGGCACTGTAGATTTCGGCGCCATGGGAGGCGCTTCGGTCAGGATGAGTTTGGAAGCGGAAAATACCCCAATCGCCGCCAAGGCAAGCAAAATAGTGAGACCAGCGATCAACCAACCGTGCACTTTCACCGGAACCAATCCAGCGACCCAGAAAACAATCAGGCTCGTCAGCAGCGATGCCCCGAGACGAGCCAAAACGATCAGCAGGGTGGCGATCCAGGCTTGGTCGAGCGTGTTCTGATAGAGCATGCCAGCCAGAGAGACTGGAAAAACGACTAAATAGGTCATCAGTGCCGAGGTAAGGCGAACCGCTTCATTCCCTCTCAGAAACAGCCAGGCGGTCAACGCGCTGGCAGCGATTACCGCCAGCCACTCCAGCCAGGTGGAACGCAGCAGGTGGATGTGGGGCAGGGTCAGATACCCGGCAGCGCGCGGGATCATACCAGCCAGCCAACCCGCGGCGAAATATACGACCAGTGTGATCAGCAAATTGAGCAGTGAACGCGAAAATCGCGACCAGGTGGGAGTGGCGGCTGACAGAGCTGGGCTCATTACCGGGCCCAGCAGGGGGGCAACAATCGCGGCAATAAAGAGCAGTAAATGAGAATTGAAGATAAGGGCGAATAACAGGATAACACCGCTGGCCAGAAGCCAGGTGTAGTGTTCGGTGTGGCAAAAAGTGCGATTAGTCAGCGCGAAGAGAAACCCATGGCGTTCACTTTCAGTGGCATCGCGATACGCGGTAGAGATGCGGTTCCTGCGGTCGGGTGGGATGGATAGCAATCCATCGGGGGTTGTTTCGCTGGTAGGAAGACTCATGTGATAGTAGCTGACCTTTGATGAATGAATGTCAAACTGATTGCATTATACCAAAGCCGCCTTGTTATATCAGATATCAACCAAGCGCTTTCAGAGTTCATTCACAGGTTTATTGGTCAGAAATGAAACGAGAAGTCTACCAAAGAGAATAGGCTTTTGTGTTGATTACGCGGCTAAAACGCGCAATCAAAAAAGTCGTGGCGCTTAAGAGGGCTTCTCTCGTCGCCTTTGCAGAGGCTATATAAAGTTGACACTGATTATTGGAGCGATAGTGTAAAATAGCGTATATGAAAAAATACCAGCGATTATGCGTATTCATTCTGTTAGTCGCAGCGTTTTTGAGCGCTTGCAGCGGCGGCAAGCCCTCGCCAACGCCAGAAGCGACACCGACCGAATTCCCGATTGTCTTGACCGCGACTGCCCTGGCGGAGCAGATCCAAAACCCGCCCACAGCACTCCCGCCGGATGCCACTCAGCAAGCGCCGGAAGTGCCTGTTGAAGCGCAGCTGCACGCGCAGATCGTGTTTTGGGCGCCAGAGGATGTCGACGCAACTCAAGCACAAGGTTATTTTGACCAATTGAGCAAGTATGCGGATCAGAACGGTGTGACGCTTGAGCGCCGCTCGACGCTTGAAGCCAGTCAGCTCTCAACAGATGTGCAGGTAGTGGTGAGCATGGCCACCGCGCCGGCAATCCATACAATCGCGCCGGCGGTTCAGTATGTGCAATTTCTGGCAGTGGGGGGAGGTGAGGTTCCGACCGGCGGCAATGTGCACGCGGTTTCGTCCGCGGGGGTGAATGTAGCGCAGCGGGCGTTCCTGGCGGGGTATATTCTGGCTTTGACGACAACAGACTATCGGGTCGGAGTAATCTCACAGGCTGATACAGCTGAGGGCGCAGCGACCCGGAATGGCTTTGTGACCGGCGCGCAGTATTATTGCGGTATCTGCAACTCACGCTACGCACCGATTCTGTTCTACCCGATGAACGCGGAGGTCAGCGACCCGGCTAATCAGGCTGGATGGCAGACCGCGGTTGACGCGCTGTTGGCGCAGGCGGTAACGGCTGTTTTTGTCCAACCAGAGATAAGCACGCCTGATCTGATGAGCTATCTGGAAGGCAAAAATGTGCGGGTGGTCGTGGTGGATGGCCAGCCAGGCGGCGACGGCGCTAACGCTGTGGCTCTGCTGAGCAGCGGCGGAACGACCGACCTGACCCCAGCCTTGGATGAGCTGTTGGTGGGCCGAAGTGTAGGCACGATGACCACGTCGATCAGCATTGTTGCGCTCAACCAGGGTGTGCTGACTCAAGGCAAATTTGGCCTGGTGGAAAGGGTCAAGTCAGAGCTGTTGGCAGGCGAAATCAACCCAACCAGACAAGGCCAGTAATTCAAAAAACTGCGCTTTTGGTGCTGAGCCAGCAGATGGTAACCACTCCAATCACCGAGCTGGACAGCGATATTATCCAGAAGGATAGGGGGTACGAACCTGATTTTAGCATCTAAATCAGGAGAAGCAGTGACAAGATGCAT
>JAAYCN010000084.1 GCA_012729755.1 Chloroflexota bacterium | reverse complement strand
GAAAGGCATATGTCCCATCTGCGGCGGGATTGTCAATCGCGGGATTTGGAATGCTGGATCGTCAGAATTATCTCAAGGTTAAATTGTTCCTGAAGTATTCACGGGAAGTTCATGGGCGTTCTGTGCTCCAGATCTCTATTGATTGCGAGCATCTTAAAGCGCTGCTTCTCTGGGCTGGCTCACAACCGCTCGGTTCAGCGCACGCCTTCAACACCAGTCTTTCTGATTTCCTTTTTCAGAAAGTCGATAAAGGTTTGGATCAGACAGAATTACAGAACGTCTTGAATACCAACCAGAATTTCCTCTTGTGGGTGAAAGCCATGTTCCCGGTTGAGTTTCAGAGTATCCGGCTGAGCTGGATTATGAAAATTACAGCAATCTCGAAAGGAAAGGAGGTGATTATTTGAAAAAACGACCGATTATCATTACCACGACCAACGCCATCACAATCCCCAAAAAGGTTCGTAACTTGCTGGATTTACAACCTGGTGACTGCCTGGATTATGAAGTCATGGCAAATGGTTCAATCATTTTGGTGCGCAAGGAATGCTGCGATTCGCCGTCGCTCCGTCCAATATGCAAACTTCCCTGCCAATCCCAAAAACGTAAATAATCTGAATGGCTGGAGGAAAGGTTTGCCGAATCCTTTCCTCCAGCTCTGACATAAAGAGAAAATGATCGTTTTTAGAATCTCAAGTTATCAACTGGGCTGGCTTTTCGATGTACTCGTTCAATGTCCATCTCTGCGATTTGAGCATAATGACGAACCATATCCAACGAGCTATGGCCTAAGAGGGCTTGCAGGGTAAAAACATCCCCGCCTGAACGGAGGTAAGTGATTGCAAAAGTATGCCGGAATTTATGTGGATGAGCACCTTTGACACCCGCTTTATCAGCCAGGCGCACGATCAAATGTCGCAGGCTATTGGAGTTAAACGAATGATTGCCACGATTGATAAATACTGGCGATTCTGGGTCATCGCGATCTTCGCGGTCAGCCAGGTAGCGCCATACAGCCCGGCGGGTGCTCTTTCCGATGAACACCGTGCGCCCTTTGCCGCCTTTTGCCCCGCCTTCGTCCCCATGCTTGATGACAACTTTACCGGTGCGCAAATCCAGTTCGCCGATTTTCAAACTGCAAAGCTCGGAAGCGCGCAAACCGGTATCCAACATGAACAGTATCATGGCTTCATCTCGTTTGGCCGATGGTCGCCGGGTGACAAAATTATGGCGATTGATTGGATTGTACTCACGGGAGTAGACGCAGGCTTTAAGCAGCGCCGTAAGATCCTCCTGAGTAAAGGCGGCTACCGGTGCTTCTTTGTAGCGTGGACCCGGGATGCCTTCCATGGGGTTCTTTATTTTGAACTCTGCAACCGCCCAACCGAAGAAAGCTTTGAAAGTGATCCAATGGTTTCGCAGTGTCTTGGGGGAGAGTTTGCGCGTTGGTGCCTCATGCGCAGGATTCGGTTTGGCGAAAGTGTGGGGAACATACTCGGTGCGCAGATAGGTCATGTAATCGAGCACATCGGCAGAGGTGATCTTACCGACCGGTTGATCGCCTATCTTTTCCATCCACTTACGCAGCACCCACTCATACGAATCGACCGTCCGTTGGCTTAAGCCTTCGGCGGTTTTGTATTTGACGAAGCCGTCAATACAAAGAGAAAATAACAGGCCTG
>JAAYCN010000083.1 GCA_012729755.1 Chloroflexota bacterium | reverse complement strand
GCTGGCAAATACTACGTTAAGGATGATGCTTTTCGTGTGATCTATCAAGCCAATACTACGCATCCACAGGTTCACTTTTCTACAGAGTGTGTTGGCTATGGCATCGAGTTTTTTGAAAAAGCCTTTGGTGCACCAGTTCCCATTGCTTCGGGCAATCAAGTTTGGACTATCAAGACTGTCTTCAATGCTCTTGGCCTAGCGGGAATTTTCTTGTTCTTAGTCACTTTCGTCCTCTTAATGTTGAAGACTTCTTATTTTTCGGTTCTCAGATCAGAAGTAACCGTCCAGCCTGTCGAGATTAAGGATAAAACAGGACACCTTTGGTTCTGGATTCCTTTGGTCTTGGTCGCTCTTTTTTCCGGCTTGTGCTATATGTGGGTGATCAACAATGTATACTCTATTAGCACACGTTTCTTTCCCCAAACAGGACCGCTTACAATTGGAACGTGGTCTGCTCTGTGTGCTGTTTTTACGATCATTGTTTTGATCGTCGGATATTTTGTATATAGTAAGAAAAAAGACTTTTCTTTAGCTGATCGAGGTTTAACTCTAAGCCTGAAGAAAATTTGGCGAACAATCGTCCTGGCTGTATTTGCTGTAAGCTTAGCTATGCTTATTCTGTTCTTTGCTGACTTTTTCTTCGACACTGATTTTCGTCTCTGGGTGTTAACACTGAAAGCATTTGAAGCTGACAAAGTGATTCTTGCGCTAAGGTATTTACCTTTCTTCTTGGTGTATTACATTGTGAATTCTGTGGCTGTGAATTGTTTTAACTACAATACTATCGGTGGAAAGAACGGTTGGGGCAATATTCTTTTACTAGCGTTCTTCAACATTTTAGGTCCTGTAGCATTCATTGTTATCCAATACGGCACTTTCATTGGCACTGGTTTTCTAAAATGGTATGCTTCTGAAGGCCATCGCATCAGTGGGATCTGGTTGTATCCCATTGTTGTTTACTTGTTTATCGCGCCAATTCTCTCAAGAATAGTGTATAAGCGAACAAAGAATCCTTATCTGTTTGCGATCATTTTTGCAATTATGATTACGCTGATTGCTGTCGCAAATACTACGACTGCAACTGGTTTTGTGCCCGCTGCAAATTACTAGTTTTACACATCCAAAGAAGTTATCTCCAAAGTGAGATAACTTCGATTAGATTTAAGATCGGAGGCTGTCCAGTAAGGTCAGCCTCGATTTATTCTGAATAGTTTATTAAGAGAACTTGGAAATTTTCATCCGCATCAGGTAAAATCGGTTCGTTCGTAGACTGGAGCTTTGTTGAACCTGTTTGAGATTAAAGAAAAGACAACCGTGCAGATCACCGCGATGGACCTGGAAAATCGTGAAGTGATGAAGCTGAGCCAACTCGGGTTGAGGGTCGGCTCTCAAATTGTGGTAGAACGATTCGCTCCTTTAGGCGGGCCGGTTCTTGTGATGGTTGAATCGCGTGAGATTGCGTTGGGTAAGAAGCTGGCCAGTCGAATTCAGGTTGAGAAAATATGAAATTTGTTCTTGTAGGGCAGCCCAACTCAGGGAAGAGTACCCTGTTCAACCAGGTGTGCGGTTATCGCGCTGAAACTGGCAATTTTACAGGCACGACAGTGACAGTCACTGAGAGCAAAGTCAGATTGGCCGGTAATGTGGTTGGGCTGGCAGATTTGCCCGGGACATACACCCTGGCTGGCACTAATCCGGCTGAACAGGTCAGTTTCACTTATCTGACTCAACAGTCTTATGACTGCATTATCAATGTGGTTGATGCCTCGCATCTCGCCTTGGGTTTAGATTTAACGCTGGAGCTTCTTGAGATTGGCCACCCGATAGTTTTGGCTTTAAATATGATGGATGAGGCTGACCGTGTAGGTATTCGAATCGATGTTGAGCAGCTTCACCAGATCCTTGGAATACCGGTCATACCAATGATAGCCAGCAAGGGACGCGGCATCCAACCAGTGTTCATGCAAGCTTTACATACGAGTCAGCTTGACGAGCAGGTGAAACGGCAGCACTATTCGATGGCGGTCGAAAGTGCCATCACGCGGCTGAAAGATCAAGTTCCTGAATCTGACTTAAACCTCGGTTCTGAAACAATAGCGATTAAACTGCTTGAAAAAGATCAGACAGTGACCGAGGCGCTGAAAGCCTTCAGCGAACAAGACGAGATCAGAGCTTTTCTCGATCAGGGCGAATTTTATCTTGATCAGGAGCGACACACCCTGGCTGAACAAATAGCGAATAAAGTGGTAACGCGGGGTGCGCGTAAGTTAACCTTGAGAGATAAACTCGATGATTACCTGTTGCACCCATTTTGGGGATATATTTTCCTCATCCTGATCCTTTATCTGTTTTTCCAGGCTGTGTTTTTGGTAGGGGGGTGGCTCGAGAGCCCGTTGTTGGCGCTCTCTGCGAAAGTCGAAGCCTGGGTGGTTGCGCGGGTTTCCAGTAATTTGGGCTGGCTCAGAGATCTGATTATTGGCTTGATTCAGGGTATATCCAGCGGGCTGGCCATTGTGCTGCCTTACCTGCTGCCGTTTCTGACAGGTTTAGGCCTGCTCGAAGATGTCGGCTACCTGCCGAGGATTGCCTTCATGATGGACGCGCTGATGCATCGTATGGGACTGCACGGCGGAGCGATTGTGCCCTTCATTCTTGGTTTTGGCTGCAATGTACCTTCGATTATGGCGACGCGCACCATCGACGATGAAAAAGAGCAATATATCGCCGCCGCTTTGGCGACAATGGTTCCCTGCGCTGCCCGATTGGCAGTTGTATTTGGATTAGTAGCTTTTTATCTTGGTCCTGTTGTCGCTTTGGGCATTTATATTTTCAATTTATTCGTGATCGCGATTACGGGGCGGTTGCTGGCGCGCATGCTCCCGGAGGATCATCCTGGTTTAATCCTTGAGATCCCGCCTTATCGCGAACCGACCCTCAAAGCCATTTTCCAGAAAGCATGGTTTCGGATCCGCGAATTTATCGTGGAGGCCTGGCCAGTACTGATTATTGGCTCTATTGTGCTCGCATTGATGAACACCTTTAATGTCAGCCCTTATTTGAATCGTTTTTTCAAACCCATTACCTGGCTACTCGACTTGCCCAATCAGGTTGGTGTTCCACTGATTTTTGGCATCCTGCGCAAAGAACTTTCACTGGTGATGTTAGGTCAGGCCATGGGGAGTATGGATTTCAGAGGGTTGTTGACCCCTGGACAAATGATTACCTATACAGTCTTTGTGATCTTTTATATGCCCTGCCTCGCGACACTGGTAACTTTGCAAAAAGAGCTCGGCAAAAAGGCGATGTGGTCTATAATGGGTATGACATTGATTATCGCGCTCATTTCGGCCCTGGCTACGCGCGGTGTATCAAGCCTCATTTTTTAAACGGACAAAGGAGAAAAATGGCAAACGAAATCAGAGACTTTTTAGCGAGAATTCCCAATCCTTTCCAGTTAGAGCACCTTGAGGATACCGAAGCCTTGGTTCAATTTAATGTGGAAGGCGAAGGGGGAGGAAAATGGGTTGCTGATGTGCATGACAACATTTGCGAGATCAGGGAAGGTACAGTCGAAGATCCTGATCTGGACATCAAGGGGAAGATTGAGGATGTAAACAAGTTGTTGGCAGGCGAACTTGACCCGATGAAAGCTTATATGACTGGTAAGGTTAAAGTGATTGGCAATTTGATGCTTGGCTTGAAGCTCTTAAAAGCGATTAAATTAGCGTAATTACCTGGCAAAAAGGGGCTTAGGAATATAAACCCCAATCTGTATCCATCAATCCTTTTTCCATCATTGTCGGATCCCAAACCTGGGCGCCGAGTTCAACCGTGGCGGGCATTGAGACTGCTTTTTCGAGTTTGCTGCGGGCTTCTTCGAGCATGGCGGGCCCATAGGGGCAGAATGGTGTGGTCAGGATCATTGTCATATGGACTTTATCGTCAGCTATTTTTATTTCCCTCACCAAACCAAGCTCCAGAATCGAAAACCCTAACTCAGGGTCAACTACACCAGAAAGCATCTCTTCGATGTCTGGACGTAAAAAGGGATGGGTCTCGTCAATGGACCAGACCACATGACGATTATTATCTGTATCTTCCATCACTACTCAACAACTGAAAAAGCACACTCAGGGTCGCCGTGAACGATGCATGCCTGGTAAACCGCAGGACGTTTGAAAATGTTGTTGAACATCGTGTGATCGATTTGGCAAATTTCTGGATGCCGCATGGCAATATTATGAAAAGGACAATTCTGGTTAAAAACAGTAATTTTGTTGCCCTGTTGCTTCCATCTCAGGCGGTAACCTTCCTGAACCAAATCTTTGCAAAGCGCTTCTAATTGGTGATGAAAAGTTTTTCCACTATCCTTGAACACATATTTTTCGGCGACTTCTTCGCCAATGCGAATAAAAAAAGCATCCAGCTCATCCGCAGAAAGAGAACGTTTGAGTTCATCGAGAATACTATTTGTTAACTTCAGATAATTAGAAGGGAATTTCTCGATCCCTTTGGCAGTAAGGCTATAAGAGAATCGCGGTCGACCAACGCCATGACGCTGTTCTTCTGAGGTTACAAGACCTTCGGCTTGCAAGTTGATCAGATGATGGCGCACAGATATACCGTTAATCCCAACGATCTGCGCTAATTCCGCGATGGTGGCAGTATGTTGGTCCAAGAGGGTATTTAATATTTTCTCTCTCGTGCTTTTCATCACAAATTCCTCCTTCCCTGGTAAAAAAAAGTATATCACGTCGAGAAAAGATGGTCAATTCTTTAGAAAATAACTAACATTTTCAAGAGTATCCGACATAATCTATGCTATAATCACGCCTAAGCATTTTACCAATTGTTGATAAGGAGAAACCCATGAAAATTGAAGATATCGAAGGTATCGGGCCTGTATACGCTAAAAAAATGATCGCGGCTGGTGTAAAAACCGTCGAGGGTTTGCTTAAAGTTGGCGCCACTCCGAAGGGACGCAAAGAATTGGCTGAGAAGACTGAAATCAGCGGCGCGTTG
>JAAYCN010000007.1 GCA_012729755.1 Chloroflexota bacterium | reverse complement strand
CTCTCTCCCGAATGCGAGCACGTGGCCAATTGTCTGAACTTAGGGCAGAAGACTTGCGTTTTAATCCTATAGAAATCACCCGGTTATTGAACCAGGTGTTTGCTCTTGATCTTACTCAAGAACAGGTGATAAAACTTGAGAGCCGTACGGAAGGATGGATTGCCGGTTTACAGTTGGCGGGGGTTTCCATGCAAGGTCGGGGGGATATCCCCCAGTTCATCGATGCATTTTCTGGAAGCCATCGTTTCATTATGGATTACCTGGCAGAAGAAGCCCTGAGTCGGCAATCAATAGAAATACAAAGTTATCTTTTCAAAACTTCTATTCTTGAGCGGTTGAATGATTCGTTATGCGATTTTGTTTTGGGTTTCACATCAAAAGGACAATCTTTTGAACCTCCAAATCAGGTTCTTTTTCCTGTAATTTCTGAAGAAGGAAAAATTCGGTTAGCGATGCTGGAAAACCTGGGGTTATTTATTGTTCCACTGGATGATGAAAGAATCTGGTACCGTTACCATCATCTATTTTCAGATTTGTTACGCACTCGTCTTCAAGGCCACTCACCCTCTTCGATCCCTGAACTACACCAACGAGCTTCGATATGGTTTGAGAAACACGGAGATATTGAAGCATCGATCAATCATTCTTTATTGGCTGAGGACTGGGACAGCGCAAATCGACTCATAGATCTATATTTACCCAAATATCTTGAAAATGGCCAAATGACAACCATTTTTAAATGGCTTGAACAATTTCCTCAAGAGGAGTTATTCAAGAGACCTAAATTGTGTGTTCAAGTGGCTGAAATGTATTCCCAGGCGGGGCTGATCGATAAAATTGATCCTTTTTTAGATAAGGCTGAAGAAATCGTCACTTTCTATGGCAATCCAGAAAAATCAGATGGTAGATCAAATGAAAATAATCTGACAGTTGAAGAGATCATTGTTATCAAGTCTATGGTCTCAATCCTGCGGGGGTTGAAAGCAGTATGTTCAGGCCACCCTCAACGTGCCATGGAAATCACCCAGATTGCACTGGAAACCTATCCGGAAATGAGCCTGAAAGAACAGGCTGTCCTCTACTGGGTGCAGGGATGGGCACAACGCAGTCTTGGGGATCTAAATCTGGCATTGAAATTATTAATTAAAGGAACGAAGTGCGCAAATGAATCCGGAGCTATCTTACGTGACATCTGGACTGATCTTGGCAATGTCACCCGATTAGTCGGAAAATTACCCCAAGCCATTGATATTCTTGAAGGTTCACTACAAACCGCAATTGATCGAGGTGTACCTAATCAGGGGAATTTATCCAGAGATGAATCGTTTTTGAGCTTTCTTTATTACGAAAAAAACCAACTGGATCAAGCCTTCACCTACGCAAAAAGAGCATTGACGCATACTCAATGGTGGCCAAGTCACAACATTATCGCGACAGCGAATGTAAGCCTAGCACAAATTATGCTTGCAAGAAATGACCTAGATGGAAGCCTGATCGCTCTCCAGAAAGCGGAAGATGAACGAAAAAATCGGTTAATGACCCCCTTTGTCCACAATCTGGTGGAAGTAACCTGGGTGCAAATCTGGCT
>JAAYCN010000082.1 GCA_012729755.1 Chloroflexota bacterium | reverse complement strand
TGGTCAATAATAGCAGTATGCTCAAGATCAATAAAAGGGCGGATTTACGTTTCATTTCAACTCCTGAACAGTGACAGATGAAAAAGTTCGATCTAACTGGGATTTAGGAACTAAATCACGACATTGTCATGCGGGGTTTCTCCCCAAACTACTCTATACAATTTTATCACAATGTGCGCAGGTCAATAATTATGCTTATTCTTTCTCCGTGCGGTTGACTTTAGGATGGATAGGATAATGTATAATTTTTATCAGCTCTCGGAAGGATAATTTGCTTGGAGTAGAAATGAAAAAGAAACTTACTGTTGTATTGTTGTCGGTTGTCATTCTGGCGATAAGTTTGCCATGTTCTGAGGCGCGGGCGGCAGAAGGAATCACCTGGCAGCGATCAGATGCCGGGATTGAGGGAGGCAGAGTCTGGGCTTTGGCA
The DNA here is from genome assembly GCA_012729755.1 of Chloroflexota bacterium. Classification (GTDB taxonomy): domain Bacteria; phylum Chloroflexota; class Anaerolineae; order Anaerolineales; family Anaerolineaceae; genus Mesolinea. The sequence continues at coordinate 11,398 of JAAYCN010000082.1, read as the reverse complement.
ATTGACCCGAAGAATTCTTCGACGCTTTACGTGGGTACTATGGAGGGTGGTGTCTTCAAGAGCGTGAATGGAGGAGAAACCTGGAGCGCGGTTAACAACAATTTACCAGTGACCCAAATCCTTTCGCTGGCGATTGATCCGCAGGAACCTGATACGCTTTACGCGGGAGCTCTTAGAGGTGGTGTCTTCAAGAGCATAAACGGAGGAGTGTCCTGGAACCAGGCCAGCAACGGATTGCCAAATTCCTATGTCATTTCGCTGGCGATCGATCCGCAGATGCCTTCGACGCTTTACGCTGGAATTCATATTGACGTCTTCAAGAGTGTGAACTGGGGAGAGACCTGGAGCGAAACTAACAATCTTTTGACAGCGTCCTCTATCTTTTCGCTGGCGATCGATCCGCAGACGCCTTCGATGCTTTACGCGGGAACTGGTGGAGGAGGTGTCTTCAAGAGCGATGATGGGGGAGAGAACTGGAGCGCAGTTAACAACGGACTAACTAACCTGGACGTTCGGGTGCTGACGATTAATCCGCAGTCGCCTTCGATGCTTTACGCGGGAACTGGTGGAGGTGTCTTCAAGAGCGATGATGGGGGAGAGAACTGGAGCGCAGTTAACAACGGACTAACTAACCTGGGCGTTCGGGCGCTGACGATTAATCCGCAGTCGCCTTCAACGCTTTACGCAGGAACTCGCGGTGGAGGTGTCTTCAAGAGTGATGATGGGGGAGAGAACTGGAGCGCAGCCAACAGTGGTTTGACAGATACCAATGTAAGCACGCTGGCGATCGATCCGCAGACACCTTCAACGCTATACGCGGGAACTGATGGTGGGAAAGTTTTCAAAGGCCAGCGGGCGCGCTCGTTGTTCCTGCCGCTGATCTCACGATAAACAGTCCTCTAACGGGAATAAAAGCTGCCAGGCGGATCACTCGATCCGCCTGGTATGGATTTTTGTGACAATCAAAGGGGGTTATACAGACTGACTGACGGGTGGGAGGGATATGTTGGGAAACACCTATTTCGATTGACAGCGCAGAGACAAGTTGAAGGGAAATGAATAAAGAAAACTTCTGACGGCGAAAATCCGCGCGGTTGGCTTGGGAATGGATAGGATAATGTATAATTTTTGTCAACTCTCGGAAAGATTATTTGTTTGGAGAAGAGATGAAGAAGATACTTGCCGTTGTTTTGTTAGTTGTTATCCTGACAATAAGTTTGCCATGTTCTGAGGCGTGGGCGGCAGAAGGAATCATCTGGCAGAGGTCAGATGTTGGGATTGAGGGAGGCGAAGTCAGGGCTTTGGCGATCGACCCGCGGACGCCTTCGACGCTTTACGCGGGAACTAATGGGGGCGGTGTTTTTAAGAGCGTGAATGGGGGAGAGACCTGGAGTGATGCGAACAACGGATTAACTAACCTGACCGTTAGAACATTGGCAATCAACCCGAAAACGCCTTCGATGCTTTACGCGGGGACTGATGGAGATGGCGTCTTTAAGAGTGCGGATGGAGGAGCGAGCTGGAGCGCGGTTAATACCGGTCTGACAAGTTACCGCATACCCACACTGGCGATTGATCCACAGGAACCTGATACGCTTTACGCGGGAGTTGGTGGTGTTTCCAAGAGTGTGAATGGAGGAGAGACATGGAGCGTAATGAATAGCGGACTGACGAGTCTTGAAGTCTATACACTGGCGATTGATCCGCAGACGCCTTCGACGCTTTACGCAGGAACTTATAGAGGGGTTTCCAAGAGTGTGGATGGAGGAGAGAACTGGAACGCGGTCAATACCGGTCTGGCAGACAACAAAATTCAAGCGCTGGCGATCGATCCGCAGGCGCCTTCAACGCTTTACGCAGGAAGTTGGCGTGGTGTCTTTAAGAGCGTGGATGGAGGAGCAAACTGGAGCATGGTTAACAACGGTTTACCAGATGATGCCAACGTAACCACACTCGCGATCAACCCACTTACGCCTGCAGCGGTTTACGCGGGAACTAAGAACGGCGGTGTCTTTAAGAGCGTGAATGGGGGCGCGGACTGGAACGCGGTCAATACCGGCCTGGCAATGACCCATGTAACAACACTGGCGATTGATCCGACGACGCCTGCCACGCTATACGCGGGGACTTATGGAAGAGGGGTTTCCAGGAGTGTGGATGGCGGAGCGTCCTGGCGCGCAGCAAATACCGGCATGAAGGTGAATCGTGTCAACACACTGGTGGTCAACCCGCAGACGCCTTTGACACTTTACGCAGGGACTGATGGGGGCGGCGTCTTTAAGAGCGTGGATGGCGGAGCGTCCTGGAGCGCAGCGAGTACCGGTCTGAAGGTGATGCGTATCAACACACTGGTAATCAATCCACAAACGCCTTCAACGCTTTACGCGGGGACTTATGGAGATGGCGTCTTTAAGAGCGCGGATGGGGGAGTGTCTTGGAACGCGGTCAATACTGGTCTGACAGACGACTTTATAACCGCGCTGGCGATTGATCCGCAGGAACCTGATACGCTTTACGTGGGAATTGGTTTGTGGTATAGCGTCTTTAAGAGTGTGAATGGAGGAGAGTCCTGGAACGCAGCCAACAGCGGTTTACCATATGCCCAAGTAAACACGCTTGTGATCGATCCGCAGACGCCTTCAACGCTTTACGCGGGAACCTATTACGGGGTCTTCAAGAGTGTGGATGGGGGAGTGTCCTGGAACGCGGTCAATACTGGTCTGACAAACGACTTTATAACCGCGCTGGCGATTGATCCGCAGGAACCTGATACGCTTTACGCGGGAACTGGTGGAGGTGTCTTCAAGAGCGTGAATGGGGGAGAGAACTGGATCGCAGCCAACAGTGGTTTGACAGATACCAGTGTAAGCACGCTGGCGATCGATCCGCAGACGCCTTCAACGCTTTACGCGGGAACTCGCGGTGGAGGTGTCTTCAAGAGCGTGAACGGGGGAGCGAACTGGAGCGAGCTTAACAACGGTTTGACAGATACCAATGTAAGCACGCTGGCGATCGATCCGCAGACACCTTCAACGCTTTACGCGGGAACTGATGGCGGGAAAGTTTTTAAAGGCCAGCGGGCGTGCTCGTTGTTCCTGCCGCTGATCTCACGATAAACAGCCCTCAAATGGTAATGAGAGAGGCTGAAGACCGTAAGTAAAAGGGGTTAAACAGGCTGACCGCAATTCTTTGGATGATCAGCTCCCCTTTGTTTAGTTAAACAATTCCTCCCTCGTTATCGGGGGAGGAATAAATAGTTAATCAGGCAGTTTTTTTGTTTTGCCAGTCAGTCGGCAGATTATTCTTCTGGCGACCATGTGCCGCGGGCCAGATAACGGCCAAGTAAAAGGGAAGGCTCCTGCTGCAGGGCGACCCTAATCACCCCTTTGGGCAGAGGGTCGATCATCACGCAGTCATCAAAGATAAACGGCGGGTCAAAAGGCATGCCGGACCCGCTGCCAAAGTTGGACCAATGATCCGGCAGATAGACGTCAACTTGCTGCACCTTTTCACCGCCATCCATTTTGAAACAATATCCTAAAGCGACTTTATTGGTGACAAAGGCATTGAGCACCTTGACTTCATAACCGCCCAAATCGAGTGTCTGATTGATCTCCCACACATCTCCCGGTTTTGGGTTTGTCCCAGCGTCAAACTCAAAGAGCACCTGGTCGCGCGGAATGTCGATCCTGCCAATATGGTTGACCACCTCAGTCAAAGTTAGCGGGAAGGTATAGTTGTCTTTCGGAATTGAGATCGCCGATAGCCCGGAGTAATAAAACTCAGTGTTATTTTTGTTCAAATCAAAGAGTTCATTTACCAGATCGCCGACATCCTCATAGTCGTAACTGTGTGGGACGAGGTTCCCTGCCGCGTCTACCACGGATAAATCAACATTGTTGCGGTAATCTTCCAGGTGGTGAGGTGTCTTATACCCGAAGCCCAACACCCAGGCATCCAGTTTTTCAACGACAGCCAGGATTTCGATAATATCCTTTACCGGCAGCCCATCTTGGGTTTCCGCGGGCGCTTTGACAGCCTCTTCCGCGCCGGGTTTGTCTTCAAGGTTGACTTGCGGTTCGGGGATGCTCACCGGGTAAACTACGAAATCATCCGGAGCAGGAATGAATTTGAGGCTGAGCTGCCAATTTTCGGGCGCCTTGCCCAGCGTGCGCATTGGAATACACGGCAATACGAAGACCGCTTCATTCACATCAGCGGGTATTGCGTCGAAGCTGTCGTATCCAGTCAGCTGTGTGCCGTCTGGAAGGAGCAGATAAGACTCTTCCTCACAGACCGGTTTTCCGAAGTTTTGGCTGAAATGCGCGCTGGCTGGAACGTTTTCAAAGGAAACTTCAAGCGTGCTGCGGTCATTAGTGAACACTCCGTTCTTGATACTGACCGTTACGCCGTCCTTGGTCTGTGAGACTGGCTGCGCCAGAACCCGAATGGATCCTGTATCGCTGACAAAACCTCCGCTGGGAGCGTAGCCAAACCAGGTTTTCAGCTGAGCGAGAACGCGGTTCGGGCCGACCGCGAAGAGGAGCGCGAAGGCGAGCAGCAGGGGCGCTAAAGCGTATGACCACTGCCAGGTGAGCTTTGGGCGCCGCGCGGTGAGCGATAATTCGCGTTTGCGCAGTTCGCTGTCGAGCTTGTTTGAGAATGCGCTGTCCATTGCTTCGAGATGGTAGGTTTGTCGAATTTCTTCTTCAAAAGGGGTATGTTTTTCCATGTTTTACTCCACCTGGGCTTGAAGGCGCTCCAGGAGCCGATAATAAGATTTTTTGATGCGGTTTTCGGGCTGTTTGAGAATATCTGCGATCTGAGCGAACGGCAGATCAGCAACCAGCCTGAGGCGCAGGTACTCTTGTTCTACCGGTTTAAGGGCCGAAATCAGCCGTTCAAGCTCGATCATCCGCTCCATCTGCAGGGTAGATGAGCTCAGCTCATGATTCACTTGAAGGTCTTCATCAAACCGTTCGACCGGATGGCGGTAGCGTTCGCGATAGTGGTCATTGGCCTTGTTGCGCGCGATCGAAAAAACCCACGGAACGAACTTGGCTGGGTCTTTGAGCTTATAGTAGTTTTCGAGCGCGGTGATGAAGGTCTGTGAAGTCAGATCCTCGGCCTCTGCGACACTGCGAACGCGTGCGTAAAGATAGTAGTAAACGCGCGAAGCGTGTTGGCGGTAAAGATCCGAAAAAGAGGCTTTGGCCTCAGCGATATCGGCTTTATCAGTCGCCATAACACTCAGTGTGCCTGCTTTGGGGGTTGGTTTTTGGGCTTGCTCCATACATTTTCCTTGTTGATCCTTTTTGTGTGTAGCTACACCAAGAATGTCGTCAAACATATAGAGAAAGTGACAAAATGATTTTAACTGAGAAATGCGATAAAAATAAAAAGGGAAAGAGCTGCCCCGAGCGCTGGGCGTGTTTTTGGGCCCGAAAAGCTCGCCGGATGGCTAAAAAAGCCGGACTGCGCATGTCAGTCCGGCTTTTGTCTGAAACTTATTCTTTACTTGACCAAAGTAGCGTCCATCAATTCTGTCTGAATGCCGTCGACCCTGAACATGCTGCAGTCGTTGATATCCGCGATGACGAAGTGATATTCCCCATTTTCATCAGTGAGGTTGATCGCCAGGTGGGCATCATCGAGCCAGATGGCTGAGCGCGCGTTTGAGCTGTCCATCAACAGGCGTTTCTCCTGTGTTGCCAGATTCATCAGCCAGATCGAAGAGTTGTCCGTTCCGCGGTAACTAAGCCACTTGCCGTCCGGAGAAATCCGCGGATAGAGCAGCTTGATTGTGCCGTTGACGATATCAAACAGAGTTTGCCTTTCCCCAGTTGCCATTGAGTAGGCAATGACCTTCCACGCCATGCCTTCTATATATCTGGCTGTGTAATAGATCGTTTGGCTGTCCGGCGACCAGCCGGCGATAGAGACATATTCATCCGCGCTGATCGGTTTGACCAGCCCGGTCTCGAATTCATAATATGCCGGGTAGAGCACCATGTCGTCCATCAATGTCAGGGCAATATATTTTCCATCCGGCGAAAGGCTGATATCCGCTGAACTCACCGGGATGGAGGTGGTTTGCGAAGTGGCAATGTCAAAATATTGAAGTACGTATCTGCCGTTCTCCTGGGTGGGGTGAATTACCTGTTTGCCGTCCCGCGTGAAATGGGCATAGCTTTGTGCGCTGAACGCGCTGTTGGGGCTGGCGCCTTTGTTTGAAAGCAACGTGGTAGACCAATTGTCCGAATCTGAGATTTTCGCGTATCCCAAGACGAACACTTCGTCCCCAAACGTCTCAAGCGCCGCGATTTCGCTGCTTTTCGAGCCAATCATGCAGGTATCTGCGCTGGTTGTTTGCGCCGGGGGCTGCGCGTGTGGCGTGGCGGGTGTCCAGCTCTGGCTGAGGCTGATTGCGTTGTCGTAGAGCGCAACACCGGTTATATAGAAAGTCAGCTTGCCGGTTGGCAGCTCGCTGAAAGCGATGCTGGCGTGAGCTTCTTTGTTTCCTTCCTGGCTCGGATAACCGCCGCTGCCGCCTCCTCCGCCAAAGGTCTCATAATCGGGCATTTCAACGCTGACGCCCGCGACATTGCCAGGCACGTCGAAGGTGAAGCGATAGGCATTCCCGCGTTCCACCGCGATTTCTTTGAGAGTCAGGGCGACTCCCTCAATGTCAATCGCCAGATTGGGCTGCCATACCTGCCCGGGCTGTGGGTCTTCGCCTGCGTCGAAACTCTGCGCTGGGGCGGTTTCGAGCCTGCGATAGCTGATGGGGTAATAGTCCCAGGTGACAGTCAATGGGAACTGCAGCCCCTGGTTTTTGAACGCCAGTGCGAAAATATTGGCTTTGCCGAGCAGAGGCTCTTGTTGAGCAAGCTGCGTTAACTCGCCTGGGCAGGTGGTTTGGACAATTTGGTTGTTCGCGTCCGTAATTTTTGGATCAATGGCGAGATAGCTGGATTCCTGCTCAGCGTCAAGATACCCGGAGAGGATATACCCATCGGCTGTTTCGATCGCTGTTCCTAACCCCATCCTCACTGTGGCTTCGGGTTCAGCAGCTTCTTCTTCGCTGGTTACTGAGAGAGCAGGTTGGGGGATAAACTCAACCGCCAGCAGTTCCTCAGTCAGCTCCGTTGGAATGAAGACGAGCGCCAGTTGCCAGTCGCTGGGGGTGGTTGCGACCACCGTGCCTGGGATGCAGGGGAAGACCAGCGTGGCCTGATTCACCTCGCCAGGGATGGGCGGAAAAGCAGACCCCTCTTTGCTGAGCACAGTGCCGTCCGGCAGGACCAGCCGCGGCTGTTCGCCGCATGTTGAGTCCGCTTCTTCGCCGAAATTCACTTTGCCGAGACCAAAAATCCGGTAGTCGATCTTTGTCTCGGTTGACGTGAGCAGCGCTTTGACAACATCAATTGTGATCTTATCCTGACTCTGGCTGACCGGCTCGGCTAAAACACGCAGAGGTTTTGTCGGGTCAACCAGGCCGTGGCCGGGCAGGAAGCCAAACATTTGCTGAATCTGCGCCCAGACGTTTCTGGGCCCTATGGCGAATACGAGCGCCAGAATGAGCATCACGGGCGCGAGTGCGTACATCCAGCGGCGGCTGGTGTTTTTCTTTCTAAAAGTAGTATGCGGCTGGCTGATCTTTGAGCGCAGTGACGCGTTAAATTCAGCTGGCATACTGGCCGAAGAAAGCGCCTGTTTGAGCTCTTCTTCGAAAAAGTTAATTGGCTTATGGCTATTCATTTTCTAACTCCATCTGGCTTTGAAGGCGTGCCAGCAGACGCAGGTGTTGTTTCTTGATTGCGGATTCAGAACGGCGGACGATCTGCGCGATTTCACGAAAGTTCAAATCAGCCTGGTAACGCAGGTACAGCAGTTCCCGTTCATCTTCTCTTAATTCTGCAACCAGTTCTGCCAGGCGGGTTCTGAACTGGTTCTTCATCACATCATCAACCGGATTAGCGCGGGGGTCGGGCGCGCTTTCATCAAGCGGCAGGGCCAAAGGCTTCTTGCGGCGGTACTGGTCATTAGCCAAATTCCGCGCGATGGTGAACACCCAGGGGATGAATCGTTCCGGGTGCCTCAGGTTAGGGTAGGCTTGCCATGCTTTAAGGAAAGTTTGCGAGGTGAGGTCCTGCGCGTCTGCGGTTGAACTGACTTTGGCGCAGAGGAACTTGAACACGCGCTCGGCGCACTCGTCATACCACTCGACAAAGGGCTTGCGGTCAGTCTTGATCATTGCCGCCTCCTGTGTCAAGGATAACGGATATCGGGAAAATTGGGGGGCTAAGGTATCTTTTTTCATTGGTCATAGTTTTCTTTTGTTCCGCGGTTATTGAGCTCATTGATAAAGACGGAAGATTGAAAAAAGGGGGACAATGTGGTTGGAAAGAAGTAGTATTGAAAACCAGCATCTCAAAAGGGACTTGTTCAGATCGGAATCAAAACGAGCCGGCGAAAGCCGGCTCGTTGATTTGCCATCCGCGGTTATTGGCTGATCCCTAAGATTTGACCCTGATAAGGCAGGGTATACGCCTGACACCCGCGGAGGTTGACCACGATGGTGGTCTGGGCTTCTGTTTGATCCGGCAGGATGAGATTGACAGTGATCGACTGCGAGTCTGCTGACCAGGCCCAGCTGGTGATTGCGGCTGGGTTGATCATCTGCACGGGAACGTCGATGATCTTAATAGCCTGCCCGCCGGCTAAGGGCATCAGATAGAGAGACGCCTGAGTGTCGCCGTGGTAGCCAATCCATTGCCCATCAGCGGATATTTGCGCCATGGGGCGTTTAGGCGAGCTGTGCTTCAAATAAGCGACTTCCTGATATTTGTCATTAGCCAGGCCATAGCTCATCAACAGCCACCCTTCCCCGCTGGAGCCGGGGATTAATAGGTAGAGCGTATCGCCATTTGTCGACCATCCCGCGAATTGTTCCTGCGAAAGCCGTGTTGACAGCACGGTCTCACCGCTGGCGATGTCGATGATTGCCCGTTCTGCGAAAGCTGGGTTTACATGCGCGGCGAGCCGACGCCCATCCGGTGACCACGACAGCGCCTCCGGGTTTAGGTTGGGGAACTGAACGCTTTTCCCATCCGCGCTGGAATAAACAGTCAATCCGGAGTCGCTGACCCAGGCAATATACGATAAATCTGGCGTGCTGCTGGCTATTGAGGCTTGCGCGAGGGTTATTGGGCCCTGGCTCCGGTCGTGAAGATTGAGCGAGCCATCCGCCCCGATCGCCAGCGTCCTCAATGCTGAAGCATCCGGATGCTCACCAAGCGATAACAAGTTGTCATTCGAGACGCAGGTGGTCAGCTCCGAGGAAGAAACCGCTTCAACCGGTTGAGCGGCCTGTTCGGGCTGCCAGCTTGCGCACGCGATCTGCATCGGTTGCTGATCAGAAAGCTGACCCGGCGCTGTCACTCTGACCGGAATCTCCAACCTGACCGGAAAAACCGTCCCCGCGATGGGGATGCCGAAAACAAAGCTGATCCCGCCGCCTGGCTGCGGTTGAAATTGGCCATCCGCCAGCGCGGGGTCAACTGAGTAGCTGATCAGCGTGTCATCTGCGTCGCGAATCACCGGCACTGACGCGATCTGAATCGCTGTGTCGTTGGGGATGATAGGTTGGATCACTCCATAAAGTATGTAGCTGTCATGGGTGGTGATCACCTGAGTAAAGACAAACTCGGTTTCGGCGCTGGCCTCGGGCTCTGGCTCACTGTCGCTGACAATTGTTGTTTCAGGCAGCGGCTGGAGCATGATAGCTTCATGAATTTTATAATCGTCCGGAGCCGGCACGAAAGTCAGCGCGATTGCCCAATCCCCCGGCGCTTCCCCTTTAGCCAAGCAGGGTAAAACAAAACTTGCGGTATCAAACTCAGACGGGATTGGGCCAAACTGCCCACCAGAGAAGTCAAGCTGGCGGCCGTCAGGCAGCAAAAGATAAGGCGCCTGCTGACACAGGCTTTCCGCCGGGTCGTTCTGTTCGGCCTGTGATTTGATATTGAAGATGTGGTAGTCAACGACCGTTTTTTCGGCGGTCAGCACGGCGTCTGAGACCATGACAGTCATTTCGTCGCGCGTGAGCGACACTGGCTCTTTAAGGATGCGAATTAACTGCGTCCGCTCGACTAACCCAACCCCTGGAATGTACCCCAGCAGTTTTTGAATTTTGGCGAACACTTTTTCGGGGCCAAACCCCGCCAGGGCAGTGGCAGCGATTAAGAGCAGGATCATCGCGGCCGCCCAGGCAGGTTTAAAAATGAAGGGACGATGTTTTGAAGTAACTCTGTTGTGCGATTGTTTTAGTTCTCGTTCCAGCTGCAGCACAAAGGCTTCATTTGGGTTGATTTTATTGCGATAAGCCTTGGCGGCTTCTGAGAACCTGTTGTCAAGGTCAGTTGCGTTCATTTTCTTTCTCCATATTGCGCTGTATTTGCGCGATTACTCGATATATCGTTTTTTTGATCGTCGACTCAGGTTTCCCCAACACACGTCCAATTTCTCGATAACGAAGATTTGCCAGGAACCGCAGGCTGAGCAGCTCACGCTCCAGGTCGCTGAGTCCGGCGAGCAGCTGCCGAAGTGCGATCAACTCTTCCGCTGAAACGGAATGTGTTTGCATTTCCACGCTTGCCGCTTCCCAAACCCAGTCATTATCGACCAGCCTTTCACGTTTGTTCTTTCTGAAATAGTTGGTGGCTTTATTACGCGCGATCCGAAAGAGCCATGGGGCAAAGCGATTGGCGTCGCGCAATTTATGGATCGATTCAAGAATGGTCATGAAAGTTTGCGATGTCAGGTCTTCGGCGATTTCGTGATCAGAAACCTTGCTGTACAAGAACCGGTAGACCGGCCGAACCCAGATCTGATAAAGCTCGACAAAAGCGGTCTGGTCTGTCATTGCGCGGATGACCAAAGGAGCGTTAGCCGTTTGCGATCTTGTTGGAATTTCCTGTGTTAAGTTTAAATTTGTCATCAGCTTTCCTCAAATTCCTCTCCTGCAGTAGAGGCGTCGTTATAAGTAAGTCGCCGATTGTCCGCAAAAAGGACCAGATTTAAGCTGATTGTATTTTAAAAGAAGCAGGAATGTTGTCAAAGCGGCTGTTATTCGCGTTGAGCTTGTCAATTAGTAAATTATGTCGGTGAATTCGCGCCAGATTCGCGAGGATAAATTACCAGCGTCAGGCTGTGATGATAAGATAAGAATCAGATACAAAAATTGGTTGCAAAACTGGTCTTTTTACCTGTCAAGGCAAAATAGAAATGTCCTATTGCCAGCAAGATAGAAATGTCCTATTAGCTTGATAAAGTAGTCAATATCGGTTGTCCGTTTAGTTTTTTTCCATAGGTTCTCCAAGGATGGTTATAAGCT
>JAAYCN010000081.1 GCA_012729755.1 Chloroflexota bacterium | reverse complement strand
GATTTGCAGACCGGAAAGATCCGTGTTCTGCACGCGCTGTCGTTTGTCGATGACGCTACCCGTATGCTGCGGGCTGTGCGCTTCGCCGTGCGCTTTGACTTCGAGATTGAGGAACGCACGCTGGAACTGATGGGAGACAGCATGGCGTTGATCGGTGAGCTTTCTGGCGCCAGACTGTATCATGAACTGAGCCTGATCTTAAATGAGCCAAAATCGGTGGCGATGCTCGACCGCTTGAACGCGTTGGGCATTTTGGCGGCGATCGGCGCGTCCCTGCCCTGGGATAAGGCGGCGGTGGGCAGGCTGGAGACGCTGAATGAAGGTTTGGAAAAACAGTTTACGGCCAATCCCGAAATGGCGCAGGATTCGCTCAACATGCGTCAGATATTCAGCTACTGTCTCTGGCTGGAAGGGTTGGCTGAACCGTCATTGAAGCAGGTGAGCAAGCGTCTGCGCATGCAGGCTCGTTTGACTGACTCGATCAGACAGACTGGGCGTCTGCGTGGAGCATTGCCAGGTTTGGTTGGGCGGCCGGTCAGCGAAGCGGTGAGAGAACTGGAAAAATATCACGCGATTCCGCTTCAGGCAGTAAGGGTTTCAACCTCTAATCTGGCAGAACGCGAATTGATTGAGCGGTATCTTGAAGAATGGCAGTCAGTAAAGCCGGTCACAACTGGCAAGGAGCTGCGGAAGTTGGGCATTCCCCCCTCGGATTATTACGAAAAGGTATTGAGCGCGCTAAGGGGGGCCTGGCTGGATGGCAAGGTGAACACTCCTGAAGCGGAAGCGAATTTGCTTAAAAGGCTGCTCGAAGAAAGATGAACTTTTCATTGGGAGCGGAAGTCGACTATCTGACCGCGGATGGCGAGCAAATTCACATTCGTCCATTGGTTGATTCGGACCTTGAAGCGCTGGAATGGGAAGGGGAATTTAAGCATTTTCATAACCTATACGCGCAGCATTACGCCAGCAGCCTGCAAGGCGCGACGCTGATCTGGGTAGCGGAAACTCGCGAAAAAAAGATTGTCGGTCAGGTCTTCATCCTGCTTAATTCGAAACAAAGCGATGTGGCGGATGGAAAAAGCCGCGCTTACCTGTTTTCTTTTCGGATCAGACCGCAATGGCGAAACCTTGGCATTGGCGGTTATTTGCTGAACTTCGTTGAGAACGAATTGGCATCGAAGGGCTTTATCTGGTTGCGTTTGAACGTAGCCAAAGATAACCCGCACGCACGCCGTATGTATGAAAAGCATGGTTATAAGGTGATCGGTTCTGACCCTGGGGATTGGAGCTATCAAGATGACAAAGGGGTGATCCAACATGTTAAAGAGCCGGCGTGGAAGATGATTAAACGCTTGCGTTAAAAAAACGGGCTGCGCGCAGCCCGTTCCGTCTGTTGATTAACCTTTGACAGTTTTGCCCTACTCGTCTTTCAGGTCGTCGACAGCATCTTTGACTTTATCGGCAACCTGGTCAGCCGCTTCGGCAACATCCTCCGCTTTGTCAGCGATAAACTCTTTGATGTCATCGACAACTTCTTTGGTGCTTTCGACGACGGTCTCACCACTCTCTTCAGCCTGTTCGATCGCGTCATCCACAACGGTTTCCGCCTGGGCCGCATTGCGTTCCGCCCATGAGGTCAGCAGGGTTTTGAGCTCTTCATAATCGCCCTCTTTCATCACATCCTTCGAGACACCGAGCACGTTTTTGGCTTGTTTGATCGAGATGAGCATGCCTTTTTTTTGCACCTCGACATTGGTAATGTCGGAAAGAGGGAACTTGAGTTCGCTCATGCGCGGCTGGTTCTGAACGAGAGTGTCATCGAACAGCTCAAGCTTGTAACCTTCATAGAAGGCTTTACGCTGTTTGTAGGAGCGAATGCCCATGAACACATACATGGCAATCATCATGGGAATTAGCCAGAGCAGCGACCGCATGGTTTCACGGCCCCAGTTGATTGATACAGCGATGGCGATAAGTACGAGCAGGGTGATGCCGTACATGAGAATAATACTTTTCTTTTCTTTGGCGAGCTGAGATTGATCGAGCGTATAGGTCTTCATTAGCGAATCCTCCGGTTTATTGACTGGCTTGATTATACCGTTATGGAACAGATTTGGAGATTATTACGGGTGCGGTAAAAGTGATCCGCCGCCGGTCAGCTGGTAGGTCTTGCCGCCCAGACTGCTGGAAAGCGCAGGGTCGTAGTAAAGGTTGAAATTATTGCCGGTAATGTTGATCGCGTGGTTGTCTGAGAGCACGACGCCTGAAATCTGCGGAATGTATGAATTCTTGGTGAGCGTCAGGGTGGAGGTGGCATCGAGGCTGAGGGCGAGGCTGCGTGATGTGTCGCTGGGGTTGACCGCGCCGGTAAGGTGGGAATTGCCGCGCAGTTGAATTACTACGGAACTGATGCGGTCTGAAACAATGTCACCTTCGAGCACTTGATTATTAGCAACCAGGGTGACGCTGCCGCCGTTCGCGCCGACCGCGCCCCAGTTTTCCTGTCCGCCGGCACGCAGGATGATACCGGAGTCTGCCCGAAACTGTACGCCCCGTAAGTTGATCACGCCGATCACGTTGGTGACAAAAAAGGCGGGGCTGTTGATGT
>JAAYCN010000080.1 GCA_012729755.1 Chloroflexota bacterium | reverse complement strand
CCGCGTTCTCTAAAAAACCACGCTACATGCGTGTTGGTGAAATTAAAGGTGTCAGTATCTATCGCGAACCCGATGAAAAAAGCGCGATTGTATATACCCGCCCCTACAACGACATTATTACCATTTACGATGAGGTCGTAGGGCCAAATGGCCCGTCTTGGAACCCGATCTGGTATCGTTGTTGGGGAGGCTACGTTTTTAGTGGTTTGCTATACGAAGTTAAGTACGAATTACAGGATACAATCGCTGATATTCGCGAAGGCGGTCAACTCGGTGAAATTACCATGCCTTATACCCGCTGCTACTTTTATAGTAAGTATGAAGGTTGGATTCCTGAGTATTTGCTCTATTACCGCTCAGCTCATTGGGTAGTCGATGTCATTGAGGGACCAGATAAACGGCCTTGGTATACCCTCCTTGATGAGCTGATCAGCGTGAAATATTCCATCCCGGCTGAGCATATGCGCATTATCCCCGATTCAGAACTTGACCCTATTCATCCAGATGTCCCTCTGGGTGAGAAAAGCATCTATGTGAATATAGCCAGGCAAACCCTTGAGGCCTATGAAGGTGGCGAGCAGGTTTTCGCCACCAAAATTTCATCCGGCGGAGCCACCCCAACAGGTACCTATAATATCCAGACTAAAATGCCATCCAAACATATGGGAAACGGCAAAGTAACCAGCTGGGATTTCGCCTATGAATTAGTTGGGGTTCCGTGGAATTGTTTCTTCGAGATGAAAAAGGGCATGGCAACGCATGGCACTTTCTGGCACACCAATTTCGGCACGCCGATGAGCGGCGGCTGCCTCAACATGTCGATCGACGATGCCAAATGGATCTATCTCTGGACGACACCCATCCCGCAACCGACGGATTGGGCAACCCACGGTTACGGCACGCCGATCAAGATCAGCACAAATTAGACAAATTCCATAAAAGCCTGATTGCCGACGCTCAAGCCTTGTGATGTTAACCGCAACGTCCTGCCCTGCCACTCCGCCAATCCTCTGTTCAACAAATGGCGGACTTCTTTCGCGAAAACTTCTTCTATGTCAACGCAGTATCGCTCTCTAAATCTCCTGGCCGATACTCCTTCACGGACAAGGCGCAAGCCCAGCATCATCGTTTCCTGCATCGAGACTTTTGGCGTTATCTGGAAACACTCAACAGTAGCAGGCGATATGAACTCTGGTTTGTCAAGGACGCCTTCATTCATCCTGCGCAGGTAATCCAAAGTGTCTAATGTATTGTTTGAGCGGTAATTATCGAGGCGCCTATGCGCACCAGTGCCAAAACCGTGATAAGGCTCATTCAACCAATAAACTTTGTTATGTCTTGATTCAAGTTCCGGACGTTTTGCCCAATTGGATATTTCATAGTGTTCATATCCCCCTGACCGCAGTTTTTCCCTTGCCAGCGCATACATATCAGCGACCTCATCATCATCCGGCAGTTTAACCTCACCAGCAGTCACCGCCTTAGCCATCGGAGTGCCTTCCTCAAGAATCAACGAGTAAAGTGAGAGGTGCTCTACGTCGAGCATCAGCGCGGCTGATAAACTTTCGCACCAGGTTTCCAGCGTCTGGCCGGGGATTCCAAAAATCAGGTCCAAGCTGATATTGCTGAACCCTTCCTGACGCGCCTGCTCTACTGATTGGGTAATCTGTTCTACAGAATGGATGCGGTTTAAAACGGTTAATTCGCTGTTGATGAAGCTCTGCGCGCCAAGGCTGAGCCGGTTAATACCCGCTTCCAATAATCCGGCGAAGTTAATCTCAACAGATGTGGCGGGATTAGCTTCAAGCGTTATTTCCGCGTTCTTTTCAACCGCAAAACGAGCTATAATTTCGTCGATCACGCGCTTTACCTGGTCTGCCCTGAGCAGTGATGGTGTGCCGCCTCCGAAATAAATTGAACCGATTTCCGAGTGCTCGGCAATGTTGTTTTGCCAGACAAACCTGATCTCTTTCAACAGTCCATCGAGATAAGCCGGGATGATTTTTGACATCCTGGCATCGGTGATAAAATCACAATAGGCACATCTGCGCAGGCAAAATGGAATGTGGATATATACGCCAGTCATCAGCTGGATTGTACCAAAATGCCAGCCTGCTTAAAATAATTATGGAAAATAACGTATGGCTAACTTGAAAAACCAAAAAAATACAAGAATTTGTCCAGTTTGCGGAACCAAACTGTCGGATGCAGCTACTCGCTGTCTGGTCTGTGGAACGCAGTTAAATACGACGGCCGCAGTGACTAAAACCGGGTCTACACAGCCCAAGCGAACCGCCAATGAGATCCGCATCAGCTTGCCCCTGGCAATCATTTTAGGGTTGGTTATTGTCGCCCTGGCAGGCTTGCTGGCGTTCTTTGTGATTAAAGGCGCTGCGCCAACCAGCGAGATCACGGTTGTCGACACGCCGACTGAAACTCCTAATCCCAGCGCGACAATCACCATGACCCCGACCCAAACGCTGACACCAGTTCCCGAAGCCACAATGACCCCCGAACCGCCCATCCAGGTCACAGTTCAGGCTGGACAATTCTGTTCGACCTTCGCTGGACTCTATAATGTGTCTGAGGAAAGCATCCGTATCCTGAACGGACTTGGCACCGATTGTGTGTTGCAGGAAGGCATGCCCTTGCTCATCCCCAGGCCGACCATCACGCCCACTCCTGCGCCTTCTCCGACTGTTGACATGACTGCTGAATCTGATCCTTTCCTCGATTGTGAATATGACTCAGTCATCGTCAGCGCCGAGACAACTTTGTTTGGACTTTCCACCAGCTACAATGTGCCGATGGAAGAGATTCGCGCGTTTAATGGCATGACCAATGACATTCTCAGGCAGGGTGACACGATTAAAATCCCACTCTGCAACCGTCGCGCCTTCAATGCCCCGACCCCAACCCCCACCAATAGGCCGCCATACGCTGCCCCAAGTTTGCTCCTGCCTGCCAGCGGCGCTGCTTTCGGTTCCACCGCAGATTCAGTCGCGCTGCAGTGGTCAGCGGTAACGGACCTGCGCGGCAATGAACTCTACCGTGTTACCGTCCAGGACCTCACTTCAGATACTGAAAAGATCCTCGTGCAATATGTTCGCGATACCAAGTTCATTTTGCCAGCCAACTTTCGACCGGTAGACACCACTCCCCATATCATCCAATGGTCAGTAGTAGTCGCGCGCCAAACTAATTCCGGCTCCGAAAACCCAACCTACATTGATGCCGGCGAGGTTAGCGAGAAACGCGTCTTTTCCTGGACCGGCACCGGTGCGCTTCCACCAACAAACGGACAGCTCACCCCAACACCTTAAACCAAAAGAGGCTCACATGAGCCTCTTTTCTATTAAAAAATTAATCGCTGAATTAAAGGTCACCAAGGTAGTGTGTTACCTGAATAGCAGCCGCCGCACCCATTCCTGCCGAAGTAACCACCTGACGAAAATGACTGTCTGCGATTTCTCCAGCCGCGAAGACCCCCGGCACAGACGTCATCATATGTTCGTCAATTTTGACAGTTCCATCTGGATGGAGTTCGATCTGACCATTCAGCATCTGTGAGTTGGGGTCATGACCAATAAAGACAAACACGCCTTCGCTTGGTACGGTCGTTTGCTCCCCAGTTAAGACATTTTCGATCTTCAGACCATCAATTTTCTCTGAACCCAAGATCTCTTTCACCACCGAATTCCAGATAAACCTGATCTTTGGGTGAGATTTTGCCCGGTTCTGCAGGATTGCGCCAGCCCTCAGTTCATCGCGCCGGTGAATAATGGTCACTGATTTTGCGAATCGTGTCAGAAAGAGCGCCTCTTCAAGCGCGCTGTCGCCGCCACCCACGACATGAATATCTTTGTCCTTGAAAAACCAACCATCACAGGTGCCACAATATGAAACGCCACGCCCTGTCAATTCTCGTTCGCCAGGCACACCTAATTTGCGGTGGGAAGCGCCTAAAGCCAAAATAATCGCATCGGTCTGATAGGTGGTCGAAAACGTTTTTACCTCAAACGGCCGCACACTCAAATCAATCGCTTCCGCCTGTTCATAAATGACTTCCGCGCCAAATTGCACAGCCTGTTGCTCGAAGAGCTGTCCAAGCTCCTGGCCGCCAATTCCCTGCGGAAAACCCGGATAATTCTCGATTATGTTTGTCAAAGAAGCCTGGCCATAAGGAATCATGCCCGTCAGCACGAGCGGAGAAAGGTCAGCCCGCGCCGCATAAAGCGCCGCGGTCAAACCCGCTGGCCCAGAACCGAGGATTAACAATCTTCTATAAACTTTTTCTTCCAATTACTCACTCCAAAAGGGCGTTTTACCCCTGTTTAATATCCGCGTCAGCCAGATCCAGCGCACGGTCAATCACCGCGAACCCTTCTCTAAGCTGGTCATCGGTGATTATAAGTGGCGGGATGATTAAAATCATGTGGAACGTATTGTACAGAAATACTCCATGCTTGATGATCTCGTCTTTCACCCTGGCCATGATCGCTTTCAGGGGCTTGTCAGGTTCTGTAAATGGTTCCCGCGTTAAGCCATCTCTGACCAGTTCAATTACTCCAAACAAACCGATTGAGCGCACGTCGCCAACGCACGGATGCTTCGCTTTAATCTCCTGTAAAAGCTGTTTCAGTGTTTCACCGCGAGTCGCTGAGTTTTCGACCAGTTTTTCCTGTTGGATCACTTCAATATTAGCAATGGCAGCAGCGCACGAAACCGGATGACCGGTATAAGTCATTCCACCAAAAAAGGTTTTATCCTTGAAAAAATCAAAAATGTCCCGCTTCATTGCCACAGCCCCAAGCGGTGCGTACCCTGAGGTTAAACCCTTGGCCATGGTGAAGATATCCGGTTTAACTCCCCAGTGTTCTGAAGCGAACATTTTGCCTGTTCGGCCAAAGCCAGTCATCACCTCATCAAAAATCATCAGGATATTATGATGATCACAGATTTCTCTGACACCCTTCATGTAGCCTTCAGGAGGAATAATGATGCCATTGGTACCAGTAATCGGTTCAAGCAGAATCGCCGCGATCTTTTGAGGGCCTTCAAAGCGGATGACTTCTTCGAGATTATCCAGATAAGCTTGTGTATAAACAGAATCCGGCACCAGTCCACGGCCTTTGAAGAAGACCGAACGGTATCGGAATGGGTCGAGAAAATGCACCACACCAGGCATCACAGCCGGCTCCCAATGCAGCCTGCGGCGATCACCTGTGAGGGCCATTGCGCCCATCGTTGCGCCATGATAGGAACGATAGCGGGTTAAGATTTTGACCTTCCCCGTATAGTCCCGGGCAATTTTGATCGCGTTTTCATTAGCGTCAGACCCACCGAGGGTATACAAAAAGTGATCCAAACCAGGCGGGGTGATTGAAGCTAATTTTTCACCCAGCAGCGCTTTAGGTTTTGAAACCATGTGCGGCCCAACAAAAGGCAACTCATTGATCTGGTCAATCATCGCTTGCTTGACGTGCTGATTGCCGTGACCAATGTTGACGCACATTACCATTGAATTAAAATCGAGATAGCGTTTGTCATCCTGGTCCCAAAAATAAACCCCCTGAGATTTTTTTACATTGATCACAGAGGGGCATTGCTGCATCGACCATGTCCAGAAATTGTGTTTCATGGCGAGTTCTAACAGGTCATCCTGAGGCATATTAGGTGAGTTCTCCTGAGGTTGTGTAGTTTTTAAGTCAATCCTATCATGAATTACCATTAAATAGCATATAATTAATCCACCACTAAAAGAAACGAGAAAACCATGGAAATCGCCGAAAAAGCTTTGAATTATTTCACTGACCACTACGAAGAAAAACTCGACCAATACCGTGACTTTTTGCGTATTCCCTCGGTCTCAACCGACCCTGAACATAAGCAGGATATGAAACGCGCCAAAGACTTCCTCATGGCATACCTCCGTGAGATAGGCTTTGAAAGAGTTGAATCCTTTGTCACTCCCGTCCATCCCATTATCTTCGCCGAGAAATCGGCTGCCATCCCCGAAGCGAAAACCTTGCTGGTTTATGGTCATTATGACGTACAGCCACCTGACCCGCTTGATGAGTGGATTTCCTCCCCTTTCGAGCCCGAAGTGCGCAATGAGAACATTTATGCCCGTGGCGCCTCCGACATGAAAGGCCAGGTCATGGCCGTATTGGCTGCTATAGACGCAGTTACAAAGTCGGGAGAGCTTCCGATCAATATCAAAATCCTTTTTGAAGGGGAAGAGGAAATTGGCTCGCCCTCACTTGGCAACTTCATTAGCACTCACCGCGACTTATTAAAGTGCGATATGGTGCTCAATCCCGACTCTGGCATGTCTTCTCCAAATTCGCCTTCAATTATTTATGGTTTGCGCGGTTTGGTCTATTTTGAACTGCGCATTGATGGCCCAAAAGCCGACCTCCATTCAGGTGTTTTCGGCGGCAATGTTGCCAACCCGGCTATCGTGCTTAGCGAGATTATCGCCAAATTGCACAACCCCGACGGCTCAGTTGCTATTCCGGGTTTTTATGACAAGGTTTTACCCCTTACTCCCGAAGAAAAGCAAAAAATCGCTGGGGCTGGAAACTTTGAAGCCGAGACATTGAAGGTTACTGGGGTTCCCAGGTTATTCGGTGAGGCAGGATACACACCTCTCGAACGCGCTGGCGCAAGGCCAACTCTTGATGTGAACGGCTTCTATTCTGGCTTTATCGGCGATGGCGCCAAGACGATTATTCCTGCCTACGCGAAAGCTAAAATATCCTGCCGCCTGGTGCCTAATCAAGAGCCGGATGAAATCTACAGTCTTATCCAGCGTCACATTGCCAGCCTGATACCTGATACGGTCAAAGCGACGCTTTTCAAACACTCCAGCGGACCTGCCTATCTCGCGGAAAATGCCCCTGGAGCTAAAAATCTTGCCTGGGCGCTCTCAAAAACATGGAACCAACCGATCACTTACAAACGCGAAGGTGGTTCTGTGCCGGTCGCGACCACTATGCAGCACGTGTTAGGGGTCAAGTCGATGCTGACAGGTTTTGGGCTGCCCGATGATGCCATCCACTCACCGAATGAAAAACAGCACCTGCCCACATGGAAATTAGGGGTAAAAGCGCTGATTCGCTTCATCAACAGTTTTGGGGCGCCGCTTGACATCTAAAGATGCAGAACCTCGCCTGCCGACTTATGGCGGCCAGGCAGTTATCGAAGGTGTGATGATGCGCGGCAAGCATAACCTTGCCATGGCTTGCCGCTCGCCAGAGGGTGAAATTGTCCTCTTTCAGGAAGGACTTCCCGAACTTTATCGTTCAAAATGGATGAAAGTTCCTTTCGTGCGCGGGGTCATTAGCCTGTGGGACGCGCTTGGAATGGGGATGCGCATGCTTATCAAAGCCGCAAATGTCCAAACCGGTGAAGACGAAAAAATTGAAGGCGGAAGCCTCTTTCTAACGGTTGGGGTATCGCTATTAGTCAGTATCGCTGTCTTTTTCTTATTCCCCGCCTTTATCAGCGGCTGGTTGGACAGTGCCCTGCACCTTGGGCACTGGTGGTCAAACTTGCTGGAAGGGTTGCTGCGCCTGTTAATCCTGGTCATCTATTTATGGGTGGTGGGCAAGATGCCCGAAATCAATCGGGTTTTCATGTATCATGGCGCCGAGCATAAGACCATCAACGCTTTTGAAGCCCGCGTTCCATTGACCCCAGAATCGGTTCAACAGCAGACCACGCTTCACCCCCGCTGCGGCACATCTTTCATGCTGACACTCGTGTTGTTATCAATTCTGGTCTTCTCGTTGGTCGGGCCTTTGCCAGTGCTTTGGCGCCTGGTTTCACGGGTTTTGATGCTGCCGATCTTGGCCGGCTTGGCTTATGAATACATTCGCTGGGCTGCGGGAATGATGAACAAATCCAGACTGGTCAGGGCATTGACCACACCAAACTTATGGCTCCAGAAGCTCTCAACCCGACAACCAACTCTTGAAATGCTCGAGGTGTCCATTAAAGCCTTCGAAGCCATGCTGGCTCAGGAAGAATTCAGCGCTTAACAAGTCAGATGAAACCCTGGCAGCATATCACGCTTGGCATCCTGATCGGTCTGGTTCTGGCGGGCGGGCTGTATTTACTTTCCAACCTCAGACAAGGTGACGTTATCACGTTAGTCACGGCCACGCCAAAAAGTTTTATCGAAGTCAATCTAGCTGGATCAGTCAAAACCCCTGGGGTTTATCGCCTCGCCCCCAATTCGCGCATCTATGACGCCATCGAGGCAGCAGGCGGGTCGGTCAGCGGCGCGGACCTCAACCGACTGAACCTTGCAGCCTTCGTCGAAGACGGGCAGCGAATCTTTGTGCCTGCATTATCTGACGCTGAAAACGCACAAACGTCGCATGGGCAACTTAACCTGAATGCCGCATCGTTCGAACAATTGCTCTCGCTGCCCGGGATTGGCGAAGCTAAAGCTCGCGCCATACTCACATACCGCGACCAAATTGGGAGCTTCACCGCGCTGAATCAATTGCTCGAAGTCGATGGAATCAGCCCAGGCTTGCTCGAACAACTTGTGCCGCTCTTATCGCTTGAACCCTGATTCAGAATTTTGAACGGGAGAGTATAATTTGCCCTATGGAAATACACGATAAACTTCAAGAACAGTTACACGCCGCCATGAAAGCCCATGATGAACGGCGAAAATGGACTATTCGCATGCTGATCTTCGCTATCAAACTGGCGGAAGTCGAAAAAGGGCATGCGCTCAATGACCAGGAATTTATGGCAGTGGTCCAAAAAGAAATTAAAACTCGCAAAGACACCCTCGAAGACGCCCATAAAGCCAACCGGGAAGATATCATCCGCGATACAGAAACCGAAATCAGCATTCTTCAGGAATATCTGCCCAGCCAATTTAACGAAGTCCAACTCGCCAAGCTGGCAAATGAAGTAATCCGCGAAGTCGGCGCTGAGAGCCCCAAAGAAATAGGCAAGGTGTTGAAAGCGCTGTTGCCAAAACTGGCTGGCCGAGCCACTAACGCGGATGCCAGTCGGGTTGTCAAAGAATTGCTCGAAAAGACGGAGTAGCGTTGAAAGCCAGACCCCGCCAGGACAAACAACACGGTTCAATTCCATCACGGGCGATAAAGCTGTTTCTTCTCTTGCTCGTGTGTGTTTTGATTTTCCTGGCGATAACCCTGCCCGACTTGCTTAATGATTCTGAAGAAGTGCTGACCGTAGGTTCCGTAGCTACGCAAGAACGTTTTGCGCCTTATTCAATAAATTTTGAGTCCAAAATTTTCACCGAACAGGCTCGTAAAGAAGCCGCTGCGGCTGTACAACCCATTTATTTGCCTTCAGATCCATACATTGCGAGGGCTCAATTACAAAAACTGACCTCAGCGATCAACTATATCTCAAGCGTTCGTGCTGACACGATCGCTGAAATGAATGAGAAGTCAGTTGACTTACAAAAAATGACCATCCTGAATCTAACCGCTGAAGATTCAATGCGTATCCTTCATCTCAGCGATGATGAATGGCCCACCGTAGCGACTGAAGCCAACCGCGTCCTCGAAGCCGTGCTTCAGGACACAATCCGCGCCAATGGCGTGGCGGAATATCGTGATAATTTGCCGGCCCTGTACGGAAGAGCATTCGGGCCGGCGCAGACAGAAGCGATCACATCACTGATCTCTCAACTGATCGTCCCGACGAGTTTATACAGTGAGGAACAAACCGCGGCTGCCCGCGAGGCTGCCCGCAATTTAATCGAGCCAGTAACCCGTCAGATTATTAACGGCGAGGTGCTGTTGCGGCGCGGACAAATTGTTAAAGCGGAAGACCTCGAGGCGCTTAAAGCGTTCGGCTACGGTCAGAGCGCGAATCCGACCAATCAATTCATTAGGTCCGGGATCATGGTGGCGATTATGGGCATTGTCGCTGGCATTTTTTACCGTCGCAATGCAGATCAATCCTTCGCCAGGTTGAAATCGATTGTAATCGTCGCTGTTCTTTTCATCCTTTTCCTTGCCCTGGCGCGTTTTTTGGTCATCGACCACACCATCCTTCCCTACCTTTATCCCTTTGCCGCTTTCGGCATCACAGTTGCCATCGTGTTCAACACCGAATTGGCAGTGGTGTTGACAGCCTGTTTAACGGTGCTAACGGTGTTCGGCAAGAGCCGCGAGGCTGAATTAATGGTGTTTTTCATCTTACCGTCGCTGGCAGGAATCTTGGTCATTGGCCGGGCACGCCGCTTGAGCGCTTTTTTGGTAGCGGGATTTGTCGCCAGTTTGGTCAGCATTGGTGTCGTGACAGCTTTCCGATATGCCGATGTCACCACCGATTTTGTCGGGTTCACCTCATTGATTGCCTCAGCGGCTTTCAGCGGTATCGCTTCAGCCAGCCTGGCAATGCTGCTGCAGCAAGTACTGGCTGCTATTCTGGACATGCCAACCGCATTGCAGCTGTTGGATATCTCCCGCCCTGACCACCCCTTATTGCAGTTTATCCTGCGCAACGCTCCTGGCACATATCAGCACAGCCTGTTGGTTTCAAATCTGGCTGAACAAGCCGCCGAAGCGATTGGCGCTGATCGTCTTTTGGTGCGTGTGGGAACGCTTTTCCATGACGCTGGCAAAGCCAACAACCCTCAGTTTTTCATCGAAAACCAGATCAAAGACAAAATCGATTCGCATGACGAGCTGGACCCCATTGAGGCAGCAGCCACAATCATCGCGCACGTCACTGATGGCGTTATGCTTGCCAAACGTTATCGCCTGCCAACCGCGGTAATCGATTTTATCTGCGAGCACCACGGCACGATGATCACCCGCTACCAATACAACAAAGCGCTTGAATTGGCCGAGAATGAGGCAGATATTGACATTTCCGCCTTCACCTACCCTGGTCCCTCGCCCCGCTCCCGTGAAACTGCCATCCTGATGTTGGCAGATGGCACAGAAGCACGCGCCCGGGCAAACTCGCCCAAAACAGATGAGGAAATTCGTCAGCTGATCACAGATACAATCGAGTATTGCAAAGGCCAGGGTCAATTAGATCATACCGATTTAACGCTCAATGACCTTAGAGTAATTGCCGAAGCTTTCTTCCATGCCTTACAGCGCTCCTACCATCCCCGCATTCGCTACCCTGAGGTCAAAAGGTCAGGCATTACCAAACCAATTCAGCTTTTTGAACCAGTTCCAGAGACAAAAGAAATCCAATTGGAATCATCTCAAGAGAACTCATGATCTATATTTCTGTTTCCAATAAAGCCCGCAAACAAATCGACAATTCCAGATTGGAACAGGCCGCCAGATTAGCCCTGAAAAGCGTAAAACAGCCCGAGACAGCGTCTATTGTTGTGAAACTCACCACTGACAAACAGATCCAGAAGCTTAACGCCAAATATCGGGGGGTAGATAAGCCAACAGATGTTTTATCATTCGAGAACCAATATATCGACCCCGAAAACGGCGAGATGTTTCTGGGTGACATTATCATCTCACTCGAAACCGCGTCAGCCCAGGCGGTTTCACATGGTAGCAGCCTTCAACACGAGCTGGAAATGTTATTGGTTCATGGAGTGCTTCACCTGACAGGTTATGATCATGCCAACAGACAACACCGCGATCGCATGTCTAAAACCCAGGACGCAATCCTCACAGCGCTTGGCAACCCGCTCATCAACAGCATCGCCGAAGTCTAAACCCACCCAGATCAGGTTTTATCGCCCATAATTCGCTTCACCTCTGGTAAAATCCCTCAAGTGAAACCGCCGACAGTTTGTGCCGGGCGGTAAAATGTGTCAACTAACATACAAAGGAGTAATTAGGAGAGCATATGCATAACGATTTTTTGGACATCATTGATTACACACCTGAAGAGTTGCAGAGTCTTTTAGACCTCGCAGCTGCGCTCAAAAAGGAGTATCAAGCAGGTGGCAACCAACCTGTCCTAAAAGGTAAAGTGTTGGCCATGATCTTCCAAAAGCCATCACTACGCACCCGCGTCAGCTTTGAAGTGGGCATGCATCACCTTGGAGGAGATGCCCTCTATCTTTCGCCGAATGAAATCGGCTTGGGAAAGCGCGAATCAATTGCGGATATCGCACGCGTGCTTGAAGGATACGTTCATGGGATAATGGCGCGTGTTTTCGAACACGAACACGTCCTCGAATTGGCCAAATGGGCAAAGATACCTGTGATTAATGGCCTTTCTGACTATTCCCATCCCTGCCAGGCTCTGGCAGACATGCTTACTATCTTTGAAAAATTCGGCACCACCAAGGGCTTGAATGTGACCTATGTGGGTGACGGCAACAATGTCGCGGTTTCTCTGATGCAGATCTGCGCAAAGCTTGGTTCAAACTTTACCATCGCCAATCCAGTTGATTATGACATGCCGGCTGAAGCCATAGAAACCGTCAAACCCATCGCGGCAGCCAGCGGCGCGAAGTTAAGCTTCCTGCGCGATCCGCATGAAGCGGTGCGTAATGCGCATGTCATCTATACCGATACCTGGACCAGCATGGGACAGGAGGAAGAATCCGCCAAGCGCGAAGCAGTCTTCCCGCCATATCAGGTCAACAGACAGTTAGTCTCAGAGGCTCGTGAAGATGTCATCGTCCTTCATTGTTTGCCTGCCCATCGTGGTCAGGAAATCACCGATGAAGTTGCTGATGGCCCTCATTCCGCCCTCTTCCCCGAAGCGCACAATCGCCTGCACGCTCAAAAGGCAGTACTCTACACCTTGCTGAAGGATAAATAATTAACCCACGAAGGTCTCATATGAACAGGTTTGCTAAAATCGTTGCGACTTTAGGCCCAAGCAGTTCAGATGAGCCTCGATTAAGAGAAATGATTGAGGCGGGCATGGATGTTGCCCGCCTTAACTTTTCCCACGGAACCCAGCAGGATCATGCGAACCGCATCAGGCTATTACGCAAGCTTTCACATGAGCTGCATAAACCGGTATCCATTTTGATGGATCTGCAAGGTCCGAAACTGCGCATTGGCAGCCTGAAACATGAACCTCTGACTCTGAAAGCCGGTGAAACGGTCGCTTTAAGTTCCAGCAAAAATCCGGATCATTTGCGCGATGATGTCACTTTCATTCCCTTTGACGTGCCTAAGCTTCACGAAGCTCTCACTATTGGCAACCACATCCTTATGGATGATGGCAATCTCGAGCTTCAGGTCACTGAAATGGACGGGGAAACCATTTATGCCTCCGTTTTGCTTGGCGGTGATCTCAAGTCGCACAAAGGTGTCAATCTGCCCGGTTCAAATCTCAATATACCGATCCTCACCGAAAAAGACCTCAAAGACCTGGAATTTGGCCTCGAACAAGGTATCGATCTGGTGGCTGTGTCGTTTGTCAAAACAGCCGAAGACCTTCAGATGGTGCGCAAAACAATGCGCAGACTCTCCCCCAGAAGATTTCTGCCTCCCATCATTGCCAAGCTTGAACGTCCAGAAGCGCTCGATAATCTTGACGCGATCATGGACAGTACAGATGGCGTGATGGTGGCCCGCGGCGATTTGGGCGTCGAGATGCCTCCTGCGGTGGTGCCTTCCGCTCAAAAATTAATCATTAAAGCCGCCAATTCACGGGGGAAGTTTGTTATCACCGCCACTCAGATGCTGGAATCGATGATCAATAATCCCCGGCCAACCCGCGCCGAAGCGACAGACGTCGCTAACGCCATCTACGACGGCACTGACGCGGTCATGCTATCAGCTGAATCTGCGGCGGGCAAGTATCCGGTGCAAAGCATCAGGATGATGGACAATATCATCAGAGAAGCTGAAAAACACGCACCCGATTGGGGTCACAGCGCCATACCAGAGGGCGATTTCAATGGCGACGACTCGCTGGCAATCACCAGAGCAGCAAAAGACCTGGCTCTCGACCCGAACGTTGAAGCGATTGTCGTTTTCACCCTCAGCGGCAATACCGCCCTTTGGATGTCAAAGACCAAACCGCGCGTGCCTATTTACGCCTTTACGCCTGAGATAACCACCTATCAGTGGCTGGGCATCACGTGGGGTGTCACTCCGATAATGGTACCCCACGCGGATAATCTCGAAACTATGGTCACTCATGTTGAAACAGCCATCAGCGCCTCAACTGATCTAAAACCGGGCGTCCAAGTGGTGGTGATCAGCGGCTTCCCGGTCGGCACCTTCCGCAAGCCCAACCTTGCCTTACTCTATAACATTCAGGGCTGAGATTCATGCCAAAACAAAAAACCCTTTTTCAGGGTTTTTTGTTTAATTTAGTAGGATAACTCGCAGAAGATTAATGCAAAGCGAGATTAATCTTCTCGAGAGCTTCTTCGCTTGGGCGAATGCGATCCAGTGTCAGACGATTAAGAGGTTCATCCACCAGGTCAAACAGATCATGCACCGTCGGCGAGCTCTTTGGGGCGATATAAATCAAACCAGTAGCGAAATAGTGAGTCTTATATGATTCAGTCAGCAGATCGAGCGCGGCATGTTTATTGGTTGGATCATAATCTCGCTCGATCTTTCTGAGCATGATCACTGAACCATCCGGCAGCTCAACTTCCTGCATGACACCTTCTGGCATGTCGCGATCAATAATCTCAGCGGACGATGGGTAAAACTTAATGTCCTGGATCGGCGCCATATTCTCCCGTCCCCAGGTATAAGACTGAAGCGCTTCATCCTTATTATTGAAAGTCACGCAGGGACTGATGACATCCAAAATCGCCAGGCCATCATGTTTGATAGCGGCTTTAATCAATTCACGCAATTGTTTGGTATCCCCTGAGAATGCCCGCGCGACAAAGGTGGCCCCGCTGATCAACGCTTCCATGCACAAATCCAACGGAGGCAGCATGTTCTTACCCTGATGTTTGAGCTCGAGACCCAGGTCGGAGGTAGCTGAGAACTGACCTTTGGTTAGCCCATAAACACCATTGTTCTCGATAATATAAACCATGGGCACGTTGCGACGTATGACATGCTTGAAATGCCCCATACCGATGCTGGCAGTATCACCATCACCCGAAATGCCAATAATCTTCACCGTTGTGTCCGCGAAAGAAGCGCCAGTAGCGAGATTGGGCATGCGGCCGTGCAAGCTGTTAAAGCCGAACGAGCGTTCCAGAAAATAGTTGGTGCTTTTAGATGAACAGCCAATGCCGCTGAGTTTGGCAACCTTCTCAGGAAGAATGCCCAGTTCATAGACAGCCGCCTGAATCTGGTTTGAAACGACATTATGGCCGCATCCCGGACAAAGCGTGGTTGGTCGTCCTTTATAATCCTGTGGCGTCAGGCCGATCAGATTACGTTCTGCTTTGACTTCAGTTGTTTTATCCATGTTTTCTTTCCTTTTCGAGAGCGACGATGCTGTCGCGTGTCCAAACGGCTGTCAGAGGCAAGCCGCCAATCTCAGAAATTGAAATCAGTTTGTGTGAATATTCCGATATTTCAAGCTTCAAAATACGGCAGAGCTGCCCATCTCGATTGAGCTCAACAACATAATTGCGTTCATGTGAAGCGATAAACTCACGGACTGATGGGCTGGTCGGGATCGACTTGACGCGCATGAAATCACATTTCACGCCAGCGGCGTTGAGCATGTCTTGAGCTTCGATCATGGCGTTTTCCGTAGAGCCCATGGCGATCAAGCCGATATTGGCGTCCTCAGGCCCATTGCGAAAGAAAGGCTGCGGCAGGTCTTCGACGACTTTACGGAATTTCTTGCCAATTCTGCGAATAAGGTCACTCCAATCCTTCGGATCTTCGCTGTAATTGCCGTAGACATTATGGCCAGTTCCGCGTGTAAAATAAGGCGCTCGCGGGTTTTGGTTACCCATCACCGTCCGGTATGGAATTCCATCCCCGTCAATGTCCATATAGCGGCCCCAATCAGCGAATTTATTCAGGTCTTCTTCCCAGACGATCTTGCCGCGATTAATCGGCTTATTAGGATATTCAAACTTTTTCGTAATCCATTGATTCATGCCCAGGTCAAGATCACTGAGCACGAAAATAGGCGTTTGATATTTATCGGCTAGATTCAGGGCTTTCCAACCATGCTCAAAACACTCAGTTACGCTGCCGGGGATCAGGATAATATGCTGCGTATCACCATGTCCGAGCGTGTACATGAAGCCAAGATCGCCTTGCGCGGTGCGCGTGGGCAAGCCAGTGCTCGGGCCAACCCGCTGCACATCCCAGATAACCACCGGAATCTCGGTGAAATACGCCAGGCCGATCGTTTCTGTCATTAGCGAGAGCCCTGGCCCAGAAGTGCAGGTAAGTGAACGCAGCCCCGCCCATCCGGCGCCAGCCGCGGCGCCAATAGCAGCCAGCTCATCTTCGACCTGCAGGATCGCGCAGGTCATTTTGCCTGTCTTGGGGTCTTTACGCAATTTCGGCGCGTACTCGATCGCCGCTTCGACTAAACTCGTGCCGGGTGTGATCGGGTACCATGAACAAAATTCCATCCCGCCAAAGAGCGAACCCAGGGCGCCAGCGATGTTCCCATCGGTAATAATGCAATCATCCAGCGGGGACATCTCACGCACTGAGAAACGATCGCGTTTTTCCAGGTTTTGCTCAGCCCAATCATACCCAAGCTCAATAGTCTTCATATTTGTTTCAGCCACAGCCGGCTTGGTCGGGAAGTATTGGTTAATCGCGTATCGCAACGCTTCCTTCGTGATGCCCAACACCTGTCCAACAATGCCAACATACACCATATTCTCGGTAAAATCGCGCAAATTGCGGGGAGGATTAAGTTGTTTAGTCAGCTCTTTAATCGGCATCGGGTAAAAAATCAGATCGCTGCGTGTTCCTTCAGGAATTTCGATGTTATCATCATAGAAGATGACACCGCCTTCAGGCAGGTAAGTTAAATCCTCCAGGAATGTTTTCTGGTTCATCGCGACCACGATATCATCGTATGGTACGCGTCCGGTATAACCTTTCGCGGATGTACGGATGATGTACCAGGTCGCCATTCCCTTGATATTAGAGGGGAAGATGTTCTTGCCCGAAGTCGGGATGCCCATCTTAAACAGCGCCCTGAATAACGTGCCGTTGGCAGTGGCGCTCCCCGAGCCATTAACCGTACAGATAGTCATGCAGAATTCGTTGACTATCGGCTCTAGAACTGATGTAGATTGTTTTTCGTCATTAGACATTCAACAAAGTTCTCCTTGTTATTCAAATCTTTGCTTCAATACAGCCTTACGCACTTGTTTCACCAAATCCATATGTGTCAGTAAAGCGTTATAGCCCTTTTCAAACTCCCGATCGCGCAGCGCGTCAACCATCTGTTGGTGATAATTCCACACCGAGATCAGGTATTCGCGATTCATTAATTGCGTCACACCCACCTTATGGTAAAGCGTCCAATAGGCCTCGAGCAGGCTGATTACCACCGGATTTTCAAGCCGCTTGAAGAAGGAAAGGTGAAATTCCCTGTGTTCCCGCTCAGGGTTTTGCATCGGATGACCCTGAATACGATTCCATGCCTGATCTACGAGCATTTGCAATTTATCAATATCGCTGCGCACGAGCAACGAAACTGATTCATACCAATAACTCAACTCAAGATGTTTTCTCAAGTCAGCAAACTGGTCAAAGATGGATGAATCCACGGCGATTCCATAATTAAGCGCGGTAAGTAGCGGTTCGGTCAACGATAAAGCCTTAGCCTGAATGCCGACTTTCGGTTTCACATCGACTATGCCTAGTCGCCTGGCAACCTCAAGCTGCTCACGCACACTGGCAGTGCTGATACCGAGTTCCTGACTCAACTGCGGGATGCTGGGAATACTCTTTTTTTCAACAACCGATTTTGCCAGATACGTAAGTAATTCGTCTTTTTGTTTCATCTCAGACCATTTAATCTGATTAATAATATTAATCAGAGTTGATTATAGTCCTGTCTGAGAAATGGTCAAGGTGTTTGTGAAAATTACCCCAATAAACCCTGGTCAAGGAGCAGCGTGTGGTTTGAAAGGATCTCCGAAGTCGGTCCGCTCGCGATGATGTATCCACCTGCCAGAACAACCGTATGAGTCGTCAACTGCCCAATCAGTTCGAGATCGTGTGATGCGATCAGCATTGTTTTATCCATACTGTCAAGCAATTCGATTAACTCTGATCGAATTCCCGCGTCGAGACCGGCGGTCGGCTCATCCAACAGCAACAAAAGCGGGTCATTGACAATCGAGGCGGCCAGAGCAACTTTTTTCTTCTCACCTCCGCTCATCTTGAAAGGATTACGCCGTTCACTGCCTGTGAGATGCACAAATCCGAGCGCCCGGGCGACCTTTTGTGTGATTTCTGCCTTGGGCTTGCCGGCAGCGATCATTTCAAACGCAACTGCGTCATAAACGGACCTTGAAAAAAGCTGATCATCCGGATTTTGAGTCACCAGCCCTGCCATTGCCCGAATTTTGTCTTTATTCGATCGATTCACTTCAATGCCTGAAATGCTGATTTTTCCCTGCGATGGCGTCAGGAAGTTTTTGATCAGATAAAGCAAGGTCGACTTTCCACAACCAACGCTCCCGATCAAGCCTACTTTTTCTCCGTGACCTACGGTGAAACTGATATCATCAAGAATCACCTTTCCGCCCGGAAAAAGGTAGCTAACACCATCGACGCTCAACATGGGCTTTGAATAATGTCTGGTTCGCGACAGGTACATGTTGACTCCTCGCCCCATTAAACCACACTCCGCACGTTTAGGTGCTTTACTGCTGACAAAACCGCCATTTTGCGGGTCTGTTGATTATTTTCTTTCGAAAAAAGGATGATTTTTGTTTTTTGCGGTATCGAAACAGCAGGAAGATAGTAGAATCATTTTGCGCGGGCAAGCGCCTCGATAAATTAATGACTATCAGTGAGTTCACTGTTCCGTTCAAATATAAAACCAATCGGACTAGCCCAATCAAGTGGATCGCATCTCATACAATACACCATTGGGTTACCTTTGTGATTGCCATGGCTGGCGCGATTGGCAATGCCGCCTTAGCCTCTGTTTCTGTCCTCGAATATGCGAAAGTATTCACTCAACTGACCAGCGGTTCGCCTGATTTATCCGCGATTCTGCGATCCGCTGTCATCGTCGGCCTCACTCAGTCCTTGCGCGGCATGGCTCAGTTCGCGCGTAATTTCGGCTTTGAGGTCACTGCGCAAAAAGTTGAGACCGACGTGCGTGAAGAGTTTTATCTTGCTTTGCTCGGCAAGAGCATGACCTTTCACACTCTCCAGTCCGTCGGCGACCTGATGGCAAGAGCGACCAACGACATCCGAGAGATCAACTACCTTTATTCGCCGGGCATTAACATGGTCTTTGGCTCTTTCAACTTTCTAATCATTCCTTTGGCAACCGGCTGGAGTATACACCCAGCCTTGCTGCTCACCCCGGCGCTGTTTATCCTCTTTTATTTTCTCTTCATCTCCCACTATATCCGCATCCTGACCCCAATCACCAATGATGTACGATCGAGTTTCGGCCGCATGAACAGCCGTCTGGCGGAGGACATCGATGGAGTCGAAACCGTCAAATCAGCCGCCCAGGAAGAGCGTGAGATCGCTTTATTCGAAGAAAACATCAAGGCTTATCGCGACGCCAGCGTTAGACAAGGCGACATTGAAGCAAAATTTATTCCGCTGCTGCTGCTTGCGTTGGCAATGGGCTTTGGTCTGTTGCATGCCATTATTCTGTTCCAGAAAGGCCAGATTCCTCTGGCCATGGTAACTTCATACTTTACCTCGCTGACCCTGCTGCGCTTCCCGACGAACACATCCATCCGTTCTTACTCTCAAATCTCTTTGGGCGTGGCAGGCGCTCGCCGCCTGCTCTCGATTATGAACACTGAGAATAATCTCGACGAGAACGAAAATGGCTACGCGCAGCCTATGCACGGAGATGTTGAATTCAGGCACGTTTCTTTCGCGTACACTGAGGGGGAAGATACGCTCAAAGATATTTCGTTCCACGTCAAGCCCGGCCAAACCGTTGCCATCGTTGGACAGACTGGTTCAGGCAAGACTTCACTCGTGCGTCTGATCAACCGCACTTATGATCCCAGCGCTGGAAGCGTTTTGGTCGATGGAGTCAACCTGCGCGACTGGAAACTTGACAGCCTGCGTTCGCAGATCTCAATTATCGAACAGGACATCTTTCTTTTCTCGAAAAGCGTCAAAGACAATATCGCCTTTGGTGATCCTAAAGCCAGTTTTGACGAGGTTGAACGTGCCGCTGCCAGCGCTCAGGCCAGCGATTTTATTAATGATATCGAAGGTTCCTTTGAGGCCGTCATCGGCGAGCGCGGTGCCACCCTCTCGGGCGGTCAACGCCAGCGTTTAGCACTCGCCAGAGCTTTTTTGACTGATCCGCGCATCCTTATTCTTGATGATTCGACCAGCGCGATCGACAGCAAAACCGAAGATGAGATCCAAAAAGCGATCGAGATCGCCTCTCAGGGCCGCACCACATTCATCATCACCCACCGTCTGTCACAAATTCGTTGGGCAGATCTGATCATCGTGATTAAACATGGACAAGTCTCCGATATGGGCACACATGCAGAATTGATGCAGTCCAGTCAGGCATATCGAGCAATTTTTACGGAGGCTTGATGGGTTTTCACCAGGGTTTAGCCAGCGAAAGTTACGATCGGAAGTATTCGAATAAGCGCCTTTTGTCGCGCATCTGGCGCTATACCGAGCCTCACAAGTTCAAGCTGCTTTTGATCCTCACGATCGTATTGATTTCAGGTGTCAGCGGAGCCTTTCCGGCTTGGCTGGTTTCACGGGTGCTCGACCAGGGTAGTTCAGCTCATCCAGAAACCACAACCACGCTTCTGCTCGTCGTCGCGGTCATTTTTATCGAGGTATTGGGTTTCGTCCTCTATTACATTAACCAACGTCTTTCCGTGCGCGTCATTGCTGCGATCAACAGCGATCTCTCGACCGACGCTTTCGCAGCCTGCATGCGCCAGGATATGGCCTTCTATGATGAATTGTCATCAGGCAAAATTGTTTCTCGCATCACCAGCGACACGCGCGATTTTGGCACCATGGTTTCGCTGACTGCCAGTGTGCTCAGTGATTTTATTCAATCTTTTGCAATTGCGATTATCCTCATCCGCACGGAATACCACCTGGCAGGGATCCTGTTCCTGATCGTGCCAGTGCTTGTGATCGTCATTCTGACCTATCGCAAGCTTGCCCGTCGCGTCACCATTGAGGGCATGCGCGCTATGGCGAATGTTAATGCCACGATCAAAGAGACTATCAGCGGTATCTCAGTGGCCAAAAATTTCAGGCAGGAAATGACTATTCTCGATGACTTTCAGCGTTCCAACGTGGAATCTTACCAGGTGAACATAAAACGCGGACTGGTCCTTTCCATCGTTTTCCCAACGACCCGTCTCTTAACCGGCTTGATGGCCGCAATTCTGGTTTATTTTGGCGCGAGATCAGTGATCGCCGGCGTAATAACAGCTGGCGCCTGGTATTTGTTCGTGCTTAGCGCTGATCGTTTCATGCTCCCAATATTGAGCATCACTTCGTTCTGGGCTCAAGTTCAAGCCGGTTTTTCAGCCGCGGAACGAATCTTTGCGCTGATTGACGCCAAACGATCAGTAACCCAAACCGGTGATTTCAAGCCTGAAACGTTGGTCGGAAAGATCGACTTCGATCATGTCACTTTTCGCTACCGTAATGGCAACGAGGTATTGAAGGACTTTAGCCTCAACATCGCCCCTGGGGAAAATGTCGCCATTGTGGGACATACAGGCGCGGGCAAGTCATCAATCACCCGCCTGATCACCCGGTTTTACGAGTTCCAGGAAGGCCGTGTCTTGATCGACGATCGCGATATTCGTGATTATCACATGCAGACGCTCCGTGAACATATGGGGATCGTCACCCAGGTACCTTTTCTGTTTGACGGCACTGTTGAAGAAAACATCCGCTTCTCACAACCCAATATCACCAGAACCGAAATAGTTGAGATCGCCAGTCAGATCGGCGGGGGTGAATGGCTCGCCACTTTCAGCCATGGCCTGGACACACGCGTCGGTGAGCGCGGTGCGCATATCTCGATGGGTCAGCGTCAGCTGGTTGCTTTGATGCGCGTATTAGTCCACAAGCCTTCTATTTTTATCCTCGACGAAGCTACAGCCAGCATTGATCCTTTCACTGAAATGCAAATTCAGGCTGCCTTAAATCTCATTCTCAAACATTCCACCAGCGTCATGATCGCTCATCGCCTCTCAACAGTCCGCGGTGCGGACCGCATTATCGTGCTCGAGAACGGCCATATCATTGAAGAAGGCACTCACAGTGAGTTATTAACCAGTGGTGGCCATTACGCAGACCTCTACAATACTTATTTCAGGCACCAGAGCCTCGATTATGTTGAACAAGCCGGCAGAAAAACATCTGACTAACCTTCTAATAATTTCTAACGCGGCTTGACTAATCGTCTTGAATGGCTAAAATTAAAAATAACAGGATTGACCGGGAAGAGTCCAATTCATAAATGGCACCGAAGGGGCAAGCCCACATGGGTGAAACTCTCAGGTAAAGCAACCCGGCCATGGTCCCTCTGAAGTGAGTAAAAACGGAATGACAGAGGCTCATGTAAAAATGCGCCTTTTCTAATTAATGTAAAAGACACAGGAGAGTGCAATGGAATATCCAAAAGATCTGAAATACATGAAATCCGACGAGTGGATCAAGGTCGAAAACGGCATTGGTACAATCGGCATTTCTGACTATGCGCAGGATTCGCTGTCAGATGTGGTTTACGTTGAATTCATAGTTGACCCTGACCAAAAGGTCGCGGCAGGTGAAGGCCTGGCCACTGTCGAGTCTGTCAAAGCGGCGGCTGAGGTCAACATGCCAGTCAGCGGCACCATCCTTGAAATTAACAGCGGCTTGTCTGATACCCCCGAAGTGCTCAACCAGAGCCCATATGGCGATGGCTGGCTTGTTAAGGTTCAATTGGATGACGAGTCAGAATTAGACGCCCTGATGGACGCCGAAGCCTACGAAGCTTATTGTCAGGGCAGATAAACATGTTTACACCCCACACCCCCCAGGATGTGGAGGTAATGCTTAAGACAATCGGGGTCGAAAAAATCGAGGACTTGTTTGACAAGCTTCCTGAAGATTTTCGCTTTCCCGACCTGAAGCTGCCCCCACAACAAACCGAAATGGAAATTGCCGCGGATCTTGATGAAATCTCCAGCTCCAACGGCAGCACGAAGGAGCTGATCAGCTTCCTTGGCGCCGGCGCGTATGACCATTACACCCCGGCGGCGGTTGACAACCTCCTGCAGCGTGGTGAGTTTTATACCGCCTATACGCCTTATCAGCCCGAAATCTCTCAAGGAACACTGCAAGCGATATTCGAATACCAGAGTATGATCGGCCAGCTAACCGGCATGTCCGTCAGCAACGCCTCTCATTACGACGGCGCCACTGCCTGCGCAGAGGCTGTCATCATGGCCTATCACCACTTCAGAGGCAAACGCCATAAAGTTTTGCTCTCACGCGCGCTCAACCCGCAATATCGCCAGGTAGTCCGCACCTACATGCAGGGGAATCCAGACCTGACCATAACCGGTGACGAGCAGGCAGTCGGCATTGACGCGGATCTCAAAAACTTTACCGCCCTGATCGATAACGATACTGCCGTCGTCATCGTGCAATATCCTGACTTTTTTGGTCGGGTGATCAATTACAAACCCCTTATTGAGGCCGCACACGCTCAAGGCGCCTTGGTCGCTGTCGCGGTCAACCCAACCGCCCTCGCCCTCCTCACCCCCCCAGGTGAGATCGGCGCGGATATTGTCGTCGGTGAAGGTCAACCGCTGGGCATTCCGCTTTCATATGGCGGTCCTTATCTCGGTTTCTTCGCGGTCAATGAAGAGTTAATCCGCAAGATTTCCGGTAGGTTGGTCGGCCAGACTACTGATGTGCAGGGTCAATTGGCTTACGTGCTCACTTTAACTGCGCGTGAACAGCACATTCGCCGCGAAAAAGCGACCTCAAATATCTGCTCCAACCAGGGTTTGATGATGTTGGCCTCGACCATTTACCTTACCCTTCTCGGTAAGCAAGGCTTCAAACAAGTCGCCAACCTATGCTATCAAAAAGCTCACTACGCGGCCAGCCAGATTAATGCCGTCACGGGATACAGCCAGGTTTTCAGCGAAACTCCGTTCTTCCACGAATTTGTGATTAAAGCGCCAGTCAATACCGAACACCTGCTGCTCGACCTGCGCGGCTATGACATTCTCGGCGGTTATGATCTTTCACATGATTATCCTGAGCTGAAAAACTGCCTGCTAATCGCAGTAACCGAGAAAATGCCCAGAGAAAATATCGATTTTCTCCATGACACCCTCCTGGAGGTGACCCATGACTGAGCCTACCGTTTATGAACTTTCTTCGCCAGGCCGCGTCGGTTTCAAATTCCCGGAACCCGACGTTGAGGAAGTCGCGCTTCCGATCGGTTTCGAGCGCGAAGACCTGCCCCTCCCAGAGATGAGCGAGCTTGAAGTCGTGCGTCACTTCACGCGGCTTTCACAGAAAAATTATGCGATTGATCTTGGTTTCTACCCTCTTGGCTCATGCACGATGAAGTACAACCCCAAGATCAACGAGGTCGCTGCCCGTCTTCCTGGCTTCGCCTATACGCACCCACTTCAACCAGAAGAAAGTGTGCAGGGCAATTTATACCTGATGTACACACTGCAGGAATGGTTGAAAGAAATCGGCGGTTTTGCCGGCGTTACCCTAATGCCCGCCGCGGGCGCTCAGGGTGAATTTACCGGCGCGCTAATGATCCGAAAATACCATCTCGATCATGGGCAACCGCAACGCAAGCGAATTCTCATCCCCGATTCCGCCCACGGCACCAACCCCGCCACATCAGCGATGATCGGTCTTGAAGTTGTTCCATTGCCTTCTGATGAACGCGGCAATATCGACCTCGAAGCCTTGAAATTACTGGTCGACGACCGCCTGGCCGGCTTGATGCTTACCAATCCCAACACGCTTGGTCTCTTTGACGAAAACGTTCAGGAAGTAATCCGCGTCGTTCACGAAGCCGGTGGCCTGGTTTATGGCGATGGCGCGAATATGAACGCCTTGCTCGGCGTGCTCAGACCAGGCGATATTGGCATTGACGTCCTTCATTACAACCTGCATAAAACTTTCTCAACGCCCCATGGCGGCGGCGGCCCTGGTTCAGGCCCTGTCGCGGTCAACGAGAAATTGCTGCCTTATCTGCCTGATTGTGTCGTGACGATTGTCGAACCTGGTGACGATGAGAATCCCCCTCTCTTTGGCTTTTATCACCCCGAAAAATCTATCGGCAGGCTGAAGTCCTTCTACGGCCACTTTGGCGTAATGGTGAGGGCATATGCTTACATCGCTATGCATAGCGGCGCAGGCTTGCGCGATATTGCTGAAAAAGCGGTGCTCAACGCCAATTACCTGATGCATAAACTCAAAGAAACTTATACCCTGCCTTACGATCGCACCTGCATGCACGAGTTCGTACTTGAAGGGTTCTGGAAAGACATTCCCGATGTTCATGCTTTCGATATTGCCAAACGGTTAATGGATTTCGACTTCCACCCGCCGACAAACTACTTCCCACTGATTGTTAAAGAAGCGCTGATGATCGAGCCGACCGAAACTGAAACCCTCGAAACGCTGGATCGCTTCGTTGATGTGATGATTCAGATTGCTGAAGAGGCGCGCACCAATCCGCAATTGCTGCATGACGCCCCGCATAACACGCCTGTGCGCCGCGCGGATGAACTCAAAGCCGCCAAAGAGTTAGTCGTCTGTTGCTACCCACTTGAGGAATTGCAGAAATAGTAAGTTTTTCAGGTTAAACGGACGGGTTGGGCTACAACAAAACCAACCCGTCTTTTTTTACTCCTCCAATCGACCCAATTCAGTCTCTCGCCCTGTAAATTGATAACTGAATCAATAATTCTCATTCTTCAATGCCTCAACGATACTATCTTTTGATGCGTTGTTTGACGCCGAAAGCGTGGTGAGCCCGACAGTTGCCATCATCACCACGATGACAATCAAAATCGCCAGCCAGGGCAGTTGAAACTTCAACCTAAAACCCTCTGAAATCTGTCGGAAGAGCAGGTAATTTATTCCCGTGCCAACAAGCAGCCCAATAGTCAGCGCCCTGAAGCCATAGAACAAACTCTCATACCTGATCATCTTTTTCAGACCTTCAGAAGTCATCCCGACCGCGCGCAACATGGCAAATTCCTGTTTACGTTGAGCAACGCTGGTCATCACCGTATTATAGATGTTGGCGATACCCACTAAGGTAATCAAAATAACAAAACCATAAGAAAAGACTTTAGTGATCACCTTTATATTACGTTCTGCGCGTTGATATGCATTAATATCCTGAATCATCAGACCGCCAACCGGGTGAGTATTTTGATAAGCGAGGATATCATTGGTCAACTTTGAGGTATCCGCCGCGTTCATTTGCAGGTAGACCCAACCTATCGATCGCTCATCAGCTGCTGGCGGGGCTAATCTGTCAAAGGTCTCACGAACTCCCACTAAAAGCA
This sequence comes from Chloroflexota bacterium, assembly GCA_012729755.1. Classification (GTDB taxonomy): domain Bacteria; phylum Chloroflexota; class Anaerolineae; order Anaerolineales; family Anaerolineaceae; genus Mesolinea. The sequence goes on along the minus strand of JAAYCN010000080.1, from coordinate 33,815 downwards.
TGTGGGGTGACAGGTCAAATCCGACGTCGCCATTGGGCATCTCCGCAGCAATAGCGGCAATCTTTAACTTCACCTTGTCTTCAGTGATACCGTCCCTGAGGTGAACCGCTGCCTCCAGAGTTTCTCCTCTTTCGACAAAAAAGGGATCGATGGGCTGATACTTATCCTTGCTCATAAGCAGGGTTTTAGAGTTTATCAAGACCACCGGAACCGCTTCTTGATCGTTTTGCGGAAGTTCGCTGATCTTGTTGGCAGCCAGAAACTTATCGAAATCTGCCTGTCCCAATAACTGGATGGCGAAAGCAATTGGTGTGTTTCCTCCAAATTCTGCGTACTCCTCTGGCTGGCGGGTATTTCTGATCACAGGGTTTATCTGTTCCGGCTCAAGTTGAATATCTAATGGAACAGTCTTAATCAACATCGAGTCGGTCACACCTTCGAGTCTCGCGATCTCACTCAGAATTTGCACCTGCTTTTCAACATTGACATCACTGTGAACCCTCACCCAAACTGGGTACTTGAGTTCTTTGGCGTAATGATCAGCCGCTTTATCGCCATAAATCGTGAAAGATGAAACAGCCAGGAACAAAACAATACTGATTACCAGCGAAAAAATAATCACCGAATAGCGTTTGCGGTTACGCTTCAGGTTTTTCAGGCCCAATTCAGCTTCAAAACCAAATAGGTGTCTGGTCAGGTCAGAGGTGTTGACATCTTTCGGTTTAATCCGCAGGTCTTGTGTCATACGGATGGATTCAATCGGCGTCACCGAACCAGCGTGTTTGGAGGGAATCCAGGCAGAGACTAACAAGGTGATCAACGCGATGATCACCGAAGTCACCAGCGCGCCCGGAGAAAATACCAACCTTAAAGGTTCAGAGGACGTGCCAACCACCCCCTCAAAGAGCGGCTCCAAGAAACGCATCGTTAGCCCGATACCGGCCGTGCCAGCTGCTAATCCAATCGGGATGGCTATCAGCCCAATTAAAAACGCTTCTTGCAGAATAGCAGACCGCTTTTGAAATCTGGTTGCGCCAACACTTGAAAGAATGCCAAATTGCCTGCTGCGTTCAACCACAGAAATCGCGAAAGCGTTATAAATCAGCGCGACAGACCCCACGATAATCAAGACCAACAGTATCGTTCCCACACCATACAGGATGGCCATATTCCTATCACTCAAAATACCGTAATACCTCAGCAGCGAATGATTGAAATCAATCTGTTCGGCGTTGATCTTCAGTTTAGTCAATAATCTGTTCGCGTTTTTATTCGCCCCATTGTCGATCTGCTTCCATTTCACGGCGACATCTACCAGATCAGTCGGCTCCAGGTGGTCAGCGTCTAAATATTGCATGGCCAGAAATCCAATCGCTGGATAATTTTCAAGCGTTCCGGGATCAATAATGCCTGTGATCAAAAATTTATGGGTTTCTCGCGGTCTGAAAACCTCGACAACCTCTCCTGTATTGTCCGAATAAGCTGTGTAGTCTTCTCGTGAAAGAACCCTCTCTGGATTCTTCTCATCAGCTGGCACGATCCGATCGCCGATCACGACCTCAATTTCATCACCAACTTTTTGAATGACGCCGCCTTCGCTGGCAATCGATGAAGACCAGGCAATTTCGTTTTCCGCCTCGGGCAATCTTCCTTCAACAAGCGCGACATGATAAGTATTCATTGCCTTCTCATCCATGCGGGTGAAATAAATCATCGTTTTATTATAAGAAAGCGATTCCTCTAAGGGTGAAAAACCAATTGGTTGCGAGAGCGCAATTGAACTGGTGCTTTCGTCTTTTCGAATCAGCTCAAGATCTTTGGCCAGCACCAGGGAGTAAGAAACATGCCAATCGCCATTTTCTTTGACAGTCTGCCGTCTCGCCAGATCGATCATTGACGCCAACAGAGTCGGCACAGCCACAATCATCGCCACAGAAATCACCACCCCGATAATGGTGGTAAAAGTGCGCTGCCGGTTTTCTTTCAGATAACGCAGAGTAAGCTTGGTGATAATATTCATTTTCGAATGACCTCATCCCGCGAAATCTTCCCATCTACGATGGCGATGATTCGGTCAGCCTGCAAAGCAATGCGTTCGTTATGAGTCACCATAATCAGGGTTTGTTTGTACTTTTGATTCGATAAGCTCAATAACTCGACAATTTCAGCCGTAGACTGACTGTCCAGATTGCCCGTGGGTTCGTCTGCCAACACAATTGCCGGTCTGGTAATCAGAGCCCGGCTGATCGAAACCCGCTGCTGCTGCCCCCCCGAAAGCTGATTGGGCAGATGACCCAGTCGATCGTTCAGGTTCAATGTCGTCAACACATCCCCAAGCTGATCCTCATCGACCTTTCGGCCATCCAGAAGCAGCGGCAGGGTCACATTTTCTTCAACTGTCAGTACGGGAATCAAATTGTAGAATTGATAAATCAGCCCCACTTGTCTGCGCCTGAAAATTGCCAGACTGCTTTCTTTAAGTTTAAAAATATCCACATCATCGATGAAAACTTTTCCGCTCGTTGGTTTATCGACACCGCCAATGATATGCAGCAAAGTTGACTTGCCTGAGCCGGAAGGGCCGATCACCGCGACAAACTCGCCTTTCTCCACACTGAAACTGACGTCATTCAAAGCAGCGATCGTCGTCTCTCCCTGCTGATAGGTTTTGGTCAAATGCTCGACTCTTAAAATCTCCATTTATCTGCTCCAATTCAGGTTTTATAAGCATAGTTTAGCTGCTAAGAATGACAGAAAAGTGACGATCTGAATGACAATCTTGTCACTAAAGCGGTTTGTAGAACTTCAAGGTGAATTGCGCGCCGTGCGGCAGGCAGTTTTCAGCTTCAATCGTGCCGTTTTGCGCTTTTACGATGGTTTGAGACATCGCCAGGCCAATTCCAACGCTTTCCTTGCCAGATTGCCTGCCTTTATAGAAGCGGTCAAAGACAAAAGGTAAATCTTTCAGGTCGATACCAGGCCCGTTATCTCTAATCTTGATCTCAGCAAAAAGCGCTGTATCCTGCCAGCTGATGCTCACCAGCCCACCTTCGGGAGTGTGTTCGATGCAGTTCTTGACCACGTTGCTGATCGCCTCTGCCGTCCACTTTCGGTCAACAGCAAAGGCAAGAGCATCATCTCCGACCAGCTCAAGCGTTTGCTGTTTGATCTCCATCGGGATCAACAGATGCGCCACCGAATCATCAACCAACTGCTTTACCAACACCGCCGTGGGTTGAAATTGGATGGCGCCCGCGTCAAGGCGCGCCAGAGTAAGCAGCGAACTGACCAGCCACCGCATGCGCAGTAATTGAGAGTGAATATTATGCGTGAATTCCAACCGTTTTTCAACGCTGAGATGCTCATCCCGCAGCAGGTCAACCATCACATTCATCGAAGTCAGGGGTGTTTTCAGCTGATGCGAAATGTCAGAAATCGCCTCCATCAAAAAGCGTTTGTCATGGTCCAACATTTCTGCTTGCTCGCGCAGCGTAACGATCAATTTATAGAGCTCGCTGCGCAAAACGCTCAGCTCCCCTTCCTGGCTCTCTATTGGTTCAGTGTTATATACACCTCTCGCCACTAGATTGAGCAGTTCTGAAAGATTCCTGATCTCGCGATAGCGCCAGACCGTCAGACCAACAAACAGCCCGACAAGTGAAACAGCCAACGCCAAGGTGATTAATCCGGCGGTTCGATCAATTCTCCAGGCGAGCCAAATCGCCAGTAAGCTGATCGCCAGTGAGATGGCAAGATACAAAGAAAATTCTCGGTTGCGCGTCAATCCCCACCGCCACGATAGCCTAATCCCCTGATCGTTGTAATCAAAATCGGATGCTGCGGGTCATCCTCAATCTTCTCACGCAGACGCTTGATATATACCGTCAATGTGTTGTCGTTAAAATACTCACCCGCGCAATCCCATAGCCGTTCCAGAAGCTGATTGCGCGAAAAGACACGCCGGGGTTCTGAAATAAAGATCAGCAGCAATCGATATTCAAGCGAGGTAAGCAGGATTTCCTTTTCGCCCTTCCATACTTTAGCTTGTGAGACATCAATCTCTACATCACCAAGTTTCAACCGGTTTGTCTTTGTTTCGCTGTGGCGATAGCGGCGCAGAACTGAATATATTCTCGACAGCAGTTCACGGACACGAAATGGCTTTGTGACGTAATCATCAGCGCCCTGGTCAAGACCCATCACTACGTTAGCTTCGCTGTCCAACGCGGTCAGCATGATGATAGGCTTGTTCGATTGTTCTTTGATCAACCGCGCAAGCTGATAGCCTGAACCACCCGGCAGGTTGAGATCAAGCAGGGCCAAGTCAAAAGCTTTTGTTTCAATCGTGGACTGCGCGGAGTCAAAATCCCCACAAACAAGCGTATCAAAACCTTCGTTCTGCAACAGATAGACCAGACCATCTGAGATGACCTGCTCATCTTCTACGATCAAAACTACCAGTTTTTGCTCCATTATCCTTGCGGCTACGCGCAGACGTGCGGATTTATACCTATTCAATCAGCAGGCTGACTGGGCAGTGGTCAGAGCCCATGATTTCGCTGTGAATAATCACATCTTTCACCTTAGGCATTAATCCTTCACTGACCAGGTAATAATCCAGGCGCCAGCCCACATTCCTCGCCCTCGCGTTCATGCGATAAGTCCACCAGGTATATTCAACCCGGTCAGGGTAAAGCGCGCGATAAGCATCCACAAACCCATGCGCCAGATACTTATCAATCCAAACGCGTTCCTCGGGGAGAAAACCGGTGTTTTTCTCATTCGCTTTGGGGTGTGCCAGATCAATTTCATTATGGGCGGTGTTAAAGTCGCCAGTGATGATGACATTTTCGCCCTTGGCGTGCAAAGCGTCGCAATGATCAAGCAAGTGGGCGTAAAAATCCAGCTTGAATGGCACACGTTTGTTTTCTTCGCCACCATTTGGAAAGTAAACGTTATACAAATAAAAATCAGGGTATTTGAGCCGAATCACCCTGCCTTCGCAGTCAAATTCATCACGCTCCATGCCTAAAACGACTTCGAGGGGTTCAGCTTTATAAAAAACCGCCGTCCCGCTATAACCAGGACGTTCAGCAGAATTCCAAATGGTTTTGTATCCCTCTCGTCCGCGATATTCCTCGGCAATCTGGTCGGGTTTAACCTTGATTTCCTGCAGGCCGAGCACGTCAGGTTGACAGTCATCCAGCCACTCCAGCGCATTCTTATTGATCGCAGCGCGGTATCCATTGACATTCCAAGTGGTGATTTTCATAGCGATAGACCTTTCGATAGCATATGGTAAACTTTAGGCTTGTAATATGATCGATTATACCAACCGAAACTTACCCAAACCAGGCGTCGTATTAACCGCCCTCTTTGTCCTGATTCTTGTGATTCTTGGGTTGTTGCCGCATCAGGCAGCCTCTGCTCAAACACAGACTTTGCCAGTTTATATCGTCCAAAGCGGAGACACACTCACCGATATCGCCAATCGCTTCTACACAACCATTGACGCGATCATGTCCGCCAACAACCGCACCTCAGCTGACGCACTTAGCATTGGAACAAGACTATATATTCCAGGTTTGAGCGGCATGAAAGGCATTCTCACCACCGAATACGCCCCGCTGGGCGCCAGCCTGACCAGCCTCGCGCGCCGCAGCCAAACCCAACCCGCCCATCTGGCAAAACTGAATCGCATTACCTCGCCATCCGAACTGTACATTGGCCGTCAGATCATTCTCGCTTTCGACGAAAACGCCTCCCCTGTCGAAACCCTGCCATCAGTACTGGCAGGGCAATCGCTGTTAGAAATCGCCGCTCAACGAAGGGCTAACCCATGGCAGATTTCTGAGAACAACCAATTGAGCGACCCAATTCACGCTTTGCCCCGCGATACTTATTTTGTGGCTGCCGATCACGCCAGCGCTGGAAGCTTGGCCGTACCCGGTGTTAAGTCGATTGAGATCAACAACCTGCCTTTTAGACAGGGCAATACCTGGGTAGTCAAGGTCGAAGCGGAAAAAAACATGCAGATCGCCGCTGATTTTGACGGCGTCAAACCGCCTTTTGTTGACCTGGGAACGGGTAATTATGTGGCTTTCGGAGGCATCAACGCCCTTAAAAATCCTGGCATCTATCCGCTGACCCTCGAGTTTACCCCCTCAGACAGCGGGGCTTACCGATTTGTGCAATATGTGGTGCTCAACTCGGGCAATTTCGAAACTGATCAGCCATTGCAGGTAGACCCAAATACGATTGAAGACAGCAATGTGATCAATGAGAACAAAGTCTTCGCCGAATTGGTCAGCCCTGTTTCCAACCAACAGTTCTGGACCGGCCAGTGGATTTACCCCGCCGCTGACTATGATTGCATCCGATCTTTCTTCGGTAGCAGGCGCACCTACAACGACGACCCACGCCTTTATTACCATACCGGTTTGGATCTTGGCTATTGCTACGGGATTGACATCATTGCCCCTGCCGATGGCAAAGTTGTCGCGGTAATGCCAGATCAGGTCGTGCGCGGCAACACGCTGGTCATCGATCATGGGCTTGGGGTCTATTCGGTTTACATGCACATGGCAAAGTTCAATGTCGAACAAGGCCAAATGGTCAAGCAAGGAGATCTGATCGGCGAAATTGGTAATACTGGCCGATCAGTTGGTCCTCATTTGCACTTTGAAATTGATATCAACGGAATTCCGGTCAACCCGCTTACTTGGTTGACGCGAGTTTTCCCTTAAACAAAAAGGATCGGAAAACCGATCCTGATGCGCTGAGAGGGAGTTGAACCCTCACGCCTTGCGGCACATGGCCCTCAACCATGCCTGTCTGCCAATTCCAGCACCAGCGCGAGCGTGAGTATGAATTATATGCGACGCGACTTGAATGTCAAGCGCGATCGGGAGGAAATTAAGCCATGACTATCAGAATTGTTCTCGACGCGATGGGCAGCGACAACCGCCCCCAACCTGAGTTGGAAGGCGCTCTAATGGCGGCTTCACAAAGTGATTTGGAGATCATCCTCATTGGTGACGAAACTATCCTGAAAGAAAAACTCGCCGCCCTTTCAAGCGACCAGTCGAACCTGCGCATCATTCATGCGCCTCAGGCGCTCGAAATGAGCGATCACATTGCAGAAGCACGCACCAAGAAAGACAACTCTATGCGCGTTGGCATGGATCTGGTCAAAGCGGGTGAAGCCGATGCCTTTCTCACCATGGGCAACACCGGCATGGCAATGTATTTCGGCATGAAATCTTTTGGCCTGATCAAAGGCGTTCAACGCCCGGCGCTATGCGCCAGTTTTCCCGTAAAAGACAGTCGCGCGGTGGTTTTGGATATCGGAGCCAACGCAGAATCCCGTCCCGAATTTTTGGTGCAATTTGCCCAAATGGGCGCCATTTACGCACGTTTGATGCAGTCCAAAGCGAACCCAAAAGTGGGGTTGCTCGCCAATGGCGAAGAGGAAGGTAAGGGCAATGACCTGGTCAAATCTGCTGGCCCAATGATGCGCGATCAACTGAAAAATTTTGTCGGCAATGTCGAAGCAAAAGAATTTTTTGCCGGCAAAGTCGACGTGTTGGTCACTGATGGATTTACCGGCAACATCATGCTCAAAGCCAGCGAATCTGTGGCTAAACTTCTCCTCGAAACACTCAAAGCCGAGCTGCTCAGCTCCCTGCGCACGAAGATTGGCGCGCTATTAGCCAAACCAGCTTTCAACAAGGTGCGCAAACTGCTCGACCCCAATGAAGTCGGCGCCGCGCCGCTGCTAGGCATTGACGGACTGCTGTTTATCGGTCATGGAAGGTCAGATGCCAGGGCTGTGTTGAGCGGAATCATGGAAACCAAAAAGGCGATCGAGAAAAACCTTCTCGGAACGCTTAAAGATACTTTTCAAAAGACAGAAGGATAGAGCGCATGAAACTCGTTATTAATCAACGTTATATCAATAGTCGCAAAAAGATTGCCCAAGTTGCCACGCTGGGAAGCCTGGGTATCTTGGCGCTTGGCCTCGTGTACGCTTTTAAGCACGATACAAACAGTGTCCTCTTCTCATATATCGCCCTGATTCTTGGCTTCGTGCTCTCCCAGGTAGGCATGTATTTCACCAGCCGTTTCGCGCGAACGCCCCGCATCGACGAGGTTTTTACAAAGGTCTTCGAAAAACTGCGCCACGAATACTCATTCTTCGTTTATTCCGCGCCATTGCCGATGTTGCTGACCGGTCCATGCGGAATTTGGGTCATCCTGCCGATCACTGCCAACGGTTTGATTTCGTATGAGAACGGCAAATGGAAGCAGAAAGGGGGCAACTTTTTGCTGAAGACCTTGGGGCAGGAGGGCATCGGCAACCCCACGCGCGAAGCTGAAGTCAACCAGGCCGAGCTCACCGCTTATCTCAAGTCCAAAGGCTTTACTGATGAGAATCTGCCGACCATCAAACCAGTTCTGGTCGTCGTGATGAAGACCACCCAGCTGGGTGATGTTTCCGGGTCGCCGGTGCCAGTGATCAACCTCGCCGAATTAAAACGTCATATCCGGCGCGTTGACCGGGATGGGTGCGTTAAACCGCTGGATCAGGACCAGCGAGAGAAACTCAACGCGACCTTGCTCGACCACGCCAAAGGCAAAGCGATTGTAACTGAGGATGAGACAACAGCCGACAAATCTGAATAAAATTTCGCTGCTTTTCGTTATCGTTAGATCAAATAAGCCTGCTTCACTTGGCAGGCTTTTCTAATCCCGTATAAACCTTCAGATCGCGTAACTCTTTGGGCGTCAGATGGCGCCACTCGCCAACGCGTAAATTACCAAGTTTAAGCGTGCCGATGCGCACGCGTTTAATCACCGCTACAGGCAGGCCAATGCGTGACCCGGTTTTGCGGATCTGCCGTTTCTTGCCTTCTCGCATGATGATTCTCAGCCAGGAACCATTGTTTGAATTGGTCATTACTTCCACCTGAGCCGGCAGCGTCCGATAACCATCCTCAAGCACGACGCCCCGCCGCCAGATCTCCAGTTGTTCCTGATCAGGTTCCTTAATCACAAAAACTTCATATTCCTTTTCGTGCCGATAGCGCGGGTGGGTCAGGCGATTGGCAATCTCACCGTCATTGGTCATCAAGATTAGCCCTTCGCTGTCCAAGTCCAGCCTTCCGACCGCGAAAAGTTTCTCGGGAATATCAATCAGATCATTCACCGTTGGTGCCGGGTGAGTCTCATCGATGTCCGAAAGGTAGCCCTTCGGTTTGTTTAGCGCGATGTAATATTTCTTAACATTCGTTTTGATCATCTTGCCGTCGAGCGTGATCGTGTCTTTTTCCGGATCCGCTTTATCACCAAGTCGAATGACTCGACCATTCACCTTTACACGTCCCGCCTCGATCATCGTCTCACACGCCCGGCGAGAAGCAAATCCCGCCGCGGCCAATATTTTCTGTACGCGTTCTTCTGCCATTAGTCCTTCAAAATCCTTTGTTCTGTTTCTTCCTCAGCGGCAGGGCGGTTCAGTAAACCTTCCAGGTCAATTTCGGGCAGTTGATCCATGCTGTCCAAACCAAAGTGGAGCATGAAATCAGTAGTGACCGTATAAAGAATCGGCCTTCCGGGCGCGTCGGAGCGGCCGGCCTCTTCAATCAAACCTTTCGCGAGCAGGCTCTTCACGACCGAGTCACTATTCACCCCGCGAATCGCGTCAATTTCCGGCCTTGTCGCCGGTTGCTTATAGGCGATGATGGCGAGCGCTTCCAGCGCTGCCTGAGTCAGACGCGTGGTAATTTCCAACCCCAGAAAGGTTTCAATCGGCTTCGCATACTCGGCGGCTGTCACCAGTTGATACTGATTGCCTACTTTTTGCAATCTCAGCCCATGTTCCCGTTGGTAGTGCTCAGTCAGCGCGGCAATCAGTTTCTCGACATCGCGTTTAGACAGCCCCATTGCCTGTGCCAGCTGGTCAGTTGATGAGAGGCCAGGCGCGGAAAAAAGTAATGCCTCAAGCGTTTTGAGGTTAGTAGGTTCGCTCGAATTGAGTGGCAATTGTTCCATCATGCTATAATTCACCCGTCTTTAAGTCAGGTTATTATACTCTGCTTGAGGCGAAATTCATCATCAAGGATGTTGGCATGCGTATTTTTTTAAGCGGCGCGGCAGGCTTTTTAGGCTCACATTTGACAGATCGATTGCTCTCCGAAGGTCACCGGGTCATTGGTCTGGACAACTTCATTACCGGAGATATTGCCAACATTCAGCATCTGGCAGGCAATTCCAACTTTCGTCTGATGCGCCAGGATGTCTCGCTTCATATCGAGGTCGAAGAGAAGCTCGATTACGTTATGCACTTCGCCTCACCAGCCAGCCCTAACCCCGCTTCCGCCTTAGGTTACCCCAACCTGCCCATTCAAACGCTCAAAGCGGGCGCCCTCGGCACGTTAAATACCCTGGGATTAGCCAAACGACACGGCGCGAAATACCTGCTCGCCTCAACCAGCGAGGTTTATGGCGACCCCAAGGTGCATCCGCAAGACGAAACCTATTGGGGAAATTGCGATCCAGTCGGCCCGCGCTCCGTATATGATGAAGCCAAACGCTTCGCCGAAGCGATGACCATGGCCTACCATCGTTTTCACCGTGTCGGTACACACATCGTACGCATTTTTAACACCTTTGGTCCCAGAATGCGGCTGGATGATGGGCGGGTTGTGCCTAACTTCATTCAACAGGCCCTGCGGCACGAACCGTTGACCATTTATGGCAATGGAACACAGACCCGCAGCTTCTGCTATGTGTCCGACCTGGTAGAGGGCATCTTACGCCTGATGCAGTCAGACGAGCACTTGCCGGTCAACATTGGCAACCCCGCTGAGATATCCATCAGGGAGTTTGCTGAAGTGATTAACCGCATCACCGGCAACCCCGCCGGGTTGATCGTCCAATATGCCGATGGTCTGGGCGATGACCCCCAACGCCGCCAGCCTGATATCAGCAAGGCAAAAGAACTCCTCAATTGGCAGCCTAAAGTAGCGCTCGAAGATGGCCTTACCAAAACCATTGATTACTTCAAATCCAAGCTCGGCAATTAAGATGATCCCCAAACCCAAATCCGAAATAAGGCGCTTCTTGCGCTTCACTATGGTTGGATTGGTTAATACGATCGTTGACTTTGGTGTCCTAAACCTTCTGGCGGGTAAACTCAAGCTGCAGATTGTTCCTTCACAGACAATTTCGTTTATCACCTCAGTCATCGTGTCTTTCTTTCTCAGCCGTGCTGTGGTTTATCCAGAAGCTGGCAAAAACAGGACCTCTTTGCAAATGACTAAGTTTATTGTCATCAATCTGATTGGCTTGGGCATCCGCAGCCTGATGTTGCCCTGGCTGAATCGCCTGTTCCAGGTATCTTTTCAAGGAATTGAACTATTTGGGCTGACAAGTGAATTCCTCAGTCGAAATGCCGCTTGGGCCATCTCAACCAGCATCGTAATTCTGCTCAACTTTTTTGGCAATCGCGTTTGGACTTTTCAAATTCAACCAGATAAGGAGCGGCGATGAAAGGCAGTCTGCGTGTAATCGGCGGCAACGCCCGCGGCATGCGGCTCAAAACTGTCCCGGGCGACACCACCCGACCGATTACGGACATTGTCAAAGAAGCGCTTTTCAACATCCTCGGTTCCGAAATCCTTGAAAACAACATTTTGGATCTCTTTGGCGGGACAGGAGCGGTAGGGATCGAAGCGCTCAGCCGTGGGGCGAAATTCGTCACCTTTCTCGACAAAAGTCAGCAAGCTATTCAAACGATCCACTCCAATCTCGCCACTACCAGGTTTACCGGTCAGGCTAAAGTGATTCGCGCAGACGCCTTCACGTTTCTCGTCACAAACACAGGCGCTTATGATTTGATTTATATAGCCCCTCCCCAATATAAGGAAATGTGGCAGCGAGCTATGACCCTGATCGATGGCAGGCCGAAGCTACTTACAGAAGATGGTCAGATCATCGTTCAGATCAACCCCATCGAATGGGTAGAAAAGACTTATCTCAACCTGAGAGAGTTTGATCGGCGCAAATACGGAGACACGCTGTTGGTCTTTTTTGAACGGTCAGCGCCAGATTCGCATGAGCAGCTGATCTGAGGAGTCATACGAATATTTCACCCAATAAGGCTTTTCACCTTCGGTCATCCCAGCCACAATCGGCAGCAGCGTGTATAAATCTTCTACCAGGTCAAGCTTCAACGCTTCTTCCAGGGTCAACCAGGCTGGTTCACCCTCTACTGAATCTGATAACTCTCCCGAAAGCATTTGCGCTTTGAAAACCCATACCGCGATACCCTGCCGCTGACCAGTATCGATGGCTATTTCACCGCATAACTTCCAATCTCCCGCGGTTAAGCCGGACTCCTCTTTGAGCTCCCGCTGTGCAGCTTCGATGGGGCTTTCGCCCGCTTCGATGTGCCCCCCTAATCCATTCCAAACATTTGGCCAGATCTTCTTGGTCGGAGCGCCTTTGAGCAACAATACCTTTCCAATCCGGTCAAACGCAAAGATAAGCACGCGCGGTACGACGATATATTTATCAGGGACAAGTGTTTGTTTAGATGTCATAGCCAATAATTGTAAAAGAAAAAAAGCCCGACTTTTCAGCCGGGCGATCTGCATTATTCGAGGAACATCGGCATGCCAACAATATTCTTGATGCGCGGGCGATATTGGTCCACATCATAAAACTTATCCACGTCCACCCGGCGGGAAGTGTGGCTGACATTCGAGAGCGCCACTGCGTTATAGCGGCCGTTGTTGATTGCCACCATTTTGCCGAATTCACCACGGCTGGTCAACTGCCATGCCAGCGTGCCGAAATTCATTGCCACCATCCGATCAACCATGTCAGGCGCGCCACTGCGTACCAGATAGGCCAGTCGCTGGAACATGGTATTGTATCCTGAAAACAGCTTAATTTGGTCTGCCAACAGCTCACCGATTCCACCCAATTTCTTGTGGCCGTACGCGTCTGCTTCGCCCGACTCGATAACCGTTCCATCATCGGTCATCGCGCCTTCAGAGATTACAACGATCGCGTAATGAGACGGATTATCATGCTTATCTTTAACCAGCAATTCGGTCAATTTCTGCGGATTATAAGGCACCTCACAGATAACTGTTCTATCCGCATAAGAAAGATAGCCGGTTACCAGGCTTGTCTCGCCAGAGTTGCGTCCAAACAATTCCACAACGCCGATGCGTTCATGTGAACCTACCGACGTTCTGAAATTAGTCAACAACGAAACCGCTCCAGTAATGGCTGTGGAAAAACCGATGCAGTATTCGGTGCCATTCACATCGTTATCCATCGTTTTCGGGATGGCAATCAACGGGAAACCATCCTTTGACAGCCTGGCTGAATAGCTCAAAGTGTCATCGCCACCTATCGTCACCAGCGAGTCAATCTTCAGATGATCAAGCACTTTCATCACATGGTCGGTATAATCCATGCTGCCATCTTCTTTTACCTGTTTGCCGAGAGATGACTTCGCAAGAAATTCAGGAATGTCCTTGGGCCTGACCGACTGTGGGTTAGTGCGTGAGGTATGCAAAAAGGTACCGCCAGTTCGATCGACTCTGCGCACGATTTTCCGGTCGAGTGCCATTGTGTACTTTCTCTGTGTTTCAGGATCATCAAGGTCATACCACAATAACCCGCCCCAGCCGCGGCGAATGCCGACCACTTCAGCGCCTTCTTCTTCAGCGCCAAGAACAAAATTTTTGATTGCCAGATTCAAACCGGGGACGTCTCCGCCTCCTGTCAGAATTGCGAACCTCTTCTTTGCCATTGTTCCTCCAAAATTAATCCGATTCAATCAGCGCTTCAGGACTCTCCGTCGCCCACCACCTGAACCATTGCAGTACGATCAAAGTCAACAATGGCAAAAGAATTGCCGGAAATGTTGTTTCCATGAAAGTCAGGTCGGGCTCGCTGAAAAATCGGTTGATATAAATTGCGAATAGACCGAGATAACCAATCCAAGAACTTATTTTACCAATTATTTTCCACTTTTCAACGAGAAGCTTATATCCCAGAAAGAGCGCAGGCAGAGCTAAAAGCAGGTAGACACCCTGCGTAAGCAAATTAAAAAAATAGATCAAATTAAGTGTCATAGCCAACTTCCAGACCGATTTCCGGTCACTGAATGTTCCAATTCCATACCACTCAACCAACAGCCAGATCCCGAGCAGACCATGCAAAATGATCGAAATTATCTTTCCATCAGCTGGTTTGAGTTGAGCCAGCTGGTTCAGTGGGGTGTTCACCCAGCTGAGATCAGGGTGCAGGCGCACAAAATTGCCAAACCATTCTGCGACCCAGTCCGGGAATAGTATCCATGTCACCACGATCAGGAATACCAGCTCGATAAGATAGACTCTCGAAAAAGAGTTGTCTCGTCTTGAAGCAAGCCAGGCCATCAAAAAGGTGGCTACGAGCAAACTTTCGGGGACCAAGCCAAGGCACAGCAGCAATAAAATGCCAGCGCCTGTACCTTGTCGTTTGAGCGCCAACTGACATCCCCAGATTAGGAACATCATGAATAAAGGAAGCACGCTTGCGCTCAGAATAGCTTTCGCCACTGGTGGAAAGATTAACACCAGCGCTGATAAGATCGACTTTTCTAACGTTGTGGCTTTGAACCCCACCAGGTCGATCGACAGCCAGACAGTTACCATCACCGAAAATTCCAACACTGTCATCCAAAACGCCCGCGCCACAATAAACTCAATAAAAGACAGGGGGAGGAAAAAATATATATAAAAGGCTGGCTCGACAAAATGTCCGTTATCGAAACCATTAGGCGCCAAGCCATAATCGCCCTGGATAAGCTTTGTTTGGGCGTAAGTTTCTTCGCTGTACGGTGATGCGCCGGTACGCAGCCACCAACGCGCCGCTGTCCATCGTGGTGCGAAGTCATCAAACCGGCTATAGCGCTTTTGGATTTCAAGATTGGCTATCGTCACGATAGCAGCCACAAGGATCGATAACAAAGGCAGCCAAAGATTGGCACTTCTTCTCATTGAAGTAAAAAATGTTGAACGATGTATTTCCACAAATCACCAGACTATTATGTCAGTTTGCATTAGTCTCCATAAAAAAACCGATTCTACACGCAAAGAAAAACCCATTCCACAAATTGGGTGCAAAAATGCTTGTATTTCGATAAAAAATATTGTACTCTATTGACGTGCGATTTTTGATATATAGAAAAGGTGTCCAAACAACACATGGCGCGAATTAACAATAATAATCCCGTCCTCGACGAGGACTCAGAATCATCTGCCCTGACCAGATTACTTGATCTGGGAAGAAAAAAAGGCTATGTCACCATCGATGACATCCTCCAATTCTTTCCCGACGCCGAGATGTATCCGGATCAACTGGATGAGGCTTATATCGCCCTGCAGAACGCAGGCATCAACTATACCGAAGAGACCAATACTCAAGAAGGTCAGCCGAAGTCCGACCCAGATGATGATGATTTAGCCGAGACATTCGATGAGGGGCCATCTTTTGATGACTTGGCCAATATTGACACCGACGACACTATTGGGCTTTACCTTAAAGAGGTTTCCCGCGTTCCCCTGCTTTCAGACATTGAAGAAGAGGTGATGCTCGCTCAAAAAATTGAGCGAGGCCGCGCAGCGCGCGAAGAACTCGCCAAAGGGAACCTGCGGGAAAAACGTCGCGAAGAAC
Source organism: Chloroflexota bacterium (assembly GCA_012729755.1). Lineage (GTDB taxonomy): Bacteria > Chloroflexota > Anaerolineae > Anaerolineales > Anaerolineaceae > Mesolinea. The sequence continues at coordinate 18,074 of JAAYCN010000080.1, read as the reverse complement.
TTAAACGCGACATTCAGGAAGGTTGGAATGCCCGTGAACACCTGATTACTGCCAATTCTCGTCTGGTGATTAGTGTCGCCAAGAAATACATGGGGCGCGGAGTGCCTTTTCTTGACCTCATTCAGGAAGGTAATATCGGGTTGATCCGCGCGACCAAAAAATTCGAATATCAGCGCGGGCATAAATTCAGTACTTATGCCACCTGGTGGATCCGACAGGCTGTTACCCGCGCCATTGCCGACCAAGGCCGCACCATCCGCGTGCCGGTCCATATGGGAGACCAGATCAATAAACTGCTCAGAGTGCAACACCAGCTCACCCAGAAATTTGGTCGGGACCCTTCCGTTGAAGAATTAGCAGAAGCGCTGGATGTCCCTCCTAAAAAAGTTGAAAATATGATCCAGGTGGCTCGGCGACCCTTATCTCTCGAGACACCAACAGACGACGAAGAAGACTCAACGCTTGGCGATTTCATCGAGGATGATGAAGCCCCCGCGCCAGACGAAACAGCCACCAACAACTTGCTGCGCGAACACCTTGAAGATGTCTTGGACTCGTTGCCGCCTCGAGAAGTCCGTATCCTTCAGTTGCGTTATGGTCTGTTGGACGGGCAGGCTTACACGCTTGAAGAAGTTGGCCGCAAAATGGGCGTGACCCGTGAACGTGTGCGCCAGATCGAAGCTCAGGCCCTCACACGATTGCGCCATCCAACCGTGCGCCGAAAACTGCGCGACTACCTCGGTGAATGACGTGGAGGATTTTGAACGTACTCAACCTGTTCCCACAGGTCAATCCGTTAATAATCCAACCGCCAATGAGGAGACACAACCTGTCCGGATTGAGGCCGTCCCTGTCCGCCCGTCAGCGGCTGATCCGGCGATGCGCGTTTCTAAGCCAGCCCAGGAAACTGATCAGGAGCCTTTGCCAGTCTGGCTGATTGACTTTGCGCGTCAGGCGGAAAACGTGCCGGATGAAAACGAAAATGATCGCACACAGCGGATTAACTTATCTGATCAGGATTTCTCGGCTAATCACAGTGAGTTGAGCAAAGCCGATATAGCGGAACCAGTTAATCACTTCTCCGAAATCAACCAGTTCGAGAATCAAAATGGCCTTTGGCAAAAAGAACCACAGACGCCAAAAGACACCGTGCCAACAGGCCAGCTTTTCAGTCATCCGATCGACGAAATGAAAACCCTCCTCAACGAAGACCCTTCAAAAGCCGCTGACTTTATCCGCGCTCATCTTAATGACCCAGGCTTTCTCGCCGAATCTACGCGCAGTTTGCGCGATTATTTAAGCTTACACCCAGACAATCAAGTGCTCTGGACATTGTTCGAAGAAATAACCAATTCCAAACCAACTGAAAGGGAGTAATGGAAAAATCTTTAGTTTTGATAAAGCCCGATGGTGTTCAACGTGGTCTGATCGGCGAAATTATTTCTCGCTTTGAAAACAGAGGCTTGCGCCTGATTGCCGCGAAGTTCATGTTAGTTCCCCTTGAACTTGCCAAAGCTCATTACGCGGTCCATCAGGGCAAACCCTTCTATGAACCCCTGATTAAGTTCATCACCAGTTCTCCTGTGATGGCGATGGTTTGGACTGGACCTGACGCGATTGCCGCGATCAGGCAAACCGTTGGAAAAACGCGCGGGACTGAGGCTGCGCCGGGCACGATCCGGCACGATTTTGCCTTACAGGCTCGCTTAAATCTGATTCATGCCTCTGATTCTGTTGAGAATGGCGAAGCGGAAATTGCCCTCTGGTTCAAACCTGAAGAATTGGTCGAGTGGAAGCGCTGCACGGAAGATTGGATGTATGAATGAAATTTGATAGTACTGTTGACCTCGTCAAAGTGTTCAGGGGTCACGGCGAGCTCGAAGGAGAAATGGTTCGCGGCTTTCTTGAAGCCCAGGGAGTCCGTGCTATGGTCTCCACAGAGAGCCTGAGCCATATCTATGGCGCAACCATTGGCGAAATCGGTTCATCGTTCGTCTATGTTAAATCGGAAGACGCCGAAAAAGCCAAAAATCTATTGAGCCAGATGGTTGCCGGTGAGTTCTCCAATGAGAAATTAGCCGAGTGTCCTGCTGGTTGCGAGATCATCGGGCCACAGAGCAAGTCCATCGACGATCCCGAGCTCGATCAGCGCAGACGCGTCTTGATAATCTGCACAGGCAATTCTGCTTGCAGCCAGATGGCCGAAGCTGCCATCAATAATGACCTCTGGGATAAGTGGGTCGCTTTCAGCGCCGGCACAGAGCCCGCCGGCTATATTCACCCAATGGCCTTTCAAGCCCTTGAGGAACAGGGCATTTTTCATCAGGGGTATTCCAAACCAGTTGAACAATTCAAAGATGATAAATTTGATCTTGTCATCACGGTTTGTGATCAGGCCGCAAAAGCATGCCCCGCCTGGCTTAGCGAGTCCCCGGCAATTCATGTTGGTTTTGCTGATCCGGCGCTGGTTGAAGGCGACGAGACGAAGCGGCTACACGCATTCACAGAAACGCTTTCCTTAATTCGCTCAACTCTCATTCCAATGCTGGATCAGCGGTAACTTCTTTTTTTAGGTAATTGTTGCGGACAGATTCTCCGCAACGTACTGATTCTCCTCAAGACACCATGCCGTCTCCCAGATTTGACAAGACCGAATCTGCCGATTATAAGTAACTCATGATTCGCTCAATAAATAGAAAGCTCTTTCTAATTAGCCTTATTTTATTGTTCCTGTTGTCTGCTTGTGACTTAAAAACACCTTCCCCCCAGATAACAGAGCCAACACCAACCAGCTTTCCTCAACTTTTACCTACCTCAACCCTGGCGCCTGTCGAGGTAACTCCTCCGCTTGAAGAAAGACTTCCTGACGCCGATTTGGCGCTTTCCTTCGGTGATTTTCAGCAAGCGCTCACGCTTTATCGTCAAAATCGCAACAACCCGAACCCAACATTGGCGTCAGCTGCCTTATTCGGCGAAGCGCTGACTCTCTACAAGCTCAATCGCCCAGATGAGGCAAAACCGTTGTTTCAGGAGTGTCGCGACGCCTATCCTCAAACCCCAGCCGGCAAACGCGCTCCCTTCTGGCTAGGCGTAATCGCAGAGGCATCACCGGCTGAGATCGCTCAAGCCATCGCCAATTACCAGATGTACCTGAACAACATGCCGGAAACTCTGGATAGTTTCGTGTATGAGCGCATTGGCGGTTTATATGCCACCATTGATCAGCCTCAACTCAGTTTGGATGCATATCGGAATGCTTTTGTACATGCCAGTAGCGATGATCAGATCCGCCTGGCTGTCAAATTAGGCGCGGCGTATGCTGGCAACAATCAAACAGACAAGGCGCTTGAAATCTACCAGGAGGCTTACGCCAAATCGACCAACGATTACACCAGGGCAAGTCTTGGTCTGGCAATCGGTAACCTCGAAATTTCAAACGGGAATCGCGAAAAAGGGTTTGAATACTTTCAGGATGTAGTTAACAATTATCCAAAGACCTATGACGCCTATTCAGCGTTGGTCGTGCTGGTAGACGCTGAACAGGAAGTTGATGAACTCCAGCGCGGCTTGATAAATTATTACATCGGACAACCCAAATTAGCGATCGAGGCGTTCGATCGTTATCTCGCGGGTGAAGCTCTCAAAGGGGATGAAGCGCTCTATTACAAAGCGCTTGCAGTACGCGCCGAAGGGCTGGCTAAAGTCGGCTTCGATTCGGCGGAACGCGCAGCATGGAACCTGCAGGGAGGCAGCCCAGAAGACAAGCAGGCCATTGACATCTGGACTCAGATGCTCAAGGATTATCCAACGACCTCATTCAGGGTCGATACCATCGAAGACATCGTATACACTCAATTTGCTTATATGGGCGCTCCTCAGGCTGCGATTGATACCAGTCTGGTTTATGTGGCACAGACTCCTGAAGCCGATTACGCTGCCCGCATCTTATGGGCAACCGGACGATATCAAGAACAAATTGAGCAATTTGAAGAGGCAGCCGAAACCTGGTCATCAATTGGAGTACGTTTTCCTGCCTCGGCTGAGGCTTTTAATGGCCTCTTTTTCGGCGGTATGATGCATTATCGCACCGGAAACCTGACAAAGGCAGCTGAGGCATTAAACAGAGCGATTCTCCTTACTGAGCAGCCTCTCGAATTGGCAGGCGCTTATCTTTGGTTGGGAAAAGTGGCCGCGAAGAATGGCGATCAGGTGTCAGCCAGCCAGAATTGGGAAGCTGCCATTTCGGCGGATCCGAGTGGTTATTATGGGCTGCGTGCTCGTGAGCTGATCGAATATCGCGAACCGTTCGCGCTTTTTAATCCCCCACGATTCGATGTCGACCTCACTCGTGAACGTCAGAATGCCGCCGACTGGATGAGAACGGCGTTTGTCATGCCCGCCAATCTCAATCTTGACTATGCGCAGGCTTTGTTTGAACAGCCTCGCTTCAAAGCGGCTGTTGAATTAACCCGATTGGGCCTTTTTGATGAGGCATCAGCTCAATTTGACCTGATCCGCGCTGAGAATGACTCAGATGCCGCCAATCAATTCAGGTTGATCAAGGTATTTCTGGAAAATGGTTTTTATAAGAGCGCCATTCTGGCCTCAAAATCAATCACAAAACTCGCTGGATTTGGAGACTACCCATTCTCGGCCATCTTGCCGCCGTATTTTGCTTATGTGACTTATGGCGCCTATTATCAACCGTGGGTGAGCGCAATTGCCGATAAATACGACTTGCCAGAGCTGGTGCTCTACAGCCTAATCCATCAGGAAAGTCACTTTGATGGCATTGCCCATTCCTCCGCGGGCGCGGGCGGATTGATGCAAGTCATGCCCGATACAGCCGCCCAAATCGCGGCTGAAACCGGTTTTCCGACGAATTTTACCCGAGCTGATCTTTACAATGGCTACATCAATCTTGAACTCGGCGCGAATTATCTCGCTCGTCAGCTGGTTTTCTTCAACAACGATATCTATCTCGCCCTCGCCGCTTATAACGCTGGGCCTGGCAGCGTGATCGAATGGCAAAAACACTCCAATGGTGACCCTGATCAGTTTCTCGGCGTAGTCCGCTATCAGGAAACACGTTCTTACATTCGCAGGCTGACAGAAAACTACGACCGCTACGTCAAAATCTACGCTCAATAGTGAAACTGCCCATTAAACGATCGAGGCCGCTTGTATAAAGCGGCCTCGATTTCTCATAGCAATAATCAACGATTCTTCAGCACGGCATGAGCTGCTGCCAAACGTGCTTGAGGCACACGGAAAGGTGAACACGAGACATAATTTTGGCCGATCAGGTGACAGAATTCGATTGTCACCGGGTCACCGCCCACCTCACCGCAGATACCCACTTCGAGATTCGGGCGAACTTTGCGGCCATCATGCACAGCTTTCATCATCAGGCGACCAACCCCTTCGCGGTCCAAAGTCTGGAATGGATTCTTGGGCAGAATGCCCTTCTGGATGTAATCCACCAGGAAGGAGCGCTCCGCGTCGTCACGGCTGTAGCCGAAGGTCATCTGGGTCAGGTCATTCGTCCCAAACGAGAAGAATTCGGCATATTCAGCGATCTCTCCGGCGGTTACGCAAGCGCGCGGAATCTCGATCATGGTGCCGAATTTGTAAGAAACCTCGACACCCTTATCCGCCATCACCTGCTTGGCGATCTCAACCAAAGTCGGCTGGACCTCTTTCAGCTCATTGACATGGCCGGTCAGCGGGATCATAACTTCAGGATGTGGATCCAAACCATTCAATTTGGCATTGCAGGCCGCAGTAAAGATGGCTTTCACCTGCATCTTCATGATGTCAGGATAGACGATGCCGAGGCGGATGCCGCGCAGACCCATCATCGGGTTGCTCTCATGCAGGCTTTCAACGATGTGCAGCAATTCTTCCTTCTCTGCCAAACCTTCGGTCTGACCCAGGGCTTTCATACGGGTGGTTTCGATCAGCAAATCCTCCATCGACGGCAGGAACTCATGCAGAGGCGGGTCAATCAGGCGAATGATAACCGGCAGGCCGGACATCGCTTCGAATAACCCATAGAAGTCACCTTCCTGCAGAGGCAGCAATACATCCAAAGCGCCAAAGTAAGCCTGGGCTTTCGGGTCCGCGGCGATCTCAGCGTGGTCGGCATCAATTTCAGCCCGGAGCTTTGCCTTGTCCTCATCACTCAAAGAGCGGCCTTCCAGGCGACCGCTGGCGAATGCTTTCTCAAGCTCGACCACGTTGTTGAGTTTCTTCTGGGTGTATTCAGAATTCATGATCATCTTCTGCACGTGCGGCAGGCGGGAAGTCTCAAAGAACATGTGCTCGGTTCGGCAAAGGCCAATACCCTTGGCGCCATAGGAACGGGCGCGTTCAGCATCGCGCGGGTAGTCGGCATTAGCCCAGACCATCAGGCGGGACGTCTCGTCAGCCCAGTTCAGGAGCTCCATTAGTTCGGCCTGTTCGGTCACGTCCACGGCGCTTAAAGCAAGCTGCCCAACATAAACCTCACCGGTTGTGCCGTCCAGTGAAACCCATTCACCTTCCTTAACGGTCACACCATCGCTGGTCATTTCGCGCTTGATCATGTCAATCGAAATCTCTGAGGCGCCCACGATGCAGGGAACACCAAACTGGCGCGCTACCACAGCGGCATGAGACGTTGCTCCACCTTCACTGGTCAGAATACCTTTCGCGGAGAGCATGCCATGCACGTCATCCGGTTTGGTAAATGGACGCACCATGATCACGTCCTGACCATGTTCTTTGTGCATGCGCTCAGCTGTATCAGCGTCAAAATAAACCTGACCAACCGCAGCGCCAGGAGAGGCATTCACGCCCTTAGCAAATGCGCGGTCAGCCTTTTGAGCGGCTTCCTTTTCAGCGGCAGAGAATTGAGGGTGCAACATCTGGTCAACCTGCTCAGGCGTCACACGCAACAGCGCTTCTTCTTTGCTGATGCGGCCTTCATGGACCATATCGGTCGCGATCTTAATGCTCGCCTTGGCAGAGCGCTTGCCGGTGCGGGTTTGCAGCATCCACAGCTTGCCGCGCTCAATCGTGAACTCAACATCCTGCATGTCATGGAAGTGATCTTCGAGTTTCTGGCTGACTGCCAGGAATTCGTTATAAGCATCAGGAATCTCATTCGCCAAGCCCTCAATCTTCGAGGTGTTGCGGATGCCAGCCACCACATCTTCGCCCTGGGCGTTGATCAGGTAATCGCCGAACATCTTGTCTTCACCGGTTTGCGGATCACGCGTGAAAGCCACACCGGTACCCGAGTCATCACCCATATTGCCGAACACCATCGTACAGATATTGACCGCGGTGCCGAGATCATCGGGAATGTTCTCGCGGCGGCGATAGTCAATGGCGCGTTTGCCACTCCAGGAGTCAAAGACCGCCTTAGTCGCGTATTCAACCTGTTCGAGAGGGTTCTGGGGGAAGTCAAAACCTTTATGCTCACGCACAACCTTTTTGAAGCTGTCAATCAACACTTCAATGTCATCTGCGTTCAGTTCAGTATCGAGCTTATAGCCTTTTTCAGCTTTATAAGCATCCCAGGGTTCGTCAAAAGCTTCGTCATCGATGCCCAAAACCACGCTGCCAAACATTTGGATCAGGCGGCGGTAAGAGTCGTAGACGAAACGGCGATTGCCAGTCAGTTCGATCATACCTCTGGCGGTTTCATCATTCAGACCGATGTTGAGCACGGTATCCATCATGCCGGGCATCGAGAACTTGGCGCCAGAACGGCATGAAACCAGCAATGGGTTGGCAGGATCGCCAAATTTTTTGCCAGTAGCGGCTTCGAGCGCCCGAATGGCTTCCAAAGTTTGATCCCACATGCCTTCAGGGAACTCTCGAGAAGCCTGATAGGCGTTGCAGGCTTCGGTTGTGATTGTAAAGAATGGCGGAACAGGAACGCCAATTCGTGTCATTTCTGCCAGGTTGGCGCCTTTACCGCCCAACAAACCCCTCACACCATCCCAACTCCCGGCATACTTCTCCGCCTGTTCAACTTCATTGAACAGGTATACCCATTTCTTGTCTGTCATAAATTCCTCCAGAATTTTTTATATCGCTGTTCGCGTTATTAACAATATAATTCCAGCCTTGTATTCTACCATACCGCACCGCGCCCCATCTTATTGTCAAAGGTATTTTAATGCAATCAAAGGTAGATTTCAGTGCTGTTCTTTTGTTAAATAAAACATGAACAATGGGTGCTCTTCAAAAGCTAATTTGGGTTGGTTTTCCCATTCCTTGCAGGAATACAAATGGTGGTTGCTGAACCGAATGACCAAAAAACTTCTGTCGCTTTAATTAACGACCGAAGCAGTTTTATTCAAATCACTCAGACAGGTTGGGTAAAGTGACTGCATACCTCATCCGGTTCCCAATTTCACAGAGCGCAACCCAACACATTCTGGGCAACGCGAATTTAGTGAACACGCCCAAACACCCTCTTCAGTCTCGCTTCGCTTGCCAGCTTCAGCCTAAAGCACAGTGCGTGAGTTACTGCAAAATGACTCCCGAAATCAAAACCTCTGATTAAACTGAAGGCTTGATTGGATAAACCCCAGGAAACTTCAGCTAAAGTCGCTCATTTGATGCGATAATCCAGAGATCAATTTTGGCTTTTGTCAACATTCGAATGAGGTCAGGCTGCAGCGTCGATAATACAAACCTGATTCACCATTTATCTGAGTAGCGCTCCCGAAATATTTTGTTGGCATCATATTGCGTACGCGCCGGCTTTTCTTCCGCGCCATAGCCAACAAAAACCAGCGCCAAAGGAATCACCGAACCCGGCAACTCCAAATGCTGAGAGACTGACTTTATCATCCCTTTGATGGGGTAAAGCCCACACCAAAGCGAACCAAGGCCAAACGCCGTCGCGGCAAGCAGCAAATTCTCAGTCGCGGCGCTGCAGTCCTGCACCCAAAAGCGTTCCATCAACGGGCGCTTAAACACGCCCAAATTTCCGCACACAACAATGGCGCAAGGCGCATTAATGTTGCTGAAAGGCGATATCTTGCGGAGTTTCTCAAGTTGATCAGCGTCCCTGACAACCACAAACTCCCAGGGCTTTAAATTCATCGCGGTCGGAGCCGCCATCGCTGCTTTGAGCAGCTGCTCAATTTGTTGATCACTCACAGGGCGATCAGCGTATTTGCGAACGCTCCGGCGGTTGTAGAAAAGATCCAACTTTTCATCCATTATTATCCTCACAATCCCGCCGACCACCAGTCGGCGCCACCACTGTTTCGTTTGAATTTAGTTTCTAAACGCCTTTGCAGGCCAGCTTCATTCTGATTGGACTTACCCAAAAACAAGCAGGACATCGGCAGATATCCATCTGGAATACTAACAGCTACACGCAAGCTATTGGCAATATCGCGGTTGGGATAAATATTGCGATAGAAAACGCCGAGCCCCTTTGCCTCCGCTTCAGTCAACAATCCTCTGCGCGCCAGAGTTTCAACCTGCCAATCGACAGGCCTTTCTTTCCCCTGAGGGGTGAAATGGCTTCTGACGCACACCAATATTATCGCCGGCGCTGGCTTGAGGGTGCCCAATAACAATTCGCTGACAACTTCGACTTCTGCCGCGTCACGAAACTGGATGAGGTTCAAGACATCTTTATCAGCCAGATCGAGCGCTTCCAATCCATCAACGATGAGCGCGTTGATGGTCTCTGGTGTCACCGGTTCATCATCAAAGATGCATAAAGTTTGATATTCATCGTCTGGAAAGTAAACATCCATCTTTTACTCCAATGTCATCAATAACGCGCCGAGCGTCAGCGAAGCTTCAAACATGGGCATGTGTCCCACACCAGGCAGCCTCACCAGCTTCACAGCTGGAACGGCTCTTTCGATCTCAACATCTATTCCAACTGGCGCGATCTGATCATCTTTGCCAAAAATTGCCATCATTGGAAAGGGCAGAGAAGCGATCAGTCCAAGGTTATTCTCGCGGTTGGCAATTGCTTTCAAAATATTACTCAGTCCCTCCGGCTCGGTTTTTAGCAGGATCTTCCTGACACGCGCCTGCGTTGACAAGTGGCGGGTTAATTTGACAGCCATCGCGTCAGCGAAAGGTTCAATGCCCTCTTGAAGAATCTTCCCAGCCTCCTCGATGCGAGCCGCACGTTTATCAGCCGAGTCGGCGCGGGCGTTGCTGGTAATCAGCGCGATGCTGCTCACCCGATTAACGTGGTTTTTCGCAAAAGCCAGCGCGATATACCCGCCCATGGAGTGTCCGCCTATAGCCGTTTTTTCGATCTTAAGGTGATCCAACAATCTCACCAGGTCGTCAGCGATTTGAACCAAACTGCCGTTCGCTTTGCCCAAAGTTGATTTACCCTGCCCTCGGATATCCGGAAGGATAAAGAGGCGTTCGTCCCGAAACAGCCTGGCAACCGGCTTCCAAATCGATCGGTTGAGCGCCAGGCCATGCAATAACATCAATGGTCGCCCGCTGCCAACGACCTCATAATCCACACTTGCCCCGTCAGGCATGTTCAATTTCAACTTTCTTTCCTCCTCTGCGCCGTGTATTCTCTGGCGAAACTCAATACATCTTCATGCGTGACCAACAGTCCTGATGCCTGTTCCTCGCGAATGACTGCCATCAATTCTCCAAGGAATTTTCCGGGTTTCAGGTCGAGCTCTTTCTGTAACTCATACCCATCAACCAGTTTTGGAGGTTCAATGACCCGTTCTCTTTCCTCGAACCATGCTTTAATCATCCTCGAAGCCGCCGCCACCTCAACCTGCCAACTCACTTCAGCCGCTTTCTCACCCCTCGAAGCCAAAAAGTCAACCAGGCTTAACAAAGCCAGATCCACTCCCGCTGGGCCAAGATCCTCAAAATAGCGGTAAATCTCCCGATCTGATATTCGCATTACGTTTTGAGCAAGTGTATGCAAACGCGTCCGAAAACACGCCAATTTGTTCAGATAGTCAATTTCGGCGGTGCTTAAAGCTAACTGAAAGCCAGACACAATCACACCCGCCTTTGACCTCTGATGCGGATTGAACTCATCATTCTGTTTTTGCGTGACCTCATGCGAGGCGAGAACCTGATGCAAACCGCCAAGGTAGAGCAGACAAACACGCGAGCGGTCAGGCTGAAACCGCTCCTCCAACAGAAGTTTGATCCCTTCTCTCCATGGCGAGAGCTGCTCAACTGCCCTCAACAAGTGGTGACTTTTAATCTGGTCAGCCGCCCCTCCCACAACCCAACTCAGCAGCGTCTCCAAATACTCCACCGCCATCAGCGCGTGCTGCCAGAGCTCACCTGCGGTTGCCTGGCTTTGTTGATTGTTTCTCAGCTGTTTTATAGCCGGAAAGACAGGCTCCAACAGACCAAGCGCCTCTAATTGCCGCAGTGAATCACGAACATCCGCGAACTCCAGCAATTTGAAAACTTCGTCGCGAACGCGTTCTCTCGCCACCCTGTCAAGGCCAGCCAAATTTCGCGTGATCAGCTCGCGTGTTTGAGGTGAAATCTTGAAGCCATAGGCTTTGCTCAGCCTCACCGCCCGCAACGATCTGAGAGGATCACATTCAATCGCTGTCTCGTCAGCTACACGCAGCTCACCGTCCTCAAGGCTGCCTGCGCCATTCAAAGGGTCGATCAGATGACCCAATTCATCGATCCCAACCGCCATCGCGTTTACCGTGAAATCCCTGTGCTTCAGATCTTCACTCAGGCTTCCGCCAGTCATCAGCACAAAGTCAATCAAAAGAGATTGGCCTTCACCCGCCTTCAAAATGACTCTTGCCGATTGCCTCTCATCGTCCAAGGTGAAAACGCCGCCCTTCAAGGCCCGCGCGGCGCAGCGCGCTAACCTGCCTGAGTCTGAGGATGTGACAAAATCAAGGTCTTTCAGCGAGCGCCCCAACAGCGCGTCTCTCACTGCTCCACCCACCAGAAAAACTTTCTGCCCGGGTCTGCGGCAGGCACGCACTTGCTCTATAATCGCAAGCGTGCGCTCGTCAAAGTGAGGGATCGTATTTTTCAATATCCACCGTGCCAATAAACGGCAGGTTGCGATAAAAGTCGTCCATATCCAAACCATAACCGAATACGAAATGGTTCTCAATCTTAAACCCTGTGTATCGAATAGGCACCTCTACCTCCCGACGCTCATGTTTATCCAGCAGGGTACATACAAACAAGTCCTTCGGGTTGCGTGTTTCCAATAGTTCAATCACCGACGCCAATGTGTTGCCGCTGTCGATGATATCCTCAACAATCAGCACATGCTTGCCGGCAATGGTCGTGTTCAGGTCAAGTGTAATGCGCACTTCTCCGGTTGACTGACGCGCGCCTGCCCCATAGGAGGAGACCGCCATAAACTCTGTCGCCAACGGAACTTTGATATGTTTGATCAGGTCAACCATAAACATCACTCCGCCACGCAGAATGCAGATAATCAATAATTCTTTGCCAGCGTAGTCGTTGTTTATCTGCTCGCCGAGTTCCGCGATACGTCTCTGAAGCTGGTCTTCCGGGATTAATACTTCTTTGATGAAATCTTGCCAGGGTTGCATATCACCTCCTCAATCCCGCGGCACGTCATGACAGCGGCGGCAGCGCGCCTCATACATCTCAGCCGCCCCTACAATCACGATCGGATCATCATAATGAGCGGGTTTTCCATTGACCAGGCGCTGCGTGCGCGTCGCCGGCTCACCGCAGACTATGCAAATCGCCTGCAGTTTGTCAACCTTGTCGGCTTTGGCCACCATCACCGGCATGCACCCAAAAGGTTCACCCCTGAAATCGGTATCGAGGCCGGTTACGATCACGCGCACTCCCCGATCCGCCAGTTTCTGGGCAACATCAACCACCCCGTCATCAAAAAACTGCGCTTCATCAATCCCAACCACGGTCACATCAGGTTCAAGTTTAGCCAAAATGTCAGCCGATGAATCCACCGGAATCGCTTCGAAATCAGCGCCGGAATGAGAGGTAACCCTGGCAAAGGTATAGCGGTCATCAATAACCGGCTTAAACACCTGCACTTTTTGCCTGGCGATAGTCGCCCGCCGCAATCGCCTGATCAACTCCTCTGTTTTTCCGCAGAACATCGAACCTGCGATCACTTCAACTAAACCAAATTGTTGCGTCATAAGACCTCCAGATAACAAAACAGGCAGGAAACCTGCCTGTTAAGTGTACTAAAAAATTAGCCAAAATGCGGCTTAGATCTCAATTTCCGCGGCAGCGGCAGGGATCTCATAGCCCATCTGGCGCAGTTGCTTTTTCAAGTCGATCAGAGACTTACGGCCGAAACCTTCTACATCCAGCAGAGCCTTCTCGCCGCCTTCAAGTTTCGCCAACACATCACCAACCGTGACAATTTCAGCTTTCTTCAGGGCTTCAATCGCTTTGGCGGTCAGCTTAAACTCGCTGATTGGGCGATTAGGCGAAGTTTTGGATTCCAGAGCGGCTTTCTGCTCTGAGACGTAGTCCTGGCGAACCTGCAGACGTTTATAGAAGCGATCAACCTGGCCTTCACGGTCAAGAATACGCTGCTGCTGACCCGTGTAAAACGGGTGGCAATTCGAACAAACCTCAGTGCGGATTTCAGGGATCGTTGAACCAGTCGTCCAGGTCGCGCCGCACGAAGCGCAAGTAACCTTCGCCTCAGGATAATATTTGGGTTGAATCTTAGTCTTCATTTACTTAACCTCTCACGCTGGTAGCATCCTGTGTTTCAAAAACGTGGACTTTCTTGCGACCACCAGGCATGGTCTCATACTTGACAAAACCTTCAATAGTAGCAAAGAGAGTGTAATCACGCCCCATGCCAACATTCCAACCGGGATGAACCTTGGTACCATGCTGGCGAACAAGGATGTTGCCACTGATTACGTGCTCTCCACCGAATTTTTTGACGCCGAGGCGCTGTGAGCGACTGTCTCGGCCATTGCGGGATGACCCGCCACCTTTTTTGTGGGCCATTTTACTTCTCCGTTACAACTGATTCCACCAGCAGCCTGGTGTATTTTTGGCGATGACCGGCACGACGGCGATACTGGCTCTTGGGTTTGTACTTGAAAACAAGCACCTTCTTGCCTTTGATCTGATCCGCTACCTGTGCCTTGATGGACGCGCCTTTAATATAAGGGGTCCCAACTTGCACGTGGTCGCCATCGACAAGCAGCAATACCTTGTCGAGGACAACCTCTTCGCCGACTGCAGCGGGCAGAAGGTCGACCTGGATAGTCTTACCTTCTTCGGCGCGGAATTGTTTTCCGCCCGCTTCAACGATCGCATACTTCATATATTTATTCTCCAATCTTCACTTAACCACTCCTCACGCGAAGTTCGCCCGAGAGCGGGAAAGTTGGTTATTAAAACACACACAATTAACCCCGGTCTGACGCCTCCGGGGCAAGAAAGGCATTATACGCATTCAGTCGATTAGTGTCAAGAGTTTTAAGGCAGAGGCCGTTGAAAACAGATTTGCCCCAGATATGCCTCACAATATGCCCAAAATTCGCCTTGACCTTCATGGCAACATCATGTAGAATACCAAACCTAACTGCAAACGCCAATTTGCCCTCATCGTCTAAGGGACTAGGACGTGGCCCTTTCAAGGCCAAAAGCAGGGTTCGAATCCCTGTGAGGGCACACCAAAAAGAGCTAAACAGCTCTTTTTTATTCCGGTTGCTTAGCCAGGTCCTCACTGAAGAGAAATAACGTTCCCAACATCAGATTCCGCTCGGTTTTGTTCATCCAGCGCGGGGTGGAATAATCAAGGAACTTCACTGTCAGAAGCTCAGTGCCGATATAGCGGTTATCATAGAAAATATGGCGATCGATGAAAGCCTTGTCCGTATCCCCACCCACTCCAAACTGGTCAAAAAACAGGTTTCCCAGGCCATAATGAATAAACCGGTTACCGTCAACAAACGCCATTGCCTGCGGTTGGTGTCCCTGGCTGCCGTTGACAATAACTGCCCCCGCGTTCGCCGCGGCAGTGAAGTCCGCGATCATCCGCGTGCTTGGGTGCCATGAATAAACCTCATCATGCTGAAATGTGACAATCGGGTTATAACCTTCCGCTGTCAGCTGATCGATGATCTCAGTAAGCCGATCCATTCCACACTCAAAAACACCCGGCGCGTTATCCAGAGCGGCTAAAAAGCCAAATTTCTTGCCGTTACAACCGACAAAAGCGATTTTGTTCCCATTAATATCAAACTTAACTGGTGTTTGTGCCTCTTTCAGGTTGATGCCTGATCCGAAATAGGGCAGGCCTTCTTGCCTGTACGCCGCCAGGGTATCCAGCAGGGCTTGTTGTCCATAATCCAACATGTGGTCGCCAGTCAGATCCACCACGTCTGTGCCGATATATCTGAATAATTCCATATATTTGAAGTCAGAACAGAACTTAAGCGAACCCGGTTGATATGGATTTGGATAGGGGCAATCCGCCGCGAATGGCACTTCATTACTGATATGCAGGATGTCCGCGTCTCTGAGCTCATCGGCTACTTCTTCCGCGGGCTGTAAGACACCGCGAATTTCCATGTCATATGCAGTCGCCCTCGCCAGGGCGGTCACTCCGGTTAGGATGACCGTGGTCAGCTTCTCTGAGACACGATTTGATTTCGGCAAGTCAGCGAGATTGCGCTTGACAGCCTCGCTAAGCTCCCCGGAAAGGCTCCCAATCGGCACAGTCAGCGGATAGGTCGCTGGGTCGAAATGCTTGCTGAGAGGGGTCTGTTCGTCCAGGCTGATCACTTTCCAGCGCGGAGAGACAGCTTCAAACGGCAGGATCGCCCAGACATTTCCATCCTTCGACGCTCGTTCCAATAGCTGGTCTGAATCGAGTACAGTCACAGTCCCGACTGGCTTCCCCCATAGCGAGCTCACCGCATGAAGCGTGGATTGATCAAGGATCAACTCCTTAAAAGGGCTTTCCTGTCCCTGTGTCCAATAATTGAACAGCTCGTCCGCGGCAATCCCATCGATCACGGTGTTAAAAGGGCCTGTCAGAGCAAAGACCCATTCGCTCAACAGTTCAGCGGAACCATAACCGATACTTGCGGCGGGGTCCTCACCAGACTCACAGATCTCGACAGTTCCCCGCAGACTCTCAATAAATTTGGCAGGCAAATTCTCATCCACGCCGACACAAAGCGGTTCATCAACTGGTGTCGAAGTGGAAGCAGCGGGGATTTCCGTGCTTGCCGCGCCAGGCATGGCGGTAGGCGAAGGCAGGTTTAACACAGGAGTATTCACCGGAGTCGCTGCCTTTTCAAGGCCGTCAACAAAACCATCGCCCTCGTCTTGAGTGGCAGATGGGTTCAAAACCATCTGGCCTGGCGGCATCAGTAAAGGCTGACAGGCAGCCATTACCAGAACCACCGCGCTAATAACCAAGCCGATAAAACCAATTGTTTGTCGATGATTCATAATTTGAGCCTCCGCTGAGTCGTTTTGCTTTCAGAATGCACCATTTATACCTCCACCTTCCGCGCCATGCAAAACGAGCAACACAAAAAGGGCAGGCTGATTCGATCCCTGCCCTTGAAGATATCAATAGACTTGATTACTTCTTTTTCTTAGATGGTTTGTCGTCCACAGCATCCTTAAATCGGTCAAGGAGATCATCGAAAGTATCTTTGAACGATTTAACCAGATCTTTCTTCTGCTTTTTGGCAGCTTTAACTGATTTTTTGGTATCTTTCTTCACCTTCTGAACCTTTTTTTCCGCCTTTTTATCCACTTTCTTAGCGGTTTTCTTGGCGTCTTTTGTGGCTTTTTCAACTTTCTTGTCTGCCTTTTTCGCCGCCTTTTCAACCTTAACCCCGACTTCTTTTGCCAATTTTTCGTCAACTTTTTCAAGTTCTGGTTTCATAGCGTCAACTCTCCTTTTTATCCCTAATTAGAAATACACAGATCAACACCTACCATGATATCACTCGTTAAAGCCCGCGCCGACTCTCGTATAATCTCAGTCAGGCCTTCCAACATTGATCTCAAACTAATTGTTGACATCGGTTTCAGTTCACCTTAAACTTAACTTATGCTTGCTCATGTCTTTTCCTGCGCGGTACTCGGCCTCGATGGTGAAATTATTGATGTCGAGGTGGACTACGGCCAGGGGCTGCCCAGGATGACTATCGTCGGCTTGCCGGATGAGGCGGTTAAAGAAAGCCGTGAGAGGGTCTATTCGGCAATTAAAAATGCCGGGCTGCGTTATCCACGTCGACCCCTGACTGTCAACCTCGCCCCCGCGTCAGTTCGCAAAGAAGGCCCCGTCTTTGATCTTCCGATCGCGGTTGGCGTGCTGATCGCCACTGACCAACTCCCCATCGAGGCCATTGCTGAATCGCTAATCGTCGGCGAGCTCTCGCTGGATGGAGCGGTTCGCCACGTCAGAGGCGTTTTGGCGATGGCTGCCAAAGCCCGTCAGACTGGTTATAAAAAGCTGTTCATTCCAGCTGTCGATGCCCCTGAGGCAACGCTTATCCCAGACATCGAGGTCTACCCCGTCAATTCTCTGACAGAGCTTTATCAGCACTTCGGTGGCCAATCATTAATTGTGCCCGCGCTGCCGACCCTGCCTGAAATTGATCAGGAACCTGTCGTTGAGACTGACTTCAGTGAAATTAAAGGTCAGGAACATATCAAACGCGCCCTCGAAGTCGCTGCCGCTGGCGGTCACAATGTACTGATGGAAGGCCCTCCCGGCTCAGGCAAGACGCTGTTGGCGCGCGCAATCGTTTCCATCCTGCCAAAATTAAGCCTCGATGAAGCGTTGGATGTCACGCGCATCTACTCAATCTGCGACATGCTTCCCGCCAAAACGCCGCTCATCCGTTTGCGTCCATTCCGCGCGCCTCACCACACCATCAGCCATGCCGGCCTGGTAGGTGGCGGCAACATTCCTCACCCCGGCGAAATCTCGTTAGCTCACCGCGGGGTGCTCTTTCTTGATGAATTGCCGGAATTTGGTCAACGCATTCTCGAGGTGCTTCGTCAGCCAATCGAAGACAAAGTGGTGACGATCAGCCGTGCGCAGGGAACACTGACCT
>JAAYCN010000079.1 GCA_012729755.1 Chloroflexota bacterium | reverse complement strand
TACAACAGATATCCGGGCGTCGACCATCCACCACAACACTGTTAATTTTGAATTAAGATCTCACATTATTCCGGGCAACAACATGGTCATAATTAACAGCGCCATATCCGATAACCAGGGCGGACGTTACAACATTGAAACTCGTGAAGGTAAATCATTAACAATCCAAAATTCAACAATAATTTCCAGAGGCAAGCTTGGTATCGTAGATAATTATTCAGGCAATTTGGCATTGCGATTCAACATCCTCCAGGTTATCCCAACCCCGGGCGTTGAATCAGGTAAGGTCTGCGATATGCCTGAAGGCAAGGAACCTTCCCATGGCGGCAACATTTTCTCTGATAATTCCTGCAATCCTATAGTTGGCGAAGACCAGGTTAAACCGTATTCAGACATGCGCCTCGGACCTATGGCTAATTACGGCGGTTGGACGCCCACGATACCCCTGCGTCCGCGTTCACCGGCTGTTAATTTTGGCAGCGGTGACTGCCCAGGTCTTTATTCTGGTAGCCCTTCCTATCTGTGGGTGGACCAGCGCGATAAAGGACGATACGATGGCAAGTGTGATTCGGGCTCATTTGAGCTGCAGCCGGGTGAGAACCCAACGGTCGTATATTTGCCGCTGATCGCTAAATAGCGGCGGGGGTGTATGGGTTCAATAGATGTGAAATGTGAGGGAGGTTGGCGAGCGCAGCGAGGCTGAAGAGGGTGGTTCGATATGTTCTCTGAACCCCACATCACCTGCCAATATCCGCAGGGGTCGGGGCCCAGCCCAACCCGTTACTGCCTCGCAATGTTTGTTCCCACGGGCGCAAAACAGCTTTTGAAGTGCACCACATGGGAAGTCTTGCTGAAGAATAAGTTGCGATTGCCCTGCGCAACAGTTTCATATTCCCGACACATGATATACTTGACAAAAGCTCTAAAAAGCGATTAATATGCTTTCATAAAGACTTTCCACAGGAAAGCTTGAAAGGATAACATCATGCCTAAAAAGAAATCAAAGGGTTTGCTTTCCTCATATCGAAAGCGTCGGAAATCCAGCAAAGCGGCTGTCGGCGTTATTGCCGGCCTGCTGATTGTGGCTGGACTGGTCTTATTGGGCCTATGGGCTTTTGGCAGGTTGGGCGGTGGGGCGCTGCCATTCCTGTCGACCAAAACGCCCACCCCTACAGCTACTTTAGTGCCAACAGCGACACCAACTGAAACGCCCGTGCCGCCGACACCCCTGCCGAGCGACACGCCGACAATCACGCTTACGCCGACTCAAGAAGGGCCGGTCCCATATGTGGTAACCGAAGATGACTTGTCTTGTTGGGATATTTTGAAGAAATTTGAGTTGGATGATTCGCTTTTGCAGGTCATGCTGCAGCTCAACAACTTCCCGCCCGGCACCTGTCTGATCAGGCCAGGAGATACGGTCCTTGTTCCGGCGCCATGGCAAACTTTGCCGACGGCGACCCCGCTGCCGACTGATTTACGGCCAGGCACAGTCGTTGATTACGCCGCGGAACCTGGGGCAAGTTTCATGTCGATCGCCCAATATTTCAACTCAACGGTGGATCGCATCTTGCTCGAGTCGAACAAGTATCGCATCGCCAATGGCTTGAAACCCTGGACTGTGCAGTCTTTGTTGAATATCGGCGACGTGGTGAAGGTGCCGGTGAACATTGTCACCCCAACGCCAACTCCGACGATGACGCGTACTTTTACTCCAACTGCGACGCGATAAAAACGGAACCAAAAAACCACTTCACGTGAAGTGGTTTTTTGTTAGCCAAGACGAGGTTTCTAATCGAGGGAATTTATCAAAACTTTGTCTGTTTCGGCTTCGCGTTCATCGAGCGCGTGAATGATGTCATACGCGCGGATGGTTTTAATCTCATGCTCGAGGAAGAAGTTCATCAGCACACATAACAGGATGATCACAAACAGGATAAACAGGTCACCCGCGAACGTTGAAATGGCCAGACGCAGGATGTGCTCCTGAACGAGTTCGCGCGCCTCGCTGACCTCAGGATAGTTGCTGATGGTTCCGGAGGTAATTAAAACAGCATAATCAGAAATGTCCGCAGGCAAGATTGCCTGACGAACGTTATTGGAGTCCTTATTTGGCCATGATAACCCCGGTTAGAGGGTAATCCAACCGCTGCCTTCCCTGGCAGATTGGGCGAGCTTTTCGAGCACAAGCATGTTTTTGACAGCGTCAGAAAGCGGGAAGCGCGGGCTTTCGCGGCTGATGACAACATTATGGAAGTGTTCGACCATGTTCTTATAGTCGTTTTCACCTTTGATTGAGAAACGTTTAACCGAATCACCTTTGGTGAGAAGAATTTGGGTGGGTTTGTAATGTGGGTTAAAGGGGCGGTCGATTTCGAGCACACCTGCTGTGCCGACGAGGCGGATGTACTGCTGGGAGGCGCCGGCGAAGGAAGTAAAGAACTGCGCTTCGAGCTGTTCGCCGAATGAAAGGCTGCCGACAGCCTGGAGGTCAACGGCGGTATTGCCCTTATAGGCGCGGCAAGAGACAGCGACAGGCTCGCGGCCGGCGATTTGACGGAAAAGATTGACGCAATAAGTGCCCAGATCGAGCAGTGTGCCGCCTCCAAGATCCGCGCTCAGGCGAATGTCATCAGGGTTGGTCAGGTTCCAGCTGAAACTGGATTGCATCAGGCGCAGCTTGCCGAGCTCGCCTTTGGAGACTAACTCGATGATCTTGTTGAAGCGGTTGGAATAGCGGTACATGAAAGCTTCCATGAGGATCAAGCCGTGTTCGAGGGAGGAGCTGACCATTTCCTGAGCGTCATCGGCAGTCATGGCAAATGACTTTTCCACCAGAACGTGTTTGCCGGCCTCGAGGGCTTTGAGAGCCCAGGTTTTGTGTTCGCTGATCGGCAGCGGAATGTAGACGGCCTGGACGTCAGGGTCGCTGAGCAATTCCTGATAGCTGCCGTAGGCTTTGGGGATCTCCATACGGGTCGCAAAAGCGCTGGCGCGGCTTAGTTCGCGGCTGGCGATGGCGACGACCTGGTTCTGTTTCACCTGACGGATCGCGGGAAT
>JAAYCN010000078.1 GCA_012729755.1 Chloroflexota bacterium | reverse complement strand
CCCGGTCGATTATGGCGATGTTTGTATCAATTATGACAAACAGTACTTCAGTGAAAAAACGCTGCCGTTGCCTAAATCACTCAGCCAACTTCAGGACCCCGCCTATCAAAACCTGCTGGTTGTCGAAAACCCCGAAACTTCTTCACCCGGATTGGCTTTTATGCTGACCACCATTGCTGCATTCGGCGAAAATGGCTGGTTAGACTGGTGGGGAGCCATGAAGGAAAATGGCGTGGTCATCGTTACAGATTGGGAAACCGCCTATTACACTAATTTTTCAGGTTCTTCAGGGCGCGGTCCTCAACCAATGGTCGTTTCCTATGCCTCCAGCCCAGCCGCGGAACTGATTTATTCTGATCCGAAGCTCGATGAATCCCCAACAGCTTCAATCGTCGCGGATGACACCTGTTGGCGTCAGATCGAATTTGCCGGCATCCTAAAAGGCACACCGAACCGCGAACTGGCCGAAAAGTTTATCGACTTTCTGCTCAGCAAAGACTTCCAGGAGGATATGCCGCTTCAGATGTTCGTTTTCCCGGTGTTAAATGGCGCGGCTGTCCCCGAAGATTTTACAAAAGCGTCTCAAATTCCCGCCAAGCCTGCCTCTCTTGACCCCGCTTTGATCGCAGAAAACAGAGATAAATGGGTCCAGGAATGGACACTCTTAATGCTCAAATAGGCGCTTCGCCAGCAAAAACGCACAAGCGGGCTGGTTGGCGGACATTCCTGTTGTGGGTGCTGCCAGTTGCTTTCTTGTTGTATTTTTTCTACCAACCGCTGGCTGCCATCTTTAAGCTTGTCTTTTCACCTGGCTTTAAGGCTGGCTGGCAGCTTTTTACCCCAGCGGCAGTAGCCAGGATATTCTTTTTCACATTCTATCAGGCGGCGCTCTCCACACTCCTAACCCTTCTTGTCGGCCTGCCAGCCGCCTATGTATTTGCCAAATTTGATTTTCCGGGTCGAAAAGGTCTCAATCTATTAAGTCTGATACCTTTTATTTTGCCCACTGTCGTTGTGGCCAGTGCGTTTAATACCTTAATGGGTCCTCGAGGTTGGATAAACCTGGGAATGATGGCTTTATTTAAGCTTTCGGACCCACCGCTCAAACTGCTTAACAGCTTGCCTGCTGTTCTCCTCGCCCATGTCTTTTACAATTCCTCGATTGTCATCCGCATGGTCGGTTCTGCCCTCGGCCGGCTCAACCCGCGTCTGACCGAAGCGGCACGCAGCCTGGGCGCTTCAAACCGTCAGGCGATCAAAGAAATCACTTTCCCATTGCTTAAGCCCACCGTCATCGGCGCCGCCCTGCTGGTTTTTCTGTTCGATTTCACCAGCTTTGGTGTGATTATGATGCTTGGTGGGCCTCGTTATGCCACCATTGAGGTTGAAATCTATACTCAAACCATGCAGAGGCTTAACTTGCCTGTGGCCGGCTTGCTGACACTGATTCAACTTGTTTTCACCCTCCTTCTGACATTTCTCTACAATCGCATCAAACATCCAAAATATGGCAAAGCAGCAGTGAGCAGCGAGGCGCAAAACCTGAAGAAACCGCGCGGTTTTCGTGAAAAAGCGCTGATCTGGGTCGTTGCCGTGGTCATCGTACTCCTGATCGCCATGCCTTTGCTCAGTTTGGTCAGCCGCTCTGTCTTCACTCTCGACGCGGCCCGCGGCGAACGCGGCGCAGTTTCTACCGGATTTTCCCTGAGATATTATCAGGAGCTGTTTATCAATCGCACGGGCTCTCTTTTCTACATCCCGCCGATTGAAGCCATCCGCAACTCTGTCAGCTACTCCCTGGCGACCGTTCTGATCTCCACCGTCATCGGCGTGATCACCTCGTACGCGCTGGCTAACCCATCCATGCTTAGCCGCCATCTGGAACCATTCATCATGCTGCCGCTGGGCGCCAGCGCGATTACCCTGGGGCTGGGCTACTTGATTGTTTTCAACCGCCCGCCGTGGAATAATCCTTCTTTTTCCCTGCTTATTCCCATTGCCCATTCACTGGTCGCGCTGCCTCTTGTCATTCGCGTCCTGCTGCCGGCTATCCGTGGCATTCCTTCCAATCTCCGCCAGGCCGCCAGCGTTTTGGGAGCGAATCGAGTTCAGGTTTTCCTTCAGGTTGACTTGCCCATTCTGTTGCGCGCGCTTCTTGCCAGTGTAGTTTTCGCATTTACTATTTCGCTCGGGGAATTTGGCGCTGCCTCATTTCTGGCCTCTCCTCTCAAGCCAACTATTCCAGTCGCCATTTTCCGTTTTATTTCTCAGCCGGGCGCGCTAAATTACGGGCAGGCTCTGGCAATGTCTACTATCCTGATGTTGACCTGCGCTGCCGGCACTGTTTTAATTGGGCGGATCAGGCTGCCCGGTGAGGAGTTGTATTAATGCTGAGTCTCAGGGGTATTAAAAAGCGATACGAAGGCCAATGGCTGTTAAACGGGGTAGACCTCGACGTCAGCGAGGGGGAGCTCTTGTGTCTGTTAGGTGAATCAGGCAGCGGCAAAAGCACACTCCTGCGCATTACCGCTGGGCTTGAAGAAACCGAAGCCGGCCGGGTATTCTGGAATTGCCAAGACATCACCGATCTTCAGCCAAATGAGCGCTGTTTCGGGTTGATGTTTCAGGATTACGCGCTCTTTCCCCACCGCACGGTGGCTCAAAATGTCGCTTTTGGCCTGCGCATGAAAGGTCTGCCACGGCACGAGGTCGAACAAAAGGTCACAGAGGCGCTAAAAACAATTCATATGGCTTCGTTTGCCGATCGTCAGGTGACAGAGCTTTCCGGCGGCGAACAGCAGCGCGTCGCGCTGGCTCGCGCCTTGGCGCCTGACCCACACCTGTTGATGCTTGATGAGCCGCTCGGTGCGCTCGACCATACCCTTCGGGTCAGTCTGATCCACGAACTTCGGCGCATCCTGCACGGCAGCGGTAAACCCGCCATTTATGTCACCCACGACCGTGAAGAAGCGTTCGCCATCGCGGATCGCCTCGCCGTGCTGCATGAGGGGCACATCATGCAAACCGGCGCGCCAGAGCTGTTGTTTAAAAAGCCTGTCAACGCCTGGCTGGCAAGCTTTTTAGGTCTCGGCAATTTGATCAAAGCCATGTCCGCCCCCCCCAACACAGCAGCAGTAACCTTTGGCTGCTTCACCTTCGCTGAATCTATTAACTTGCCTGAGAAATCAGCTTGTGCCTTGCTTTTCAGGCCCAAAGACCTGCTGATTAACGCTCAACCGCTTGGCGCGGTAAATACTTTTGATGCGAAAGTAATCGATTCGGTTTTTATGGGTGACTATTGGCAGGTCAATTTGCGCGTCCAGGGGCTGGACCTTGAAGCGCACAGCGGTCAGCCACATCCCGCCGGCACATCCGTCACCGTCACCATTCCACCCGAAAAGATTCAGGTGCTTCCCCAATGACTCGCGCCCAACTTCTGAAGGTCGAAAAATATTTCGCCAATGGGGCTTTCAGCTTTTCCTGGCAGGGTGAGGCTCAGGCTTCCCCTGATCACGAGCGCCACCTCACCGCACGGTTCAACGGCAAGCCAGGTCCAGTCGGGCGAGTTATGCTGTCAAAAGGTGACCTCTTCATCGAAACTTATTACGACAACCGCTGGTATAACCGGTTTGAGATTCATTCCCCTGGCAACCCTTCTCCAAAAATCTGGTACTACAACATCTCCAGACCGGCCGAATTCGCCTCAAACACTGTGCGTTGGGTTGACCTGGCATTGGATGTGCTCATTTATCCGAATGGCGAGGCCGAGTTGCTGGATCTGGATGAATTTGGCGAGCTTGAGATCGATTTCGAGATACAACGGCAGTGCTGGCTGGCAGTATTAGAGATACTTTCCTTTGCCAACAGAAAAAAGCCTTCTTTCGAAGGCTGATCCATATTTAAAACTGTAAGATAATTTAGATGGCCAGAATTGGTCTCAACAGCCAGGTAAAGTCATCGAGAGTATAGCCATTGTAATAGAAATAATAGACTACACCACCAACCGCGCAGCAGCAGCATAACAAAACCAGCACAATTACTAAAATAATTACCCAGGTAGATTTCTTCTTTTTAACTGGCTGGGGTGCGTAGGTATACGCCGGTGGCATCTGTTGAGTGCTTTGGTCAGCCATTGGGCTCGGGGCCTGAGTAGGCGTCTGTGGCACATCTACGAAACCATCATCTTCCCAGGGTTTGTTGTTATCATTTTCAGTCATGTTATAAAACCTTTCTTCTAAATAAATTAATATGAAATAGATTCAAGCCAACCTGTTAATGGGCCGCACAGCGCGACGCTGCCAAACACGCCCGCCATCGCCAATACAACAAACACACAAGCCAACAACGAGAGCACGATGTTCGCCCAGCCGATAATTAAGCCCGCTGTCGCCAACCCATCGCCTCCAACCTGCCCGTTGCTCTCCCTGATCTCTCGCTTCGCCGCGTAACCCGAAATCACCGCGACAATTGAAGCAATCATCGGCGCGAACAAAAAGCTTACAATACCACCAATCAGGCTCACGATCGCCCATGCTGAAGTGGTTTGCGGTTGAACATAATTCTGTTGCTGATTAAATGTCATCTCTTACCTCCGGTCTAACTGATTTACTCACCTGCTGCTTTTGCGTGTTGGCGGTTCCCAAACCAGGTAGCTATCCACCAGACTACCAGGATTAAGATCACCAGCATCAGCAGAGGCATCACAATAGACAGTACTGAAACTAACGTCGCCAGTATGTCTTCGATAAAACTGACAACCGGGTCGCCAACTCCCGCGGTCGAGGCAGTGACTAATGGCCTCACTGCGGCTGATTTGACTGTGTGGACCGACCCTGCTACAAACAACCCTGCAATCAGCGACAAAACCGGGTTCACATCGGTCACCGCATTCGTGCTTGCCGCGAAAACAATCGCACCCGCAACTGGTCTGACGAATGTTTGAAGGCCGTCGTTGATATGATCAACCGCGGGGACCTTATCAGCCACAAATTCGATAATCGATAACGCCGCTAAAACACCGATCACCCACCAGCTGGTGAGCGCTTCCCAGCGGCCATTGAGGTTCAGCAAAGGCGTGAACTTGGCCAGCAGCGCCACCACCAATAGCGGAATATACGCGTTTAAGCCAGCTGAAGCTGACAAACCAAACGCGCCCAAAATTCCTCCGACAACTTCCATTTACCTTCTTCCTTCTCAGCGCCAAACCAGACACCTTCTTATATTATAAATAACTCTTCCAAAAAGGACAGTAGATAATCACAGGTTAATTGGCGCCCAGGTGTGTGTCAGGGCGAAACGCACAAGCGTTGCCACAATGATTTGTATCATCGCCATGCTCATGCCAATTAACACCGGCAAGAGCAGTTCCCGCGCCGAATGAATTTTACCGTCCCGTTTAAGCAAGAACACAGCGATTATCGTATAAAGCACGCTGACTACCAAAAAAATAGCGACTGCGCTTGCTACAGCCGAGAAATACAGCGCCGGCGTATATTCGCCCAGAATTCCAAACAGCAATACCACCACCACAATCAGTATGGAAGCCAGCTTTTTCAGGCTATCCAGCGCCGGTTCGTCCAGCGCGTCTGCCCAGACTGTTTGATTAAAAGCCGCTCCTGCCACCGCGCTGACCACCACGCCCATGCCTGCCCCGCTGATCAGGCGGGTCAGGTTGGTTGTTGTGTAAAGGTGCTGGCCAAAAGGCAAAAGCTCCGTAAACGAGTTGATCCCATCAATCCCAAAAGCGGCTGCGAAAAACGCTAAAATGTACATAATCGGCAGCGGTGGAAAAGCGCCTTTTCTGCCCCAGCCCAGATGATAAGCCAGACCAATCAACGCTCCCAGGTACATTCCGGTACACCGCGCGCACAGCGGGAACTTGATGCCCTCGACATAAAAAGAGCGCGCGTCCATTTGGTGGCAGACTGAATACCCCAACGCGTTCAATTTTTCCCAGAAACCAGCAGGCGTAAAATAGAACCAGGCATAAACCAGCGCTGTCAGTATGACCGCCAACAGGCCAATCATCCAGCGCTCACGCTTTGCTTCTGGCTGGCTGTTCACCGCGGCAACGTTCATGAGGTAGTCTCCAACTCGTTATGCGCTACTTTGAGCCAGTCGATGATCTGGATGTGTTGGGGGCACATTGACTCACAGTTGCCGCATTCGACACACTGATTCGCCTGGTTTTCAGGCTTTATCTCTGCCTTATACCAACGTTTTCCGCGCTCCATCTGATCAAACATCTTCGACTCGTTATAGATCTTGAAGATATCAGGGATGAAAACTCCATTCGGGCAAGGAAGGCAATATTCGCAGTGCGTGCAGGGCACAGGCGCCAGACCTTTATAGGCCTGCTGCACCTCTTCAATCACCTGATGCTCCGCGTCCATGAATAGTCCCACGCCAGACTGATCGGCCGAAGTCAGGTTTTGCTCCACTTGTTCCATCGTGCTCATTCCCGAAAGCAGCAGCGAAACTTCCGGCTGATTCCAAATCCACTGCAGAGACCAGTTGGCCGGCGTCCAAGCATGTGGGCTTTTGGCGAAGGCTTCGCCGACCCGCCGAGGCGCAGGGATTTTCGCCAGATTTCCGCCTCTCAGGGGTTCCATGATCACCACCCCCAGACCTTTTTCGGCGGCGGCTTTCAGCCCTCGTTTACCTGCCTGGGCTTCAACATCCAGATAATTGTATTGAATCTGGCAAAAATCCCAGTGATCGTACCCATTCAATATTTTTTCAAAAACCGCATAATCATCATGAAAAGAGAAACCCAGGTGTCTGATCTTCCCCTCGGAAAGTTTTTTCTCCGCCCAATCGAACACATTGAGCTTCAGGTAATTCTCCCAATAGTCCTTATTGAGCGAATGCAGCAGGTAAAAATCGATATGGTCAGTCTGCAG
Organism: Chloroflexota bacterium; assembly: GCA_012729755.1. Classification (GTDB taxonomy): domain Bacteria; phylum Chloroflexota; class Anaerolineae; order Anaerolineales; family Anaerolineaceae; genus Mesolinea. The sequence goes on along the minus strand of JAAYCN010000078.1, from coordinate 5,138 downwards.
TCGCCAGAGCTGCTCATTCAGGTGTTTATCCATATCTTCAGCGACGTGGATCAACCACGAGGGCAGTTTGGTCGCCAGGTAAACTTTCTCTCTGTAGCCATCTCGCAGCACACGCCCCACCAGCGGCTCACTTTGTTCGCGATGGTACCCCCAGGCGGTGTCAATATAGTTGACCCCCATGTCAATGGCGTGCCTGATCATGCGTGTGGCTTCAGCCTCGTTGATGTCACCGCTGTCTTCGCTGTTCAGCGGCAGGCGCATGCAGCCAAACCCCAAAGCGGATACCTTAATGCCAGTTTTTCCAAATGGTCTGTATTTCATGGTGGCTCCTCGCTGTAGCTTGCTTCTGTTTTGATTCTACCGTTAAATGGAAGGCTTTTCGTCATTTGCGATTCAATCAATCTTTCATTCTACATGACTCACGAATATTTCCATAACCAGTTAAAATTCAACCATGCCTAAAGACCTGCCCGATCAAAAACAGCAAATCGCAGAATCAGCGCCCAGTCCAGAAGAAGCGCCTCAGGCCATATCGCCTGTCCGTTCGACTGCTTCTTCACCCGAATGGCCATTAGCCACAAAAATCATTGTTGGGCTTGTGTTAGTTGCCATCAGCGGCTTCCTGATTATCCGTTTCAACCAATATCTCAACCTGTTGCTTATGGCTTTTTTGCTGTCTTTTCTGGTTCATCCGATCGCCCGCTTTGTCAGCAAACGCCTTGGCATCAAATGGGGCGCCTCTGTATTAATCGTCTACCTCGCCCTGGCTGCGCTGATTATCCTTCTGCTTGCTCGCAGCGGCACCACCATCTACACCCAGATTGAAGGCTTGTTCAGGAACCTCGAGGCGAATATCGGAGTGATTACAAAATTCCTCGATAAATACTCCGATAAAGAGATTGTCATTGGACCTTTACGCTTCCAGACGCCGGCGCTTTCATCACAGTTTCTATCCAATCAAATTACGCGCTTCTTTCAGCCCATTCTCGGTCAGGCTGGCACCGCCGCGGCAAAGATAGTCAGCTGGGTCGGCAACGCTCTGTTTAGCTTCGGCATCGTCTTCATGGTCTCACTCTTCATCACCTCTGAATCCGAAGGCGTCAAGAGCCGCGGCAGTTTCTTGAGGCTGCAGGGCTATGAAGCCGATCAAAAACGCATGGGACGTGAGATTTCAAATATCTTTAACTCCTTTGTGCGCGGAGAATTCACCATCGTTGGCGTCGCCACACTCATCTACAGCATCTGGCTTGGCATCATGGGTGTGCCTTATTTCCTGATCTGCGCTGTCATCGCCGGCTTCGGGCGCTTCGTTCCCTATGTCGGCGCCTGGATTGGCTGGCTCTCTTTCATTATCGCCTCCTTCCTGCGAACGCCGCCCTGGGGGCTCTCCCCGCTGGCTTACGCCGCCATCATCCTGTCTGTCTCTTTGGTCGTCGATACCTTCCTCGATCATTGGCTCACCCCCAAGATTATGGGAAAAGCCCTCGAAGTTCATCCAGCAGCCATCATGATCACCGCCCTGATCGGCGCCCAGCTTTTCGGCCTTTTGGGCGTCATTCTCGCCGCGCCTTTCTTCGCCTCAGCCAAACTTTTCCTGACCTATATCATCAATAAGCTCACCGACAATGACCCCTGGGACGGCATCTCATATTATCGGCCGCGCCGTCAGCCTGTCTATATGAAATGGTTGCGCCCCACACTGCATGAGATCCGCCTCAGACTTAAGCAAGTCTGGCAAAAAACGGTGATCTTTCTGAAAAAGCTTTTCGTTAAGCAAAAAACCAAGTAAAACAATCGTCAAAGTTAACGCGTATAATTCATAAAAATGTATAAGGAGCAACCATGGAAGAAAAAGAACCCGTGACCACTACAATTGCTGAAACTGAGAATTATCTGGCCTGGCGGGCTGATGAGCCTGATGGCGAATCAACCTATCATCTAGAACTCAATAATGTCACCCTTCACTTTTTTAAGGAAGAGTGGAAAGAATTCCTCAACCTGATCGAAGTCATCGTCGACGAAGAACTCTAATTCAACCGCATATTACAAAACAGGCACGGGTTGAGCAAGCTCAACCCGTGCCTGTTTAATAATTCGTTCCAAGCAGTCAGGCTTACTTTATTCCGGAGACGATCAGCCAAATCGCCGCGGCCAACACCGACACCCCACCCGCCACCATCAGATAGAAACTGCGTGCTGAGCCCTTATCGGTTGCCTCAATTCTCGATTGCATCAAATCGACCTCAGAGGTCACCGAGCCGAGCTTAGACTTCTCAACATCAATTCTGGCATATAACTCATTCAAGAGCGGGCTGTCTGGCCGGGCTTCCTCTGCCATTGGCCCCAACCCATCAATCATCGGCTGCATCACGTTCTTGATCGAGGCAACCTCATTCTGTTTGCTTTTGATCGTCTCTGCCAGATTATTCAACTGCGTGTCCAAAGGCGGCACGGTCTGCCTCAGCTGCTCCTGGGCGCTTGCCAGCGCGGACTTGGCCCTGTCCATTTCTGCCAACAGGGGAGTTTGCTCATTGCGCAGGCGAGTCAGCTCAGCCTGAACGCCAGGCACCTGGTTTGAGATCCCTAAAATCTCATTATTGTGCGTGGCGATTGCATTGTTCATCGCGAAAATCTGCTGCTCGCGATCAGGCGCGTTTGAAGCCTGCATCTGCATGATCTTATTCTGAATGCTGCGGATCTCCGCAATCAGGTTGTTGCTGCGCTGTTGCAGCGATTGATAGTTCTTCTCTGCGTTCGCCTGGCTGCCTTTCAAAACAGAGAGGCGCGCGGTCAGGTTTTGAACCTGCGCCTGAAAGCCGCTGATCTGACGGTTCAATTCGTCTGCCGCTGCGTCCCGTTGTTCTTTTACGCGCTGCGCCTCCCCTTCAAGGCGCCTGACATCCTCAAGGATCGGCGCTTGCTGATTTTCCATCGCCAACAAACGGTTCCAGTCTTCGGCATATGCCGGGTCTGAGATTTTCTCATCCCAAACTTTTTGGCCCAGTTCGTCAACCAATTTAGACCGGGTCTTGTCAATCTTTTTTTTCTCGCTGCTCAAGCGTGAAGCCTGATACTTCGATCGTCCCAGGCCCACACCCTCAACATACCATTTCTGCAGCTTGCCGATTTTGAAAAGATAGAATAACCCACCAAACAAAGCCAGGATCAGAAAGATTCCGCCCGCCAGAGGGATCGCGTTCACGCCATTAACTGAGGTGGCGGAATCCTTGGCGCAAGCGTTTAAAACAGGAACGGTAAACAGTGGGATGATAACCATCTTACCGAGTTTTAACAGGCTTGTTTTACGCATTAAATCCTCCTGAAAATGGTTTGGTTCAATTTTACAACAGATCAGAACCAGAAAGCGTTTTTGGGCGCTTATGCAAGCCAGTCAAAGATCGGCTCAACCTTCGAATCGCATCCAATCCAAGTCGCGGCGGTTGACAAACCCTGCGCTGGCAATCGCCTCAGTCGCCCATCCTAATGGATACTCCATCAACAGCTCCCCCCCATCCCACTCATTTTCCAAAAAGGCCTCCAAAAGCGTCCTTACCTTCTCGTCATCTGGGCTCGGTCGGTCGACTGCCAGCCACAAGCGATTCCGATATCGCGGACTGCTGTGACAGCTCAAAGCCGCCACCATCCCCGCGTCGCTGCGCAAACAACAGGTTTTCAACGCCATCAGATCAACCCAATTGAGCGGGTTAATCCAGGCATATGGTTTCAGTAAATTGAAATCAAAACTGGCATACCAGCGGGTCGGTTTGGGGTAAGCCGCCTCAAGCCACTTGGACTGGACAGGCCAGTCAGAAACACGCCGTCGAAATAGCAGTCCGGAATATTTTCTTGAAAGACAATAATCATCTTTGCGCGCTGGCCTGCGCCATTGGCTCAGCGCAGAAAACTTCTTAAACCCCAGCGATTCATACATACGGATCGCCTCTTTTTTTTCACTGCGCACCTGCAGCCAGATTTCCCCCAGCGGCATTTGGCGCGCCACTCTGAGCGCATGTCGGGTCAGCTCAGTGCCGATTCCCCGTCCCTGCCACTCTTTCTCAACCGCCACATTAGCGACCAAAGTAATCGGCTTAAAACCAGACTGAAAGGGAATTAACGTGATATTGCCAACCAGCTTTCCATCGGCTTCCCAAATAAAGCCTTCTGTTCCGCCAGTCATCAGATTCAACAGCGCGTTTCGCGTCTGCTTGCGGGCGTCGTTGCGCATCTGCCGCAGCATCGCTTGCCCATCCGGATCATGCTGCAATTCAAAAGCCCTCTCAACCAGGTTCACTACTGCCAGCCGGTCGCGCAGAGGCTCATACCGCCTAATCTTTCCTTCAGGATGGTTAATTGACATCCGTGAAATTGTAATCGTTTAAATGAAAATCCCCCGGGGTTCCCGAGGGATTCGAATTGGCTTAGAAATCTCCGCCGTCAGACGCGCCAGGCCGGCGTTGGCGATAAACGATTCTCCCGCGTTCGAGATCATAAGGCGACATCTCCACCCTCACCGCATCTCCCAACAGAATGCGGATGTAATAACGGCGCATACGCCCTGAAAGATAAGCCAATACTTCGTGGCCATTCTCAAGCCTGACGCGAAATTGCGTTCCAGGCAGGGCCTCAATGATCGTGCCATCGACAGTAATCTTCTCTTCTTCTTTAGCCATAAAACCTCTTCCTTACTTCAGGCTAAGCTTCAAACGATTTCCGGAAGGAACGTCGAGTAGCCTTCTTCTTGTCCATGCGGCGTTGTTCACTCTTTGAGATGAACCAGCGTTTGCGACGCACGGTAGACAGGACACCGCTTTTTACCACCTTCTTGCGAAAGCGCTTCAGCAGAGAATCCTGCGATTCATTTGATCTTAATGTAACAGATGCCATTAACGAGTCACCTCCCTTCCGGGCTTAATATCATTACATAATACACACGCGTTTAACACGCAAATAAGAAGTATACACGAAATTTGAGCGAAAGGGAAGAGAACAGAGACAAGAGCATGTGAGGAGGCCAGCACATGGTATACACTTTTTAGAAAAGTCATATGAGTTGTATCGGGATCGATGTCTGGAGTTATGGGGGATAAGATATCAAGACATCGAGGTGTATATTGATCAAAACTATAACCCACTTAGAT
>JAAYCN010000077.1 GCA_012729755.1 Chloroflexota bacterium | reverse complement strand
TGGATGCATCTTGTCACTGCTTCTCCTGATTTAGATGCTAAAATCAGGTTCGTACCCCCTATCCTTCTGGATAATATCGCTGTCCAGCTCGGTGATTGGAGTGGTTACCATCTGCTGGCTCAGCACCCGAGAATCTAAAAAGTGTGAGAATCTAAAAAGGCTGACTGATGCCAGCCTTTTTAGAAACAACCATCGCACTTATTTTGCGGGCTCTGAAATAATCAGATTATCAAAAGTGAATTCATTCGGAACCGAGTCATAAGAGCCGGTCATCAAGCCAACCTGCCCTGGCCTCAGATCACTGCTGATGCCTTCAGCGATCACCACGCCATTTGAGATCAGCGTCAGCCGATCACTGATGCATTTCGCCGTGATCTTGTTGGCATCCTGTTTGATGTTGGTTGTATCATTGCCTGAGGCAATCGACACATATTCATCATTCACATATTTGTAAATCTCATAATAGCCATCGAAGCCGAAGCTGATTACATGAAAATTCTCAGTGGAACTGTAACCGCAAATGACGCCGATAGCTGACTCCCGCGATCCGCTCACGAACGCTGTGTCAACATCCACAATCACATCGCCAGGCGCCTTCACAGGAGCAAGCGTCCAGATATCTGTTTTGGCAGAAGATTGGTTAAAACGCATAACGCCATCCACAATTTCGCGCACGTCACCTTCCGCTGCCAGATCCCATTTCTTGTTGTTATTTGAAAAGTCATCAAAAAACAACACCTTGCCATCTGGATTTGAGGGCGGAGGGGTCACTTTTGCCCGGCCGCCCGAGCTGCAGGCAAGTGTGAGCAGCATAATCGCGATCAGGGGCAATAAAAATTTCCTCATCGTTCTCCTCTTCGGATAGTTTGATCAGCTGTTCTCAAGCGCACCTTATTTGACCGTGTGTACAGTGAAATTGTCAAACAGGAAATCACCGGTTCCAGTTTCAAACGTGCCCGCCAGCAAACCGACATTTCCACGCTTAGTGACGCTTGAAGACGCGCTGCCGACCAACGTGTTATTGACTAACAGAGCAACTTCAGAGCCGATGCAATGCGCAGTAAGATGATTGATTTCCGGGTCCAATGGGATAGGGAACAGACTCGTATAGAGCCAATTAATCTCCCTGTCGACATACTCATAGATCTGGGCGTATCCCTGACCATCGATGCCCGCCACGATAAAGTCGTCATGCGTATCCATGTCATAGTTGCAAAGGATAGCTGCCATTGATTCACCCGGATCACTGCCCAGCTTCACATCCACATCCACAATCACATCCTGGGAAACGCTGAAATCATTAGGGTTCGACCAAAGATCAAAATTTGGAACGTTAACCAGCATGTGATATTCGTTATTCAGATACTCAGTCAGACTGCCATCATCTATTGTGCGAACATCCCAATTAGTGTCTTCATCGGAAAAATCATCTTCAAATAGCAGCTTGCCAACCTCGCCAAGGTGCGCATCCATCTCTTCAGGCTGAATATAAGGGCCTTCAGAGATCATGAAGTTATCAAATACTAATTTGGCATTGCCGTTTTCATAAGTCCCGCCAAAAAGGCCAACTCTACCGGCAGGAAGCGCGTCGATTTTTGTTGAACCAACCTCGACCCAGTTTGCGTAGAGGGTGAGCTGTGTTGGTGAGCAAACGCCAGTAAGGTGAGTTCCGCCAGCGTATAAGCGCGCCTGATCATTTATGCTGAAAAGGCGGTTTCTTTCACCATCCTTATATTCCGCGATCTCCATCCAACCATCCGGCCCGACAGCGATCAAATGAAAGTTATCATTATCCACAAAACCGCACACAAAACCCACTACAACGTCATCTGGCAGGTCCTCATCACTTTGAAAGTCCACGTCCAGAACAATCTCCCTATTGAACACTCTGTCAGGAACAGTGTTCCAGCTGTCGTAGTTAGAATCAAGCAGATTCATCACAAAAGCCCCGTCTTCAAAAGTCCGTATAACTGCCTCAGTACTGCTCGACTCCCAATCCTGCTTGGGATCACTGAAATCATCTCCGTAAATTAACGCAGACCCACTTGAATAACCATCCATATCAGGCATTTCTTCCTTGACCGGCTCATCAATCTTCTCGGTGGGAACTGCGGTCGGCGGAGCTGTCGTTGGTCTTGGCGTTGCAGTCGGCGGCACCATCGTTGGGGTCGGCTCCTCAGTGGGAAGCGGGGGAACAGGAGTAACCTTCTGCTTCTTAGGCAAGCCGACACAGGCCAAAGTGACTAATAATAAGACAAAAATAATGGGTAAAAATTTTTTCATCATACTCCTCTACAAGGCAAATCGCCTCTGGCGGTCTATTATAAAGGTAAAAGGCTGAAAGCATTGTTCTTTTATTGTACAATATTCTCAATCTTCAAACCATCCATTCTACATTCCAACCAAAGGTATAATTTGGATGATATCTCACCTGAACAGAATAGAGGAGTAGATGACCAATCGATTATCATGGATTGACGAAGAACTAACCAAACTCAAAGATACCGGCTTTTATAACAACATCCGCACACTCAGCTCGCCCCAGGGCTCACATCTGATCGTGGACGGCAAGCGTGTGCTGAACTTTTGCTCCAATAACTATCTCGGCTTAGCCAACCACCCAAAACTGGTCGAAGCCGCCACCGAAGCCATGCAGAAATATGGCATCGGCCCTGCGGCAGTGCGCTCCATCGCCGGAACCATGGACCTTCATATTGAGCTGGAAAAGCGCATGGCGCAGTTCAAGAAAGTTGAAGCTTCAGCCTTCTTCCAGTCTGGGTTTACTGCCAATGGCGCCATCATCCCTACGCTGGTTGGCAAGGAAGACGTGATTTTTTCCGATGAGCTCAACCATGCCTCCATCATCGATGGCTCGCGCCTTTCCGGCGCCAAGATCATCCGCTTCGCCCACGCCGACCCTCAGGCGCTCGAAGAAGCGATCAAAACCGCCCCCGAATATCGCCGCGCGCTGATGATCACCGATGGCGTCTTCTCGATGGATGGGGATATCGCCCCGCTGGATCAGCTGATTGAGATCTGTGAGCGTCACGGCGTGATGAGCATGGTCGATGACGCGCATGGTGAGGGTGTGTTAGGTAAAGGCGGACGGGGCATCGTTGACCATTTCGGTTTACATGGCCGTGTAGATGTTGAAGTCGGCACGTTCTCAAAGGCCTTTGGCGTGGTTGGCGGCATCGTCGCCGGCAAAGCCAAGATCGTTGACTTGCTCAAACAGCGCGGCCGGCCTTTCCTGTTCTCATCCGCCGTAACCGTGCCCGACACAGCCGCCTGCATGGCAGCCATTGACCTGCTCGAACAATCAACCGAACTCGTCGACCGCCTGTGGGCTAACGCGCGCTTCTTCAGGGCCGAAATGGATAAACTCGGCTTCGACACCGGTGTGACTCAAACCCCGATTACCCCTGTCATGCTCGGTGAAGTGACCGTCGCGCGCGAGTTCAGCCGCAAGCTCTTTGAGAACGGTTTGTTTGCCATGGCGCTTGGCTTCCCCACCGTCCCCAGGGGCAAAGCCCGCATCCGCGTGATGATCTCCGCTTCCCACAGCCAGCAGGATCTCGAAGAAGCCCTCGATATCTTCGACCGTGTCGGTAAGCAGATCGCCAGATAATTTCACCTTCATTTAGAGCAAACAGGAGCGGCTTTCGCCGCTCCTGTTGAATTAATTAAAAATTGGGTGGGTGCAATCCGACAAAATAAATATGTGATTAATTAGGAGAAAGCTAAACGAGGCGCTCCTTAAGAGGCGGTAAGAGAGACAATTACGAAGGAGCTTGAACAAATGATAACCGCCCGTTACGCGGGCGGTTATCATTAATCAGTCTGAGTCTTAGCGCAAAACCAACGGCAGGTAGATGAAGAACTCAGCGGCCGTCACCGTAATCACCACCGCGGTAGGATCCGACCAGGACTTGCCGTCAAACACGCGGTAGGCAAAGTTGTCAAGGCCGACAAAGCCAGGGGTTGGGGTGTAGGTGAATGAACCATCTGGGTTGAAAACCAAAGTTCCGTTTTCAACATTATAGGTCAGCTCAGCCATCAACAAAGGCTTAAGCTCGTCTTCGTCATTCTCCATCACTCCGCTGGGAGGAACAACCAAACTCTCATACGCCTTCACCGTATAGTAGTCGAGGTTTGCCACCGGCGCCTGGTTAAGATTGGTCACGATCAAGGTGATGCTCACATCAGCTGGCCACCCGATCTCATCTTTAACCTGCCCAGTATAAGTGTAGGTTCCTGGGGTGAAGGTGCCATCGATACGCAACGGGCTTTCAACACCGGTACTATGATACAAATAGCCGTCGATTAAAGTGTAGTCGGTACCTTCAACTTTCAGGTAGAAGATCACCTGACCGCCCATTTCGAAGGGATACATACCATCTGCAAGCGGACGATTGCTGACAACATTGTCGACGTCGAGATAGTACCAGACATGGCTAGGGTCAATCTCGATTAAGTATGCCAACGGGAGACTTCCGGTTTGCTTCAGATATGGTCCAGACATATCGGAAGCAAGCATCAAATCGGCCTCCGAAACAACCAGAGGCGATCCAACATGAATAGTCACGGTTGCTGTATCCGTATTGACAGCCTGAATTGTCGGGAGAGACGAGAAGACATACTGGAAGCTATCCTCCCCGACAAAATCCGGGTTGGGCGTATACACAAAGCTGCCGTCGACGTTTAGCGTCAACGTGCCATTCCAAGGCCCGCTCTCAGGCACAAGCGCGACTGTCTGCGCCTCATAGATGTTCGGGTCAAAATCATTCGCCATCACGCCCGGCGCTTCAACAGTTAACACATCATTCGTCGCGACATAATACTCATCATCAACGGCTTCCGGACTGTGGTTCAACAGCAGCGAAACCAGAATCGGGTCATGATCTGATGAGCGATAGGGGTCAGACTGATAGAGGTTAGCCTGATCTGCGGGTTTGAACCCCGTGGCGCTCCACTGCAGGTTGTAATCAATTACATCAGCTTCATCAGCGTTGATATGCCATTCCTTGGCGTCTAAAACATAATTTGCCAGCGGTTTATTCGCCAGAGCATAGTCCAGTGAACCCGCCATGGCTCCATATACATAACCGTAATTAATCAACCCGGGTTCTTCATGCAGAACGTGAAAGCGGGCAGCCATGTCAAGATAATCATCCGCCGTATCAAGTACGCCATCAGGTCCGGCAATGATCGCATTAATCGGATCTTCTTTAGCGTAAGAGTTGAGATCGCCCATGATCAGGAAAAGATTTGAGCCGCTGCCGTTGGGATCAGTCTCAAGCCACTTAACCAAAGCATTCGCGCCCTTCGTGCGGGCATTGTTCCAACAGCTCTGGCCATCTTGTTGATCTGCATCACTTCCGCTTGCGCTGCCGCAGCCTTTTGACTTGAGGTGGTTGATCGCGAGCGTAAAGATTCCGTCAGTGTGCTTATCTCTGAAGGACACTGCCAAAGCAGGCCTGTGCAGGCTGTCATCAAAATTCGGGTCTACCGCGCTTGTAAGCAATGAGAATTTAACCTTTCCAAATTCATCAAGCAGCGGTTCGACATTGGTAGTCCGGTAGACAATACCCACTTTAATCGCGTCAGAGCCAATGACGCCTGTCGGCACGTGATTGTATAGCCCCGGTGTAGTCAGATCATTCATCTTATCAACGATCATGCGAATTGCATAATCAGCGCCCCAGTCATTCAGCATCGCGAGGCGGTCATTCTCCAACTCCAGCAGCCCAATCACATCCGCGTCCATGCCAACAACCGCAGCGGCGGTCTTGGCTATTTGCCGCGTCTGTTCTTCTTCGCTGTTTGCGCCGCGGCAGCCCATATCGCTGTTTGGGCCGCAAATGTTCTGCGTCGGGAAAGTGTTGAGAGTCTTGAAGAAATTCAACGTGTTGATAGATGAAACCCTGATTTCCCCGGGCACGAGGCTGGGCGCGATGGTTCTTGGATTATTCTGATTAAACGTAGCTTCTCCCACACGCACGAATCTCCAGCCGCTCACGTAGTCGACAATCGCGTGCAGGTTAGAGACGCTGTCGCCGCCCCTGAAAATGTGCACCGGACCAACGGTTCCCTGCGTATATCGGCCGGATGCGATATGCGGCAGATAATCAGGGTTCTGAGCAGTCTGCCCGTCATCCAATGAGATCTCGTCCAGTTTGAGCGCGTTTGCCGCGTTATAAGCATCTGGGCCGGGCTCCATGTAGCTTGTCGGCTGAAAGTGCCTGGAAGACCCTAAGGTAACCTGACCATACTGATCAAACTGATAATAATCATTCACATAGAGGTCTTGAGTAAACTTGACCAACATGCCTTCAATGGGCTCGAGATCCGCTGACGCCCAAGGCAGGGTAACTTCTTTAGCCACAACAGCGTTGCCGCTGCTGCAGACTGTTATTGGGTCAGTCGCAGTTGGCGTCAGCTCTGTAACAGTGCTGAATTCGACGATTTTCGCCGTGATGCGAATACGATCTCCGACAGTAACCGCGCGCGGGTTGGTGCCTGTGTAGACCATGATCCCATCTGAGGTTGTCTCGTCATCGTCCCAAACCGGGGCGTGAATGTAGAAAGCCCGCTTGTTGCCCACATTCTGCAGGTCAGCGACAACAATGCCTTCGGTGGTCACGATTTGGTTCACGTATGGCGTCGCTGACCCAGTGCCCTGCAATTCATAAACCTGTATAAATGGATCACCGCAACCCCCAATAACATTGAAGGTAAAGGTGTAATTAGAAACCATATAATCGGCAACAGCATCATCCAAATCTTTGTCATTCACCTTGTCCGCGTAGATGGTGACCGTGCAGCTTTCACCAACCTCGAAATTGTTGATAGGATCAAGGGTGTAAGTCGGATCGGTATCTGCAACATCCGCGGTGTGTAACCCCGATGTTGCACAAGAGATTTCATACCACCCCTCAGCGACATTTACCGGCTCACTGAAGGTAATAGAAATGTTCTCAGATTTGGTGATCGTACCATTATTAGCCGGCATGGTGCTCGATACTGTTGGAGCAAGGTCCTCTTCTACGGGAGTACCAGTGACCGAAATATTGTCAATCCCAACCCACTCATCCGATCCAGTTGCGTTGGTTGTCATTACGCGAAACAGCACCAAAGGTTGGTTGTTAGCATCTGATGGCAGGGTTAATGATATCGGGGTGGTCTTTATCTTCGAGGGACCATCTGTTGCATCTTCAATATACCCAGCTGGCAAGTTGGTGAAATTCCCCTCATTGCCAACACGATAGTGGGCAGCAACTTGTTGCTTCGCATTGTCACCAGTCGAATCGATGTCTCTGACGTCATAGCTGATGACAATATTCTGATAACCAGTCGTGTTCAAATAAAACAAAAGGTGAGGGGCATCTGCTGATCCCGAGCCTTGCAGAGCTACCACACGGTCCGCTATACCCTCAAATTCTGCCACTCCCCCAGCAGTGATTGCTACGTCCGATTGGCCCTCGATCACATCCACTGTGGTACCGGAATAATCTGCGAGAAGCGTCTGAGGATCTATATTGATAGGAGCTGTTGAAGGCGCGTAGTCGCCCAGATAACCAACAATTCCAGGAACTCCAGACCAATCATCGTTTGTTGTAATAAGGTTCGCATTCGCCCGGTTCTGAGAGAATGGAAGTGTTTGCGGCGTATTATTGGCACTGACAGTCTTGGGTGGATTGCCAATAATTCCAATAACGCCAAAAGCCAATACCAATGCCATCAGCGCCTGAAAAATGCCCGTGAATCGTTTCATTGATAACCTCCGAAAATGGATAAATGGTGAGTCAAACCTTGCCCTAAAAGTTTATCATCAATCACCGTTTTGTGGCTCTCTTTCATCCCGCTGATCACATCTTATCCTGCGCCCAGGGCTGTTTTCGACCGCCTTTTGGTCCAAATAAAAAAGCCCAAAGAGACACATCTTTGGGCTCAAATTCAAAGATCGAAAAATAACGCTTTACAGCTTATGGCTGGGTCGCGGCCGGGGCGTCAGACAGGCAGCAATCTGGGCGGCCACTCTGGCGTTATTCAACAGCAGCGCCAGATTGGCTTCGAGGCTTTCACCCCCGCTGAGTTCCTTAACCTTAGCCAGCAGGTAGGGGGTCATCTTGTTGCCCATAATGCCATCCGCCTTGGCTTCAGCGAGCGCCTGCTGGATGACAGCTTCCATCTTCTCATAAGGCGAGGCATGTTCTTCGGGCACAGGCACAACGACGAGGATGCCAGATTTTAGCCCTAATCCCCAGTGCGCTTCGGCGATCTCTGCCACCTCTTCGGGGCTGTCGGCGCGAATTTCGAGAGGCAGTCCGCTATCGCGGGAGAAAAACGCAGGGAAGTGATCAGTCTGATACCCAATCACGGGCACGCCTTGTGTCTCAAGGTATTCAGCCGTCGCCGGAATGTCAAGAATCGACTTTGCCCCCGCGCAAACAACAATCACCGGGCAGCATCCCAATTGCGTCAGGTCGGTTGAGACGTCAAAAGGCGCGTCGCGGTGCACGCCGCCGATTCCGCCTGTGGCAAACACGCGGATTCCCTGCTGTTCAGCCACAAACATGGTAGCGGCCACAGTCGTGCCGCCGATTTCCCCGCGCGCGAGAGCCACCCCAAAATCTCTCAGGCTGACTTTGCGGGCTTTCTTCGCCTGGGCAAGCGTTTCGAGCTGGTCGTCGCTTAAGCCAACCAATATCTCACCGCCCATCAAAGCGATGGTCGCGCCAACCGCGCCGTTTTCAGCGACCACACGCTCCATGTCTCTCGCCAGTTTAAGATTTTCGGGATACGGCAGGCCATGCGTGATTACAGTTGACTCAAGAGCCACCAGCGGTTTGTTTTCAGCTTTCGCCTGGGCAACAACCGCGGAAGGTTTATAGCCCGGTTTTAAATTCTTTTGCAGTTTGGGAAGGATCGTTTTTGTGTTCATGTCATAATTGTATACCATCTCATCGCTTCGCTTCAAATTTGACAAGGTTAAACCAGGGCAATCGCATCTTATTTTTCACAAAACAAGTCATTAAGGAGGCTGACCCAAAAGCCGAAGTCAGGATTTTGCATCCCCACTTTCAGGTCTTTTTTTTTGCCATGATTTTGGGAATGCGCTGCTTTTTATAGGGTAAAACAAAACATTGCCCCCACTTTTAGCGAATTTTTTTCTAATTCCAGACTTTTGGGTCAGCCTCCTGATATCAAATCAAATGAGATTGCTCTGAAGCCGAGCGGTTACAATTGAACCAATTCTAAATAAAGGCAGTTATATGACGACCATCACACCGATTCCCAAACGCTGGGTTATTACACCCCCCATCCCTGAGCAAGTCAATCAAGCCCTGGGAGAATTCTCGCCCTTGCTAAGGCAGTTGTTGTTTAACCGCGGCATTTCAGACGCCAAAACTGCCTGGGCTTACGTCAAAGGGCAGTCCAGCGGGTCAACCGCCCCGTTCCTGTTGAAGGGGATGAAAGAGGCCATCGAAACGCTCCACGATGCGATCGAAACTGGCCAAAAAATCGCTGTTTATGGTGATTATGATGTAGACGGGGTGGCATCAAGCGCGCTGCTCTTCGAATTTTTGCGGGATATCGGTGTTGAGGCGCGGGTTTACATTCCAAGCCGCTTTGACGAGGGCTATAGCTTAAACAATGAGTCGGTCAAAACGCTGGCTGATGAGGGGATCCACCTCATCATCACCGTCGACTGCGGCATTAAATCAATAGCCGAAGTCAGGCTGGCGAACACGCTGGGTATGCGCGTAATTGTCACTGACCATCACCTGCCTGGCGAAACTCTCCCTGAAGCTTCTGCGGTGGTCAACCCAAAACAGCCCGGTGACGTCTACCCCTACAAAGATTTCGCCGGTGTCGGGCTGGCATACAAACTGGTACAGGCTTACCTCTCGCGCTACCCCCACGAAAATGTCAAGGCTGACCACTGGCTTGATCTGGTTGCCCTCGGCACTGTAGCAGACATGGCCCCGCTCACCGACGAGAATCGTGTTTTGGTCAAAGCCGGACTGGTCAACATGCGTCAGGTCAACCGCCAGGGTCTGTTTTCGCTGTGCCAGGTAGCCGGCATCCATCTCGAGAAAATCAATTCGGGCGATATCGGCTTTGCCATCGGTCCGCGCCTTAACGCCGCCGGCCGTTTGGAGACAGCCACCGATGCTTATCACCTGCTGACTGCTACCGACCTTCTCACAGCCGGAATGCTTGCCCAAAAGCTTGACAGCCATAACAAACACCGGAAAGAAGTCATGGAAGACATCCAGACGCGATCGCTTGAAATGATCGCTGATGCTGGCGCTGAGCGGATGATCGCTTTCGCGGCCGCGCCGGACTTCAACCCAGGCGTGGTTGGATTGGCCGCTTCACGCGTGGTTGAAACAATCTACAGGCCCACCATCATCGGACATCTGGGCGAAGAAGCTATGACAGCTTCCTGCAGGTCGATACCTGAACTAAATATCGTTGAGGCTCTCGACACCTGCGAAGACCTGCTTGAGCACTATGGCGGCCATCGGGCCGCCGCGGGTTTGACTATCAGACATGATAAGCTGCCAACCTTTCTGGAGCGTATCAACATGTATGTTCAAAAAGCCCTTGAAGGGATTGATTTGACACCGCAGCTGAAAATCGATCGGGAGATCGCCTTGGAACGTGTCAGGCCTGAGGATGTGCCGGGTATCCTTGAGGATGTCGCCGCGCTTGAGCCCACCGGCAGCGAGAACCCCGGCGTATTATTCTGCAGCCGCAATTGTCAGGTGCGCAATCCGCGCGCGCTCAGTGATGGAAAACATCTGAAAATGACCCTGCGCACCGGAAATCGAGAATGGGACACGATCGCCTTTGGCCAAGGTTACCAGCTCGAAAATCTGACTGAAGAAATCGACATTGCTTATTATTTTGACATCAATGTTTGGAATGGCCGCCAAACCATGCAGTTGAACATCAGGGATATCAGGCCTTCGGTGAGCGTTGCATAATCTCTAAACAAACCGATAATCACGTCCTCCAGCTTCATGATGCCCGTCTCTAAAGAGAGCATCAGAAGTCAACCTGACTTTAACCACTCCGTCGTCTGTCAACAATCTGTGCAGGCTGTGAATGGCTGCCACCTGTCGGTCAGCCACCTCGTGACCAAACCGATAGCTTAAAAAGCCTGGGTTCCGCGCGAGCAACTCGAGGATAGAGTCAAGCGCCTTAAGAAAAGCGCTTCTGGCGACTGGCTTATTGGAGCCATAAAGAGCGTCAACCGGCATGCGCAGATTGAGGCGGAACGACTCAAGGACGATATCCGAGAGCAGCATGCGCGAAAGGTCTTTGCCGCCTTCAATCGGTAGACCATCGGCTTGCTCATCTGACCCTGTCGGCCAATAGGCAAAATCATAATTCACACTGGCCGGAAAACGCTCAATATCAGCCGGGTCAATGAGCGCGTAGATTTGTTTTAACACATAATCAGCGTGCGCTTGTAAAGCCTCTTTAAGTTCTTGACCAGAAGCCTCTGAAACAAAAGGAGGGATAGGCTGGCCAAACCGCACGGTCATTTTCGGACGCTTAAGCTTAAAAGCTTTGCCCATAGACTGATAAACGCCGCTGAGGCCGACCGGAACGACCGGGGCGTTTGCGCGTTGGCTGAGCAAGGCGACACCGAGCTGGGCAGGCATGCGCGTGGGTTCCCAGGTGCCGCCCTCAGGGAAGATCGCCAAAACGCCATCTTGAGCTAACACATCCAGCGCCCTCCTCAGCGACAGGCGGTCGAGATTGCCGCGATTGACCGGGATAAACCCATAGCTGTCGGAGGCAAACTTAGTTTGTGGGTCAAGGGGCAGGTCTCCGGCGGCGAAGAACTCAGTCAGACGCGGGCTGGCGCCAGCGACTAATGCCGCCTCAACCGGGCCGACATGATTGCCTGCCAGGATCACCGGGCCAGCCTTGGGAACATTTTCAATTCCGAGAATTTTTGTGCGTGAAAGCACCTTGAGAATCACTTTAAGCGCAACAATTAACAGTTTGCGTTTGAAAACGAAACGCGGGTATTTAATTGAGTATTCGGTTTCGGTCATGAGTCTGCCCTTATCGATAAACCGTTAAATAAAAAGTGCCCCCACAGGAATTCGAATCCTGGTTTTGGCCTTGAGAGGGCCACGTCCTGGGCCGCTAGACGATGGGGGCGAACGCCGAAAAATAATATCATGGAGGCGCTGGTGAGTCAATCACTCAAAGCTGGTATGGGCAAACAAATTGGAACTTAGTTCTCTCCATAAGAGAAGCTGGTAAACGGAGCGAAACTCAACAGTGATTTTCATTGTGTTTCTACTGAATTTGCATTGGCTGGGAAGAGTTGGGGGTAATTAGGATAGAGCGCAGCGAGACTGAAGAGGGTGGTTCATTGTGCCCGCTGAACTTCGTGTCGCCTGCCGATATTAGAACCTCTTCTTGTTGCGCCCTTGCAGGCCCGACCCTCCCCACTGGTGTATGAGCCGAAGACACAGGCTGCACATTGATAAAACACCAAATACTGTAAGCGACGCTTATTCTTTACCTGTTCCGCTTTCAGCGCTGGCCTTACTCAGCGCTTTGCTTTGTTTATCACGCCAGGCTTTCAGCCGCTCCGCAACCTGGGCTTCAAACCCTTCGTGGGAGGGGTGATAAAACTGCTTGCCGACCAACCCGTCAGGCAGATATTGCTGTCCGACCCAATGGCCATCAAATGAGTGCGGATACAGATAACCCTCGCCATGCCCAAACCCCTTAGCGTCGCGATTGTCATCCATCAGGTGGATCGGCACAGCGCGCGCGCCATTCTGAGCGATTTCTTCCTGCACCGCCCAAAAAGCTCCGACAGAGTTTGACTTTGGCGCGGTAGCCAGATAGATAACGGCTTGAGCGATCGGGTACCAGCCTTCAGGCATGCCGATATATTCAAAATTTTGCGCGGCGGCGTTAACAACCAAAATGGCGTTCGGATCAGCCATGCCGATATCTTCGCTGGCCAGAATGATCAAGCGCCTCAGGACAAAACGCGGGTCTTCCCCGGCTTGCAGCATCTTGGTCATCCAATACAATGCCGCGTCAGGGTCAGAACCTCTCACCGATTTGATAAAAGCTGAGATTGTGTCATAATGCTGGTCATCGGTTTTATCGTACATAACCGCGCGTTTTTGGATTGACTCCTGCGCGACTTCAAGTGTGATATGCGTCACCGCGTCTTCGCTGGGGGTCGTTTCCACAGCCAGTTCAAGCGCGTTTAAGGCGTTTCGTGCGTCACCGCCGGCAACGCGCGCGAGATGCAGAAGAGCTTCTTCATCAGCCCGAATGGCGCGTTTTCCAAACCCATTGACCGTGTCGGTCAAAGCCTTTTTTAAGAGAATCAGAATGTCTTCTTCGCGTAAAGGCTTGAGTTCAAAAATGCGCGATCGGCTGACGAGAGCTTTGATCACATCAAAATAAGGGTTCTGGGTGGTCGCGCCAATCAGAGTAAACAGACCGCTCTCCACATGAGGCAAGAGCGCGTCCTGCTGGGCTTTATTCCAGCGGTGGACTTCGTCAATGAAAAGAATCGTGCGCTTGCGGTACAAACGGCGCCGTTCGGTCGCCGCGTCAATCACCTTACGCAGGTCTGCGACACCAGCCAATACCGCGCTGAGATTTTCAAAATGGGCTTGGGTCGTATTGGCAATCACCCGCGCCAGGGTCGTCTTGCCCGTGCCGGGCGGGCCATAAAGAATAATCGAGCTGAAAAGCCTGTCAGCCTGGATCGCCCTGCGCAGCAAAGAGCCCGGCCCAAGGATATGGTTTTGACCTGCAATATCATCCAAAGTCTGCGGCCTCATTCGCGCTGCCAGCGGCGCTTCGCTGATCAATTGTTCGTCCATCTGATAATCGAAAAGGTCCATGGTTTGGATTTTACCATAGACCTTTTGTTCTAATAGAACCTGTCTTAGACCCTCACTGTCACATCACTAATTTAATGATTCTTTGTTCACATATTTTAACTTTGGGTATTTAAATATAGAAACGAATTCGTAAACAATAAAGACAAGAACAATAATTAGAATAAAAAAACTCTTACAATCTATGCCGAGACTAATAAAACCCCAAAGTATTAGCCCGATCCAGACAATTAATATCCAACTGTACGCTAATTTCAAATTATTCTTCATGATTATGCGTAGTTCTTGAGGAGAACGAAACTCAAAATAGTAGGTTTCGATCACTTTTTTCAATCTGACGAATGAAGAAACTGTTTTTTCTGAAGATAGAAACAACCGGTCTAATTCATCCCTTATTATTTGAAATTTGAGCTGGATCGCGTATTCCAGACATGATCGTATAAAAAAACGTACTAATAAAGGGCTGCCAATCAATAAAATCAATAGCCCATTTTCATTTGGATAACCAGCTTCTTTGTCTAGTGTAAAGATTGCAGTAATCACTGCTAACGTCAATGTTATTGCCCATTGATGTGTGTTATGCAAACTTTGACGGGAAACATTGTATAACGCAGTAATTCTTAAATAATAGTCGTGTAACCATTTTTCACTCGAACACAAGTCCTTCTGTTTGTCAGACATCATAGCCTCTTCTTTCTATCCTTTTCCTCAATGCAAATAATGTCATTGGTTTGACTTGACCGTCACGCCTATCCTTCAGTATGCTCACATCTTTGTTTAAATATTCTCTTGTTTTCAATTCTTCTTGTTCATGCCATCTATATCTCTCAGGATAGGTTAGAAGCAAGTGAATCCATTGTTGAATACCAGCACGAACACATCCTCCCCCACAGTTATTATGTTTAAAACCTTGCAAATATAGTTTTGGTACTTTAATACCACACGATGTAACATTCTTTATTAACTGGTTATGACTCTGTTTGTTATCTGCAAGTGGGTAGCATGTCATATACCCTTTTTTTTGCCACCCTATTCTGTTTTTATCGATTCTTTTAGTCTCGAACCAGTCATAGCCAAAGTATAGAATAACATTTTTTTGGGGAAAACGTGAAATTAAGATTTTTTCTAACAATTCTCTTTTTAGAACACGGGAGCAAATCGGAACTCTAGCATTACCTATAAAACGTTCATCTCGAAATACTTCCCAAATGGTCCTTCCATCGTGGAATATTTCTAAAGGCATATCAAGCTTAATAATACAATCAGATAGTAATCGGTAAACATCTTCATCTTCATTCAACGTATCAAAAAACCAAAGATGAACTTTAGAACGCTCGTAAGTAGCATAAACTCTCCTGCTTACCTCGAAAGAAGATAGTCCTCCTGAAACTAGGACTATATGGTGGATGTCATCTGAGACTATTTTTTGCATCGAAATAATATTTTCAAAGGATTACAAGAAACGGGTAAGAAGTATAACAATTTAGTACTCTCATCCTAGGTCATTTTGAACTAGTGTCAGAAACTTGGTAATCTTCAACTTGTTCAAAGTAAAAGTGCTGTGATTTTTTAGTTTTATTAAAATTAATACCCTTTTTCAAAGTCAACAACATTATGGAGTGGTTTACCGTCGATATAACGCGCCAGGTTCTCACAAAAGAGATCTATCATATCATCCAGAAAATGATTTGAAACTCCCGAGACATGCGGAGTAATGATCAGGTTGTCGAGGCTCCAAAGTGGGGATTCCTCCGGCAGGGGTTCCTGACTGAAGACGTCCAATACTGCTCCTCCCAGATGACCTGTCTTAAGCGCGTGTTCAAGCGCGGATTCATCAATCACATCACCGCGGGAGACATTGATCAGGCAGGCGCCTGGCTTCATGGCCGCGAAAATCTCAGCGTTAAACAGATGCCGTGTCTCAGCGGTAAGCGGCAGGGCGATAAGCACGAAATCACAGTCAGCCAGCATTCCCTTTAGTCCTTCAATGGGGTAGAGGCGGGTGAAATAATCGCCATCCGGGTCGCCCAAACCCTCCGGAGTATACCCGCGGTCTTCCGGGTGCATAACATCACGTTTAGCGGCAAGAACAGTTGCCCCAAATGAATGCAGGCGTCTGGCGACTTCGCGGCCAACCGAACCATACCCCACGATGCCTACCGTGCTGCCTCTCAGCTCAACGGGCGCCAGCATTTTAGACATCAGCCATTTCCTTTCCTGCTGCGCTCTGATGATCTCCGACATTTTATGCCCCAACATCAGCAAAGCCATCACCACGTACTCGCCCATTTGGCTGATCATCACCCCACTGGATGAAGTTGTCACGACCTTTTTTTCTTTCAGAATGGGAGCATCGAGAACCGGGTCAACCCCCGCAAATGGAATATGTACCCAGCGCAAATTCGGAGCCTCCCCCACTTCTGGAAGTTTGCGCCCGCCAGTCAGCACTACCTCAGCCTTTTGCCACTGGTCAGAACTGACCTCCTCGCCGTCTCGGCGCTTAACGATGCTGACCTTTACAGCCCGATTAACCGCCTTGATGCGATTAATTTGTGCTTCATTCAAACTGATAGTGCTGAGAATTTCAAGTTGTTTTCTATCGGACATATGTCGCCTCAATCACCAAATCACTCACGGTTGTTCTGAATCCAGGATTTATGTCTGCGCGCTTCCCTGCGGCGTGAAGGGCTCACCAGCCCATCCGGGTCACCAGAAATTGTCTCACGCGGGCGTCGGAGGAGCGTGTTGCCAAGGATCAGAACCAAAACTCCCAGAAAGAAGTAGGGATTAATCGGCCGGTTAGTCCACCAACTGTATCCAATCCACGCCAAGCAAGCCAAACCGACCAGCGTAAGCAACCAGCCTATTTTGCGCAGCATAACGCCTCCAACAACTCTGATAAACCTCCCCGCGGTTCAGCGGGGAAGTGATCAAACCATAGCTTAGAGCCGGTGGACGAAGGTGCGATTCTGTTCATGCATATAAAGCTGCACGTAATACAGACCACCACCGTTCTTTCCGCTCGACCCCGACCCTTTCCATCCGCCAAAGGGCTGGTAGCCAGGCCAGGCGCCAGTTGTCGATCCCAGCGGACGATTGGCGTACACTACACCCGCTTCGGTGTGATCGAAGAACCATTCACACTCGTCATCCGTCCCAAAAAAACCGGCGGTCAAACCATATTCTGTGTCATTGGCCAGCCGCATGCCCTCTTCCAAACTGTCTACCGGCGCTATTAACACAATCGGCAGGAACATTTCTTCCTTCCACAGCCGATGACCCAGCGGGACGTCAACCGCAACTGTCGGGGTGACGTAATAGCCCTTAGACAGGTCGCCGTCAGTCAGAACCTTGCCGCCCACGGCGATTTTGCCTGCCGACGCGAGCTCTTTAACGAAGGCTTGATAATCATCATAAGCTTTTTGGTTAATAACCGTACCCATATAGGAATTCTGTTCACTCGGGTCGCCCACCGACAGCTTTTCTGTCAGCGCAACCAGCCGTTCAAGCAGCTGGTCATAGACCGGGCGCTCGACATAGGCTCTGGAACAAGCGGAGCATTTCTGCCCGGAAAGGCCAAAGGCAGAGCGGGCGATCCCCAAAGCGGCATCCTCAAGATCAGCATTCCGCGAGACGATGGTTGGATTCTTGCCGCCCAGCTCCAAAATAGTTGGTTTAACATAAACGCCATTTGCGAACTGCCGGAAGATGCCCATGCCTACCGCTTTTGAGCCGGTAAAGGTGATGCCATCCACCTTGGCAGGATCGGTCAGCGCTTTGCCTACTACTGAGCCGCTGCCTGTAACCAGGTTAAACACGCCGGCTGGGATCCCCGCGTCGCGCATGCACTCTGTCATCAATGTGACGGTAAGTGAAGTATCAGTAGCGGGTTTTGCCACCACTGTGTTGCCGGCGATCAGCGCCGCCCCAGCAGGCCCAAAAGTGAGCGCGGCAGGGAAGTTGAAGGGGCTGATAACCGCCCAAACCCCATAGGGTTTGAGCACGTTCTGATTATTAGAAGAGAACCCGACCAGCGGGTCGGAGGAAAGATTATTTACGAAACCATGGTTCTTCTCCAACTGGTCGCAGGCGAATCGCACCAGGTCAGCTGCTTCGGCTACCTCGCCGAGGGATTCCATACGGTTCTTGCCCACTTCCAAACAGGTCGCCACGCTGATCTCAAAAATGCGCTCAGTCACCAGGTCGGCGAATTTACGCAGCATATAGACACGCTCTTCCCAGTTCGTCAGACGCCAAGCCAGCAGGGCAGCTCGTGCTGCCGCGATGGCGTCGTCGACGTCCTTTAAAGTGCCTTTCTGGAAAGTGCCCAGATGCCAATCGCGATTGACAGGCGAAAAAGCTTCGTGCTTTGCTTCAGAGAAGCGTTCTTCACCATTAATAAACATTGGATATTCTTTGCCGAAGTCTTCTTTGGCTTTAACAATCGCCGCGTCGAATTGGTCGTGCAGCTCTTGTGGGGGAGTAAACATAGTGGAATAGGTGAGTTTAAAAGGTTTGTTTTCGGACATGGGGTTGTGCCTCCTCCTGTCAGGCTCGGTTTTAATCATACCCAAATCATCAAAGAGAGGCAAGCAAGATTGAGAAGTTGACAGACAATGGTTTGCGCGGTGCTTCGCGGAGTTTAGAATTTGACCCGCTCAAACTTGCCATGCAGCAGGTCAATCGATAGCAGCTCCCTCATCATTGTCGGTTTGGCCAAGAGCAATTTGACCACCTCAGCGGCCTCAAGCGCGCCGACAACCGCGGGACTGAAGCTGAGCGTGCCGACCCGCTTTTCTTCGCCAGTTTCCTGCGTGGAGGAGCCATACAAGATGTTCAATAAGTCCTCCCCCGGTCTGATCACGCATATCTGCCCCCGCCAGCCTGCCACCGCACCATGCACGAGCGTGATCTCCGCCTCTTTGCAATATTGCTGAAGGCGCAGACGGGAGGGGATATTGTCGAGCGCATCTACCACCACATCGCATGTGTCGAGCAAAGCCAGAGCGTCAGTATCTTCAAAGCGTGAGAAGACCACCTCAACTTCAATCAGGGGATTGATCGCCATGACCCGATGCTGGGCTGCCAACACCTTCGGTTTGCCCAGATTCATCTCGGAACTGAACAGCTGGCGATTGAGGTTGCTGACTTCGAACACATCCTTATCTACCAGCCTCAATTTGCCAACGCCGATGCGGGCTAAGCATTCGATTACATACCCCCCCAAACCGCCGCAACCCACCACTAACGCCCGTTTTGAGGCCAACAAACCCTGATCCGCCTCACTTAATGCCTGGGCATTGCGCAAGTAGCGATCCCGCATTTTTATCCGCCTGCCATCAAATGCAGCACCAAAACATCATCACCATCCGAGATGACAGTCGCGGCATAATCCTCTTCGTCGATCGGCACACCATTCACCCGTACCACAATATGTTTGAAGACAAACTCTTCTTCATCAATCAGGTTCTGCACTGTCAGACCCTGACGCCATGGATGCTCGCGGGAATTAAGCTTAATCATAGGTGTGGCTCGACAACCTCCAGCAACATTGGCAGGTCCATGCCAATTTCTTTCAGGTGCTCCGGCGTAGGCACGCCGTTCATCGTCCAGCCCCGTCGCTTATAAACCGCGTCCATTAATTGTTCATACTGGTCCATCCGATAAGCACGAGTTGCGGCGATTTTCTCGGTCAGGGTCATCTTCTCAGGATCCAACCCTTGTTTCTCGACAAGCTGTTTGTCGTACAGTTCCTGGCGCGAGAGATACTCTTCTTCCGAAACCGGGCCACATGAACGGTAAGGCGGATAGTCTTCGTCGCGTTTGCCGTGACCCATGCGCAGATTGAACACACGCTGGAAGTTATAGACGCGCTCAGACTGCCTGATCAGTTCATCTTTATCAATCGACATGCCAGTTACCGCGTTAAAAATATCCACATAATTTTGAACATGCTCAGGCACTTTGGCTGGAACGTCGGTTTTGTAATTGTCAGCCGGCACAATGTCATTCCACGGCAGCTTGCAGAGACCGCACAAGCCAAACCAGGTACGGAACATGGGGTAATAGAAAAGAGCGTAAGCTTTGTCTTCGAAAGTCGGGATCTGGTTGTTGACCATGTCCATAAAGATTAGCCAGGCCTCATCATGTTGAGGGCCTTTATTGGTCATCGCGAAGCCGCCTTGCTGCGCCAGGCTTTCCTTGTGGCAGTATTCAGAATACTCAAGCCCCTTGTTCTCCATGCCGATATCGTTCAACAGCTGTTCATCCGCGCCAAACTCTTCGACAAAGATCTTCTTAAGGCGTCTGATGCCCAACCCGGCGATCTTGCCGAATCCTTCACCTCGTGACATGAGGTGCATGAGTTCCAATACTGCGTCTTTATTGCCAAAGCGCAGGTCAAGCCCGCCCAATTGTTCGCGGGTTACCTGGCCGCGCTGGACACATTCCATCACGAAAGCCATCGTGGTGGCAAATGAGATCAGGTCGATACCGTAAGTGTCGCAATAGAAGTTCTCTTCCAGAATAGCCTGAGGGTCAAAGATGCCGAGGTTAGAGCCCAGGCCAGCGACACATTCATATTCTGGCCCGTCCACGGTGACGCGCGTCCCCGCGTAAGGCCCGCTGGTGAGCAGGAAGTTGTCAGCGCACTTCGCACACGACATGGTGCAGCCGTACCAACAACCATCGTGCAGGCCCTGCGTGAGAAATTGGTTGACGAAGACCTCGGGCGCAATGCGATAGGTCTCAGGGTCTCCGCCAGTTTGAAAGTTGCGGGTGGGCAACAGGTCATATTTATTCATGACCATCACCGTGTTAGCTGTACCAATTGTGCGCATACGGTTTTGCTTCTCATCCAGGTCGTGCATTTGTTTGTGATATTTAATCCCGATACGATTGATGGTCGCCAAATCTGCCACATCATTGAGATTGCCGGTAACACCTTTAAAGCGCACTACCAGCGCTTTGATTTTCTTATCGCGCAGGATGGTCCCCAAGCCGCCGCGTGCTGCCTGTTTATAGCGGCAGGTCTTGCGGCGCGGGTCATAGAATGAGAAGTTTAACATGCCCATATAGCCGGTTTTAGCCGCGCTGCCGGTGCAAACCACAGCTACATTGACTTTATCATCCTCGTTTTCAGCGAAACGCTCAGTGAGGATCTCAGCCAACAGATGTGTGTCTTCGGGGTACTCTTCACCTTCTTCGAAGCGGATGATCCCTTTATTGCCGTCAATAAAGATCACCACGTCTTTGTCCGCTTTCCCTTGCAGTTCAAGCGCGTCCCAGCCGGACAGTTTAAGTAAGGGACCAAAATAACCGCCCGCGTTGCTGTCGATCGGGATTCCGGTCATTGGGGAAATGGACGCCACAAGGGTCTTGCCAGTTCCGGAGTATTGGGTTAAGGCGCCAAGCGGTCCCGCGCTCATCACAATTTCATTCTCGGGTGAGTCCCATTTGGTTTCAGGGGTGACCGCGTTCCACAGATACCACAGGTCAAAGCCTTTTCCGCCAACGAATTTATCTTTCATCCATTGCGTGACTTCTTTTTCAACGATGCTCAGATCGCCTACATTAATATAGAGACTTTTGTTGGCATAACCGCGATGTAGTTTGGCGGGAGTGTAGTTATATTCCTTCAATATTTCTGCCATTTCGTCTCCTATGCCTGACTGACCAAAATTTCGAGCGCGTGTTTAGGGCAGGCCTTGACACAAGCCCCGCAGGCCACGCACTTAAAGGGCGTTGGCTGATCATCATTATAGAACATCACCAGCTCCGTACAGAACCCCACACAGCCCATACACCCCACGCAGAGCTTTTTATCAATGCGCACCACTCCGTTGCGATCCCGATAGATGGCGTTGGCGGTGCACATATTAATGCATTCGCCACACTGGGTGCACTTCTTGGCATGATAGGTATTGAAATTGTTGTTGATGCGAATGGCCGAATAGTTGCGATCAGTAGTCTTGAAATAAAGTTGTGAACATACCTCTTCGCACTTGCGGCAGCCATCGCAGATTTCCTGCTTGTGGGCTAAAAACTTCATCGGGTGAACTCCTTCTCCAAAGTTAAGAGAATTGTAAATTGCCCCCCCTGAAGCGTCAACAAATCTGGCAAATTTCCACCGTCAGTGATTGAACAGCCATCTTCCGCCGTCGTGATTGGCGTCATGCGACCCGCCGCCAAAATAAGTTTCTGGGCGCTCCACCTTTTTGGATTAACAGGGCAAAAACCCGTCATCGATCTAATTAAACAACGAACAAGCCGCCTGCGAAGCGTTCAACGTCCCCAACCATTGCCAATCTCTTAACGATTCTTGCGTGTCGCGCGGTCAACCACCACCGCCAAAACGAGCACAGCGCCTCTCACAATATACTGCAACGAAATATCAATCCCCATCAGGTTCATGCCGCTGGTCAGAGACATCATCACCAACGCGCCAACAATCGAACCCGTGATTGTGCCCACGCCGCCAGCCGCCGAAACGCCGCCCACAAACGCCGCCGCGATGGCATCTGTCTCAAAGCCCAAACCCGCCGTGGTTGTCGCTGAGTGCAACCGGGAGGCGTACATAATCCCTGATAAAGCTGAGAGCAAGCCCATCGCGCCAAACACGATATAGGTAATCTTCGACACGCTGATGCCGCTCAACTCGGCCGCTTCCGGGTTACCACCCACCGCGTAAATATGACGCCCGAGAGGTGTCTTGGTGGTAATAAACTGAAAAATACCCACCACCAACAACACGATTACCAGACTCCACGAGATACCGTTGTACCCCGAAAGTGTCCAGGCGATATAGCCGATAATCACCGACACCAAGACCAGCTGCATCACGAAAAGTGAAGGCGACAGCACATCAAACTTGTACGACAGTTTCTTATTACGACTTTTCACCGCGTTGACGATGTAAAGAATAATAAAAATCAACCCAATTAAAAGCGTTAGAAAGTGCCGATTACCAGGCAGGACAAAAAGCTTCAGGTCAGGGATGAAACCATTTCCGATCGCGTTATACAAGCGGTCGCGGATGATGATCGTGCCTGTACCCATCGTCACCAGCAACAGCGCGCCTCTAAAAATCAAGCCGGCTGCCATCGTCGAAACAAAGGCTGGAACGCCTAATTTCGCGATCGGCGTCGAAGTAAGCAAGCCTGAGATGACGCCCAAAATCAGCACCACTGGCAGCACCGCGTAAACTGGCCAACCCCAAAAAGTTAAGGCAATCGCTGAGAAGGCGCCCAAAAAGCCAGCCAAGTAGCCGACCGACAGGTCGATATGCCGAATAATGATTACCAGCGTCATACCTACAGCCAACACAGCGATATATCCCATCTGGTTAAGCAAGTTGCTGATGTTGCGCGAAGAAATAAACACCCCCTTAGTGGTGATGGTGAAGATCACCATGATGCCTATCAGCGCGATAAACATAAAATATTGGCTGATATTTTTTCTGAGGAGCTCCAAAAGGGCTGATGATTTCTTAGATTTTCCTGGGGTAATCCGTTCTTCGGTCATTGTTGACCCTCCTCAATAATCCACTGCCAATTCCATAATTTTTTCCTGGGTGGCTTCGCTGGCGCTCAGCTCTCCCTTGATTCTGCCGGCCGACATTACATAAACGCGGTCGCTCATGCCTAACACTTCGGGCAATTCGGACGAGATCATGATAATGCTCATGCCCTGTTCCACTAAAGCGTTCATCACCGTATAGATCTCATATTTCGCCCCCACATCAATGCCCCGTGTCGGTTCGTCCAGGATCATTACACCCGGTTTGACGAACAACCACTTAGCCAACGAGACCTTCTGCTGGTTGCCGCCGCTCAGATTGCGCAAAAACTGTTCGATACTGGGGGTTTTGATGTTTAAATCCTCTTTTGACCGGTTGGCAACCACGATTTCTTCATTTTCATCAATCACGCCAACCCTTGTCAGTTCTTCCAAGTTTGCCAGGGTAATGTTTTGTTTAACATCCTGGATTAGGATTAACCCATTGCGCTTGCGGTCTTCCGTCACATAAGCCAGTCTGGCATCAATCGCGTCGCGGGGGTTGCTAAACTTGGCTTCATGACCATTGACAAAGATTTTTCCCGAAAGCCTGTACTCATCAGGATTGCCAAAAATACTTTTAGCCAGCTCCGTGCGCCCTGAGCCCATCAAGCCTGCGATGCCCACAATTTCACCATCATGAACGTTTAGGTTGACATCCTTTAAAACATCCCGCCCCAAACTGGGAGAATAAGCCCCCCAGTTTTCCAGCCGCAAAGCTTCTTTGCCGATATTATGTGCCTTGCGTTTCGGAAAGACATTGTCAATCGAACGACCGACCATGTTTCGGATCAACACAGCCTCGGTCAGCTGGCCATCGCTCGCGTCCAACGTGCAGATAGTCTTGCCGTCCCTCAACACAGTCACCGTATCAGCGATTGCCAACACCTCGCGCAGCTTATGCGAAATCAAAATGGAAGTGACCCCTTGTTTTTTGAGTTCCAGGATCAACTTTAATAGGTTGTCGCTGTCGTTTTCGTTGAGCGCGGCGGTCGGCTCGTCCAGAATCAATATCTTGACCTGCTTCTTGAGCGCCTTAGCGATCTCAACCAGTTGTTGTTTACCCACGCCGAGATCTCTAATCTTTGTTTCCGGGTTAACTCTTAGCCCAACTTTTTCCAGAATGTCAATGGATTGCTTAATCGTCTCATTGGCATTAATCACCATGCCATCAGTCAGCTCATTGCCCAGAAAAATATTTTCATATACCGACAATTCTGGGATCAAAGCCAGTTCCTGATAGATAATAGCAATGCCAGCCCGCTCACTATCGCGAATGCCGTTAAACTTTTGCAGCTCCCCCTCGACATAAATCTCACCGCTATAACTGCCGTACGGATGAACACCGCTGAGCACTTTCATCAGAGTCGACTTACCCGCGCCGTTTTCCCCTACCAGACAATGGATTTCGCCTTTCTTTACGCTGAAGGTGACCTCATCCAGGGCTTTGACACCTGGAAATTCCTTGGTAATTGACTTCATCTCAAGGATGGGTGTGTCCATAGGCTAAGCTCCGTAAATGCATTCTATCAGATAAAAATAGTGACTGGGCTTCCAGTCACTATTTTATCAGTAAACTCGCTAAAGATTCTACTTTAAGCCGGTGAAATCGCTGGCAGGATAATAGCCAGAATCCACGATGGCTTCTTTGACGTTGGTCGCATCCACAGTCACGACAGCGGATGGTTTGGCGGGCACGTCGACGACATTGTTGTTGTAGGTGTGGGTCTGCTCAGGCACCTTGCCATCCAGAAAAGCCACAGCTGCCTTGATGGCGTCGCTCACGAGAGTGCGCACGTCTTTCAACACGGTCATCGATTGCTTACCGTCAATAATATACTGCACGGAGGCCTTTTCGGCATCCTGACCAGTCACCCAATACTTGGTAACAGCGGTATCCACAGCGAAGGCATCCGCAATGGCGCGGGCAGTGCCGTCGTTCGGGGCGAGAATGAAGACTTCGCCCTTATCTTCAGCAGCGGCAGCGGTCAGGTTAGCCTCAGCGAGGTTCTTGGCAACGTTGAAATCCCAGTTAGTCGTGACTTGGCCAAGGATCTTGCCCATCTCATCGCGGGTCAGTGTAGCCTTATCCTGCAGGGCGACAGCTTCGGCAGAGTTCTTGATCACAAAGGTACCGTCCGCAATCTTGGGCTGCAACACATTCCAAGCGCCTTCGAAAAACAGGAAAGCGTTATTGTCAGAGGAAGCGCCAGCATACAGATACAGCGGATGTCCGCTGCCGGTGGCGTGGTCGACCAGATATTGTGCCTGTGCGGCGCCGACAGCGACCGAGTCAAAGGTAACATAATAGTCAACAGCCTCCGTATCAAGGATCAGGCGGTCATAAGACACAACCTTCACGCCAGCGGCTCTGGCAGCTTCGGCCGAAGCGGCTGCGGCGGTGCCGTCATGGGGGCAGATTACCAGGACTTTGATGCCCTTCGAAATCAAGGTTTCAACATTTTGCTTCTCTTTGGCGGGGTCACCCTGGCTGAAGAGAATTTCGACAGAATAACCAGCTTCGCTCAAGGCATCCTTAAAGCGGGTTTCGTCCTG
This sequence comes from Chloroflexota bacterium, assembly GCA_012729755.1. Classification (GTDB taxonomy): domain Bacteria; phylum Chloroflexota; class Anaerolineae; order Anaerolineales; family Anaerolineaceae; genus Mesolinea. The sequence continues at coordinate 19,268 of JAAYCN010000077.1, read as the reverse complement.
GATCCAGCGGGGTTCGTCCTTGGTGGGCAGCACGATGCCAACCGCCAATTCACCGCCGTCGCCGGCAGGGGCTTGGGGGGCAGCAGGTGCCTCACCCGGAGCCGTGCACCCGGCAAGCACTAAGCTGGTTAAAATTAATATACTTACCAGCGACCAAATTATTTTTTTCATTCTATTCTCCTTATTTGTTTTGAATCGAACTCTTCTCATTTTGTTGGCAGTTGTTATCATTTTTCCTGAAGTTCACACTCCTTTTCCATGAGGCTCACCTGTGAAACTTCGCTACCATACCCATCTTCTGTGTAGAAGTGATGGGCGACCGCAGGTAACATCCACCGCAATACCCCACTGCAATTGATACAACATCTGCTTTTATTAATACCACAGCGATGAAAAGGGGTCAACACACACAGTACAGACACAGTACAGACGCAATGAATGAATGACGCAATGAATTTTTAGAGCTTAGCTGGCTGGGAAATAATCGAAATTATTTTCATATGAACATCTAATATGACACCGCGGAATTCTCTCGTTGCCGAATGTTATAATCGCCTCATCTTAACAACAGAAATGAGATCGACATGGCCAAAACCACCGTGAATTGTCCCGATTGCCGTCAACCGATGACCATCGAATTGACCCGGCTTTTCGATATGAATACCGACCCGCAAGCCAAGCAAAAATTGCTGTCCGGCTCCGCGAATTATTATCAATGTCCAACCTGCCACAACCAGGGAGTTTACCCCACTCCCCTCATTTATCACGATCCAGACAAAGAGCTCTTGCTCACCTACTTTCCCCCCGAACTGAACGTGCCTTTACCACAGCAGGAACAAACTTTTGGCCCCTTAATTAAAAAAGTCGTCGACGACCTTAAACCGGAGAAGCGCAAAGGCTACATTTTTAATCCCCAGTCCATGCTTACCCAACAGCGCCTCTTCGAGCGCATCCTCGAAGCAGATGGCATCACTCCCGAAATGATGAAGGCTCAGCAGGAAAAGCTTCAGCTCATTCAAACTTTTCTGCAGGCCAAAGCGGATGTTCTGCCTGAGATGGTCGTCCAGAATGACACTAAAATCGATGAGGAATTTTTCACTTTGCTTGCCGGGCTAACCCAGGCTTCAGCCGCGCAGGGCGATGAGCAGGGAGTAAAGGCGCTCACCAGCCTCCAAAAAGTGCTCCTTGAGCGATCAACGCTCGGCAGGCAGGCCGCTGCCGAAGCCGCCGCGACACGCGACGCCATGCAGGAACTACAGGATCTTTCAAAAGCTGGTTTGACCCGGGAAAAATTGCTTGATCTGCTGCAAAAGAACGCTTCCAATGAAACCAAACTGACCGCTCAGGCCACCATGGCACGCGGGGCGCTTGACTATCAGTTTTTCCAGACGCTCAGCGAACGCATTGACGCGACCAGCGTGAAGCAGCGCGCCGAACTGACGGCTTTACGTGAGAAGCTGCTCACTATTACCGAACAGGTCGATGCCGCGCTAAAAGCCCAGGCCGAACAAGCCCAAGCGCTGCTTGATGAACTTCTAAAATCCGACAAACTCGAAGAAGCTGTCCAACAGGCTCTGCCCCATGTCAATCAGGCTTTCGGCGAGGTGCTTAATCTGGCTGCCAAGAAAGCCCAGGAGGCCAACGACGAAGAGACGCTCAAAAAAATATCCACCATCGTCGCCATCATCCAATCGGCGAGCGCTTCCAGCGTCTATGTGGAACTGATTGAGCTGCTTCTGCAGGCTCCTGATGAGAAGACCCGCGCTGAGATGCTCGAAAAGGCCGGCGAAACTGTGAATGATGATTTTTTACAGGTGCTTGTCAGTCTCTCTAATCAGGTTGAACAAGCCGACAATCAGCCAGATCTGGTTGCCAAATTAAAAGACTTGAATCGCGAGGTGCTGCGCTTTACCATGCGCCGCAATTTGAAAGACGGCCAATCCGCTTCTTAGTGAGGTGAATTTTCTAAACGCAGCCCATGGCCCCGGACTGTGACTATGTAGTCATAACCGGGGTCAAGTTGATTAAGGCGCTCTCTCAATCGTCTGACCAGGGCATCAAAAGCCTGTTCGGTGACCCATTGTGCCTCACCGCCCCAGACCGATCTGATCAGTTCTTCGCGACTGACTACCTCACCAGCTTGCTCAAACAAACGCGACAACAGGCTGAACTGCTGGTTCGAGAGCGGAGGGTCAAGCTCTACGCCCCTCACCCAGACGCGTTTTGAAGATTCGTCCATGCGCAGGTTAAAAGCGAATTGCATTTCCGGCGGGAGTTCGCTGAGCGGCAAAGTTGCGTCCGAACTCAAATACAAAAACGTTTGCACGAAAGAGACCTTGATCTCATCACCTTCTGTCAAACGCACCGGTTCAGTCACACGCTGACCGTTGAGAAAGGTACCGTTCTTCGAGCCCAGATCTTCGAGGGTAGACCCTGAGGATGTAAATCGGAAAAGAGCGTGGTGACGAGAGACTTGCCGGTCGGGAATGGTGACATCGCAATCTTCTTCACGACCCACGCTGATCTGATCAGAAAGCACCCAGAGCTGACCCTCCAAAGGGCCGCTGTGCGCGACAATAACAGGGAACTCATTCATCAGCTTTGTAAACCGTTTCGACTATAATAAGTCATTATAACGCAACCCTCCAACAGCCCGAAGCCACGCCGAAGTCAGGGCTGTCGGTCAGTTTCAGGTTGCCCGGAAGATATAGATGAGCTTTCAACCCACACTTGGTACCGTGCTTCATGAGCGCTATCAGATCGAGAAAATTATCGGTCAGGGCGGTTATGGCTGCATCTATCTGGCTGAGGATACGCGTCTGGCAGGGCGAAAATGTGCGGTGAAACAGGTCTCTTACGACCCAACGCTGCCAGTTGACATCCTGACCGAATTTCGAGAACAGTTTATGCGCGAAGCCACCGTTCTCGCCCGACTTGACCACCCCAACCTGCCTAAGGTCAGCGATTTCTTTTCCTTTAAAGATACAGATTTTCTGGTGATGGATTACGTGCCAGGTGAAGACCTGCGTGCTCTGATCGCCAAAGCCGAAAGCGACAAACGCTTCCTGCGCGAGTCAGAAGTAATCAACTGGGCATTACAGATCGGAGACGCGCTGGCTTATCTCCATGGCCAAGATCAGCCTATCGTCCACCGTGACATTAAACCTTCCAACATCAAACTGACTCCATCAGGATTGGTCAAGCTGGTTGATTTTGGGCTGGTCAAACTGCTTGCGCCTGGCGAGGTAACGATTACCATCCTGCAGGGACAAGGCACCGCCATTTATACCCCCCTTGAGCAATATGGAGGCGACAGCTCACACACTGACAGCCGCGCCGATATTTACGCTTTCGGAGGCACGCTCTATCACCTGCTCACCAACCGGCCCCCTGTCAACGTGCGCGATCGTTTCTTAAACCCTAAAACCTTAGTGATGCCGCGCGCGCTTAACCCAGCTATCTCGCCGCGGGTCGAAGACGCCATCTTATGGGCGCTCTCACTCCATCCGGATGACCGTCCAAAGAACGTGCGCGAATTTATCAAAGCCCTGACCGGCGAAAGCACCGATCGTCTCAACCAGATGACTTCCAAGCCCGCCGGTTTTGCCTATCCCAGGCAAACTGCCCTGAGTCAGATCGACAAGCGTCTCCTCGCCGCTACCGGCGTGTTAACCTTTATCAGCTTGCTCTTGACCCTGATTCGAAACTTGTAATCCCCCCAGACGCCCAATTATCACCTATTCATTCAAATCCGGTTTATGCGTGGTTTTAGTCAGACGCCAGATAAACGCCCCCAGCCAGCCAAACAGCATCCCAATGACAGTCAGCTGCGCGATGAACCACGTCCCCTGTTCCTTCACTAATGCTTCGAGTGAAGAAATTCCCAAAGTCAACAGGATATAGCCGACAAATCCGCCGATCACCGTCGCGGCCGCCGAGCGCAATCCCCAGATTACTCCGCCCCACCAATGGTTCCCCACCAGATACGCCATCCCAAACCCCATGATCAAGATCATAATAATCAACAGCCAGTCCTGCATGCGCGGATATCCCGAACTCAGCGCCAGCGGAGAAGTCGGCATGGCTGTTTGCTGTGGCGTGAGAGAAGGTTGAGGCGTTATAGTTGGCATTAAAGTCGAAGTCGGTGTCGGCATGACCACTTCCGCCAGGCCGCCCTGCGTGTTCAGAATCAACATGCCTGAAGTCATCGCTGGTTCACTCTGAACAGTCACCTCAAAAATGCCTTCACGCTCAATGCGATAATCCACCGTTGCCAGACCGTCCACGGTGGTTGCTGTCGGTTGGGCGATGATTGCCCGATCCGACGCCATTCTCACCGTGAATCTCACCACCGTTCCATCCGGCACCAGGTGAAGATTTTTATCTCTGATAATACCCGCCTGGATCTGCACCGTCTCGCCGGCCATGAACAGAGGTACCGGCGTTGCCTCAGTCAAAGCTTCTGTAGCCTGCGCGTTCGCGGCAGGCTCAAGCGTCGGCGGCAGCAACAGCTTGATTGGAATCACCTGCTCAGGGTTTGGCGCGGTCTGTTCATTCAGGTTATAGCCAATCAGCGGAAGCGAGACAGGCAGCGAGCCACGCGGTGAGCTCTCCTGCATCAAAATTCGCGCTGCCAATTCTACAAACCCCGCGCCCTTGCTGTAAAGCGCGTAGTAAGCGGTCAGTTTTGTGATCGCTGTCGAGTCGAGATAATAAGGCGCCCCATACGAAAACACAATGACATTCTTGTTATTTATCAGATCCGGTCGTTCTGTCAACAGGCGCTGCAAGGCGAATGAGGCGGGTACGTTCGGGTCCAGATCGTCCAGATTAAAGATCACCCAACGAGTCGACTTGAGGTTGTCAAGCACGTATGGGTCAGCCACTTCAGAAACATGATCCAATAACTGAGTGAGCTGTGCGAACGAATAAGAATAAAGGCGGCTTTCTGTAATCTGCCTGCTGGCGTTTGGGCCATACAAACTCAGCAAGGCGTTTTGAAAAGATTTGATGCCCAAGTTACCAACCGGCGCGCAGGCCGCGCACTGCGTCTCTTCGCGCACATCAGTAAAAATCACAATTGACTCATAGGTGGAAGGCGGACTCGAAAGCGTCGTGCGCAGGTAATCAGCGCTCGGATGCAGCAAAGTCACCGCCTCCTGAGCAACATTAAATGCCACCGTGTTCTGACCGCCAACAGCTTCCAGCATCTCAGGCGAGGTCAATACCTCATTTTGGTTAAACTGCGGATACAGCTTAAGTTTCAGAGTCAATATTCGCTTCACCGATTCATCAACACGATTGGCAAAAACGCTGTCTTCTTCATACTTCTGCGCGAAATGATCAAGCACCTTTCGCGTGGTCTCATAGCTGTCGGCATCAGCGGTGTCCAGGATACCATTCAGATAAAGCAGGTCATTGCCGGCTAAAAAAGCAGTGCGGGTGACCGTCTGCGCATCAAAAGAACGCCCTGTTGGGTCAAAAAAATATCTTACCGCTCGGCTGCCGAGGCTGTCGCTTACCATCAATCCTCCCGCCTCACGCCAGGCGGGGAATGGTTCCACAGATAACAGCTGATCGAGAGCATCCGAGTCAAAACTAATCGGCCGCGTGGTAGCGCGGATATTGCCTTGAAATCCCTGAAAACGAATATGTGAAACCATCAAACCGTCCGCGGGGGAAGCCTTCCCTGTCTGGCCTACCGCTTCCAGATAAGGGGAAAGCTCGATCTGCTTGAGCTGTTCCAATGACTTTTGCACTGTGGACACCTCTTCGCTGAGTGGGCGATCCGCCCCGCCGATTCCGGGAAAATGCGTCGTGATTACTGCCATGCGGCCATTGCTACCCTGGTGTAAGCCATCGATATACGCCTTGCCCATTTTGCCAACCCAATAGGGATCGCCACCGAAGGTGAGCGTACCCGAATAAGACGAGGTGCGCATGTCAGTTGTGTCCACCACATCCAGATTCGGGCCGAGATAAAGATTAAATCCCAGCGCGCTCAATTCTTTGCCAGCCAGTTCGCCAACTTGCATGGCTAATGTTGGCGTCCAGGTAGCGCCAATCGCCATTGGGCTCGGCAGCTCGCTGACACCCGTCAAGATTTGATTCACCATGCTTGGCTTTTCGCTCTGAGGTATGCCGATAAACAACGGAATATAAGGCGACCTGATTGCCTTTGCCGCTTCATCAGCCAACAGAGCTTTTTGAACGGTCGCCTGCTGAAGTGATTGAATCATGCCCTGCAAATTTTGAATGGTTTGGTGATCTGAGAAGTTATTGTTTTCAGCGCTCAGCACAACCCCGCCGATATGATAGCGTGTAATCAGGTCATAGATGCCGCTGTTCTTTGAGGTGTCGACGCCATCAAAAGTCACCAACATCAGCTGACCGATTTTTTGCGCTGGTGTCATTCGATCAAGCAGACCTTGAGCGCTTAAAGGTGTTTGCGCTTTGACCGAATCGATCAAAGCGCCCAACCCCGCTAACATCATGCAGATAGCGAGGAAGAGGCTCATTACCTGTCTAAACCGCATATTAGCCTTCCAGAGATTCTCTCGCAGCTGCCGGATCATTGCAGATGATCGCGTCCGCTCCCCATCCTTGCAGCTGTTTAATTATCTTGGGGTCGTCTACTGTCCAAACATTGCATTGCTTATCACGTTGATGAAGCGTCTCAACCATCTTCAGGCTGACATCTTTGTAGTATGGGTGCAGCGCCTGATAGCCAAACAGCCTGCCGACCGGCCCCCTCAGCAAAGCCCCCAGACTCGCCGGTTCGGTTAGCAGTCCGAAGGAAATCGAGTCATTTATTTTTCTGGCCTTTGCCGCGTTAAAAGGATTAAATGAAGAGAGCAAGACCGATTCCTGCAGCCCAAAGCGTTCGATCAACCTGACCACCCGCGCTGCCAGATCGTCGAACGGCGCGTGATAGTTTTTGAGTTCCACGTTGATCAGCATCTTTCCGCCCACGCTCTCAAACACCTCCGACAGTGTCGGCAGGTGCTGACCGCTGAATGCCTCACCAAACTTTGACCCTGCGTCCAACTCTCGCAACTGCGCGTAAGTCATCTGCGGCACTTTACCAATGCCATTCGTGGTACGGTCGACACTGACATCGTGGATCACCACCAGCTCATCATCCGAACTCAACATCACATCGAGCTCAATGCCATCAGCGTTCAGCTCAAGCGCTAATTCAAAAGCCGCCAGTGTATTTTCCGGTGCCAGTGCCGATGCGCCTCGATGGGCAACGACCAGGGGGAGGGTGTGTTTATTTTTCCAGTTCATAAGTTAAATTATAGCATGCGCCCTTGCCATCGCCCTATTTAAAGAGACCGATTTACCCTGCTTAGCGCCTTGGCGGCACAATTATTGCAGCGGACAATGACTGCTAAGATTAATTTCATCGGAGGCAAAGCATGGTTGAAATCAAATACGTCGTCAAACGCAATGGGAGTATCGTCCCCTTTACACCTGAGCGCATTTCCAACGCGATCTATCGCGCCGCGGTAGCTGTCGGCGGGCGCGACCGCGAAACCAGTGAAGCGTTGGCTGCGCAAGTAGTTGAACAACTTGAGGCTCAAACCCCGCAGGGTGTCAATCCAACTATCGAACAAATTCAGGACTTGGTAGAGAAAACGCTCATTGAGAACGGCCACGCGCGTGTCGCCAAAGCCTACATCCTCTATCGGGATGAACGCGCCCGCCAGCGCGATAAGCGGGCTGAAAGCGATCAACTGCCTTCCAGCAACATTCCCTGGGCTAAGCTTTGGTCAGTGCTCGATTGGAGTGTCGAACACAGCGTTCATACCACGGCCGCTTTGAACGAGAAGATCCGCAAGAATGAGCTGCATCAAATTGTGACCGCTGCCGAGGCGGCCTACAACGAAGATGTCGAAAACGCGGCAAACATGGTGCTCGCCCGCAAGAACGAAGTGCGCATGGTCTTTATCGCCGGTCCTTCCTCGAGCGGAAAAACCACCACAACAATCAAACTAGGTGAAAAACTCGCCGCTGAGGGCTTAAATCTGGTCACCCTGAACGTTGATCACTATTTCTACGATCTCGACATGCATCCAAAAGACGAATTTGGCGATTACGACTTCGAAACGCCCCAGGCGCTCAACATGGCGCTCATCAACGAGCATCTCGTCAAATTGTTTCTCGGCGAAGAAGTGCGCATCCCTTATTACGATTTCAAAACTGGCCGCAGCCTGCCTGACCACACCCCCATGCGTCTCAAGAAAAACGATATCATCCTCATTGACAGCCTGCATGGTCTCTATCCGGAAATGACTGAAGATATCGGCGCGGAAATGAAATTCAAACTTTATATCGAGCCGCTCTTACAGCTCAAAGACAGCAAAGGCGCTTATGCCCGCTGGACTGATATCCGCCTCATCCGTCGCATGCTGCGCGATGCCGCCCACCGTGCTTACGACCCCACCCAAACGCTGCTGCACTGGCATTATGTCCGTTCCAGTGAGATGCGCCACATCATCCCCTTCATGCACACCTGCGACACAATTGTCAGTTCAGCAATGCCCTATGAACTTCCGCTTTACAAAGTCAAACTGGGAGCGGAATTTAAACGCTGGTCTGAAACCTTCGCCGGCGATCCCCTGCGTCAAGACGCTTACCAACGCGCTTTGCGCCTGAACGACCTCTTTAACGAGATTGAAGCTGTCGCAGACGATACGATCGTGCCTGAAAATTCTGTGATTCGTGAATTCATCGGCGGCGGTATCTATAAATACTAAGCTTTGCTGACTGGTCTCACCTGAACTGCGCCTGATAAATCAGGCGCTCAATTGCTTCCGCTAGGCAGGCTAATCGGTTTGACCGTGTTTAATAACTAATAGCATGGCCCTGTAAAGGTATAGGGACCATCGTAGTATCGAATGGTGTCAACAGAGTAATAAAAGCCGCAGGAATCGTAGCAGGTCATGCCGACAGTGCAGACTCCGCCATATAAGCGATACTCGGTTTCACAACTCACGTTAGTGCCGCGATCCGGGCACCAGGTACCCCAGGTAATGTCGTTAGCTGTGAAAGTTGCCCTTGGCCAGAGCATGCCGGGGATCGGTTCCCAGGTCGGGGTCAGGGTCGGCGTTTCCGTAGGGGTCTCGGTCGGAGTCAAAGTTTCAGTAGGTGTTGCTGTCTGCGTGGGCGTTTCAGTCGATGTCGCTGTAGGAGTAAAGGTTGGCGTCGAGGTAAGCGTTTCGGTAGGCGTAGGCGTTAGCGTCGCTTTCGGGGGAAAGATGCTGCCGCACCCCGACAACACGAATGCCGCAACTAAACCCAACATAACAATTATTAAAATAACCCTGGGACGATATTTCATGAACAGGATCCAACAGGTGTCCATGGAGCGTCCGGGTCAGGTGGCAGGTTATCAATCGAATAATAATAGCCACAAGCATCATAACAGGTGATGCTTGTTGAACAGTAGTCTGCATACAAACGATACTCAATCTCACATTGCACGTTTTGCCCCCGCTCAGGGCAGTCAAATTGGTTGCTGTAAACAGGTTTGAGGGCTTCTGGAAGCACTATCTCATACACAAAAACAGATTGCTTCATTCCCTCATCGGCAAAAAATTCAATCGGCAGAGGCTCACTGTCTGGCAGCTCTATGCGCTCGTCAGAAATACATTTCATCGCGGACTGGGTATCAGGGTCATGAGCACATTTCAGTGAGAACTCGCCGATCTTTGCCCAGAGGGGTTGTTCAAGCCAGGCGTTCAGAAAATAATAGATTGTTTTGCCTCCGTCATACCAGCTGCGGTAAAAGCGGAAGTTATCAGCGAACCCTTTAAATGGAATGAGCGTCGCAGTTGCTGTCGGCACGGGCGTATCTGTCGGTAAGGGCGTCGGAGTTTGAGTGGGCTCAGGCGTTAAAGTAGGGGGCTCCTGAACGATAGCCGACAAAATTTCTGTCGGGCTTGCCACGGCTGTCGCGGTTGGTTGAGTTCCCGACCTTCCGCAAGCGCTTAAGATAACAGCCGCTGTTAAAAATAAACTCCAAAGCAATCTGTTCTTTTTCATACGCATCAATAAGCTCCAAAATATTGTTTATTGTACCTGCATTTTTACAAACGGACATTTGGCTTTTTAAACCGATACTGTAGGGGCGCACCCCAACTTAGGAACAATAAATCTTAAACCCCCTGACATAAGTAAACAACAACCAATAAGCCGTCTTTTTGGACTGTAATGCCGAAATCCGGATCAACGGCAGCTGAGATGATTGTCAATATGGCGTGTCAGGCAGCTAAGACGCGCCGCTCACATGCAGCTGGTTCACCTTACGAAAATGATATCCATAAATCGAAAAGGTAATCGCCAGCGGAAACTTGCGGGTGTGCTTAAACAAAGACCAGAAGAAAAGGCGCCAATACTCCTTGCGCTCGCCCTTGTTGCCGCGAACCCCAATCTGCCAGGCTGACCTGAACAAAGCCAAAACCTCCTGCGCCTCAAGAGTCACTGGGTGACGCGCCGGATTATAGGTCTTTAAAAAGGTCATTACGCGTTCGGTATAAGACTTCGCGGAATAAATCGTATCCAGAATCTTTCGATACCCGTTTTTTAGCGTCGCGGCAGGCATCATTGGAACGATATTTGTCTCCCCATCCACATTATCTCCAGAGTAACCCTCTTCCTTAAGGCGTCCTTCTCTCAGCATACGCTGATATAGACCAGTCCCAGTCGGCGCCTGCAAGAGGCCCACCATTGCCGTTACAATGCCGCTCTTTTGGATGAACTCAATCTGTCGATCAAAGGTGTGGCGATCGTCGCTGTCAAAACCAACAATAAAACCGCCCATCACCTGCAGCCCAAGCGATTGCAGCTTCTTCACCGCACCTGCCAGATCGCGGTTCCGATTTTGGCTCTTGCCGCACTCAGTCAGACTGGTGTCATCTGGCGTTTCGATGCCGATGAAAACCTGAGTGAAACCTGCCCTGACCATCATATCGATCAATTCGTCATCATCCGAGAGGTTGATGCTTGCTTCAGTTAGAAACAGGCAGCCTTGTTTTCCCTTTCGCCATTCGATCAGCGCGGGCAGGAAGTCTTCTTTCAGCCGCCGTTTATTGCCGATAAAGTTATCGTCAACAATAAAGACATTGCGTCGCCAGCCGCGCTGATACAGGCTATCTAACTCATCGATAAACTGTTGGGTTCCTTTGAGCCGCATCTTATGCCCCAGCAGTGCCGTGACATTGCAAAAATCGCATGCGAATGGACAGCCCCGCGAGTACTGCAAACTCATCGAATCATACTTTTTGAAATCAATCAGTTCCCATAACGGGATTGGCGTAACCGTAATTTCCGCGTATTGATCCGTCTGATAAACTCGCCTCGCTTTGCCTTGCCCAAGATCGGCTAAGAACATCGGCAATGTAATTTCGCCCTCGTTTAAGATGAGATGATCCACCAGCGGGAAGGCATCCGGTTCCATTGTAAACAAAGGCCCGCCCGCCACCACTGTCTTCCCCAACTGTTTGGCAAGGGCGATAACTTCTTCGGCTGACCTGCGCTGCACGACCATCGCGCTCACAAATATCATATCCGCCCATTCAATGTCCGAATTCTTCAAACTCTCAACGTTCATATCCACCAGACGTTTCTGCCAAGTTGCTGGCAACATGGCGGCAATCGTCAACAGGCCTAATGGCGGAGAACTCGATTTCTTGCGGATGAATTTAAGCGCGTGCTTAAAACTCCAGAAAGTGTCAGGGAATTCAGGGTAAATCAATAGAATGTTCATTTTTTCCTCTAAAACAGCTGATCCGCTTAATCACACGGGAGATCTGTGATCTCAGGCGCCGTGTCAAGCTTCGCCGCTCGCGGTTTTCTCTTCTTTTCTGCGAGGCGAGAAGGTTCTTTCTGTTCATCTTTAACCCCTTGACACTTAGCTAAATCTTCCCGCAAGTCAACATACAATGGCGTGATGGCCCCGGTAACGCCCGGCATAACCATCATACTGGTATGAGCGCTCACTTTTATATACATTTCGGCCATTTCAGCAGAAGTAAAAGGCATTTCATTATCCAGCCACCAGAAAATCAGCGAAATCAACGCTCCAGCGTAGTAGTTTTCCAGAAAATCTCTTGAAATGCTCGGCTTGATGTTGAATTGTTCAAACAATCGGTCAAATTCACGCCGGTAACCTTCGCGAATAGACTGTTGCAGGTAGCGCGAACTGGTCATGCTGCCTTTCCCAATCATCATAATGCGGAAGAAATCGTAGTGAGACTCGGCGAAATCAAACAGTTGTTGAATCCTGCGCAGTTCAGTCACCTTCGTTTTTGATGAAGCGGCCGGCGGTGATGTGGAAATAAACTGCTCAAAGAATAACCGCATCACATCCGCCAACAAATCGTCTTTTTCCCGGTAGTGCAGATAAAAGGTCGCCCGACCCAGATTGGCGCGGTCAGTCACATCCTGAATACTGATATCGTCATAGCCCTGTTCAAGGATCAAGGCGAGCATGCTTTCCCGCAGCAGCTTTCGAGTTCTCTGAATTCTTCGGTCATCTTTTCGGGGCATAAATTCCTCTTTATACTAACATATATTACATGTTTATTTATAGACAGTTTTCTATAACTTGTCTAAGTATAATCTGACAGATCTGAGATTGTCAATCTGAATTCTCAGTAATTCGATCGCCAGCTTATCGATCGCAGCTCTCCTAAATCAAGCCAATACCTGTTTCGTCGAGTTCCACCCGCCCTGCCTGATCCACCTCCTGTAGGGTTGGGTGTGGTCACCCAACCTCAACCTGCCACAACGCAACCCAACACATCCTGGACAATGCGAATTCGGCAAACACGACAAAACACCCTCTTCAGTCTCACTGTGTTCACCATGAAGCGTTTCGTCAAGTGTGATTTTCTTTATGGACGCAAACGTTCTCAAAACATGCCTTGTAGACGGCAAATGGCCGTTTGGGGAGTATTTAATTAAGTTCTCAGACACGAAATAATTCAGGAAGGAGTCTGAGATACTTTGTACCACAACTGAGAGTTTTTTATGAAACAGGTAACCGTATAGCAAATGTGGTCATGAAGAGATATGAAACACGCTACTTGTAAATTACATCTTACCCGCATGAATCTACCACTTACTTCAATACCAAAGATAAAACAGAACGCTTTAAGTATAATGTGCTTACAAGGGAAAAGAGGTGATATCAATTGAAAGTTGAAATAAAAGTGTTGCCAGAAACCAAAGATCCATATGCCATTATCTATACAAGCGAGATGACCCCAGAGGTTCGCCGCACGGCAGAACTTCTCAAAATGGAAAGCACTGACATTATCCCCGTGGTGGAAAACGGGCGGATCGTCGTGCTTCATACCGACGAAATCTATATGGTTAGGGTAGAGAATGAAAGGACAGTGGTATACACCAAAGAAAAACGGTACGGCAGTGGAAAGCGTCTTTACGAATTTGAAGCAGTCCTTGGAAACGGATTTATGAGAATTTCTAAAAGTACGCTTGCAAATCTGCATTATCTTGATTACGTTGAACCGACCTTGGGCGGACTTATGCTTGTCGTCCTGAAAAACGGATACAAGGACTATATTTCACGGAAATATCTTCCCTCATTCAAAAAATACTTAGGATTATAAGGAGGTTTTATTATGAAATCTAAAAGAAACACTTTGCTTTCCAGAACGCTTACCTCTATCGGCTTAGCTGCTGCTATTTTCGTTATCATTGGCGTTGTGTCTGATGTCATTTACCATGGCAACTTTCAAATGATTAATTACTCATTTTCAAAGATGGCGGCTGGCGCGCTTGCAATTGGATTAGGCTTCGGCCTGCCGACCTTCATCTACGAAAATAAAAGTATGTCACCTCTAATTCAAACGCTTATTCACATGGGGATTGGGTGTGTTGTAATGACTGCCACGGCATTTCTTGTTGGATGGATTCCAAGAGAGCAAGGTGCTTTTGCGATAATTGGCATCATCGTCGGTGAAGTTGCAATTTCTTTGGTTATCTGGCTCTTCTTTTACGCACACCAAAAGAAACTCGCAAAAGAAATGAATAAACGAATTTCAGAAAAGAATCAATGAAACAAATAAGAAGAGCGGTTAAACCGCGAAACCACACAAAAGGCGATGACGGAAATCCGTCATCGCCTTTTTGATAACCGTGACCTGTTACACTCGGACAGAAAACATGATAATCGATTTGCAACTCAAGTTGCGAAGTTTATTTCTTTAGGTTGAATTAGAAAAGTCAAATTATCTTTTTGACGGGAGTTTGAGTATTCTTAATCTTCAGTGAAACATGAGTAACGCGTAGATGTTGACCACCCCGCCGCCCTGCCTGATCCACCTCCTGTAGGGTCGGGTAACCACATCCAACCCCAACTTGCCGGAACGCAACCGAACTGGGTCGAAACCCGCAGGGCGCAACGGGGAGAGGGTCAGTATAACCAGGGTGAGTTCTGTGGCTGGCGTCGTTATGACTTTCAGAAACTAGATGAAACCGCCCTCTTCAGCCCAGGATTCAGTTGTAAACCATCCGGTTTTGGCTATAATCAAATCTATGCTGCGTGCCAACCCTCCTGCCGTTTCTGGCATCCATAATATCCTCGGGATTAACATCGATGGCGAGCGTGTCCTGCTCGTCTATGGCAGCCACGGCGGTCAGGTCTTCGAGAGAGTCGCTTTCCCTCCTCCGACGGATGAACCCTTTTCATCCACGCTCGAAGCGCTCTCGACTATGGCAGACCACTTGCTCAGCCTGACCCAAGCCCAGCGCTTGCCCCTGCCTGAGAAACTTTCCGTTTCGGTTTCGGGTAATTATGACGACGACACCGGACTGCTTGAATCCGCCCCTGATTTTCCGCTTTGGAAGTTGATTTCCCTGCGCTCTCAGCTTTCCCTGCGATTCAACCTGCCTGCCTGGGTCGCCAAAAAAGCCGACGCGGGCGTGATGGCAGAAGCGCTCTTCGGTTCAGGCCAACAGGCGCGCAATCTGGTTTTTGTCTCTTTCAACCCCACTGTACGTCTGGGCTTGATCGCCAATGGGTCGCTCTACCGCAGCGCGGGAGGTTCATCAGGCGATATCGGCATTCAACCCATGCCTGATGAACGCCATCCGCTGGCGACGATTAATACCTTTGCCGACGCCAGTCAGCTGGTTGCCCTTGGGCATGACCACTTTCCCGGTCACTGGCCCAAAGAAATCAGCGTCTACCAAATGATTTCCGACGCTAATTCGGGCGACCCCTATGCCATTGAGCTTTTCGAATTAGCAGCCGCCAGGCTTGGTCAGGGCCTGGCTGGGGCTGCTCACCTGCTGAGGCCGGAAGTAATCATCATTGGCCATCCCTTCTGCCAACTCGGCCCCTGGTTCATAACCGCTTTGCGCGAATCACTTGAAAAGAATACCGGATTGAACGAAGCCAGACTACCCCACATCGCGCCCTCCGAGCTCTGTGACCGCCTGCCTGAGCTCCAGGCGCTGGCGCCAGCCATTTTTGCTGCTCATCCGGCGCTATAATGCGCATCGCTTTTTTAGACACTCACCCTTAGGGCAATGAAATAATCTTTTCCTTCTGTTTGAAACCAACCCTTTATGCAACACTGCCATATTTCCTGTGAAGCATGTAGGTGTACGGAGTCGATTCCAGATGACATGCTCCAAGGAAGTTGACAGATCCTTTTTTCCTGACAATTAATTGGTCAAAATAATATAGCAGGAAGAAATTCGTTTGATTCATGCTAACAAGCCCTGTATGATGAAACAATCCAACTCCATAGGAATAACAGAAAATCAGGGAGTGGACTCAGCCAAAAATAAGAGTGTTTTTACGTGATCAGATTGTTCACCGTCTAGCCTTTGTAACTTTTGCAAATCTCTGACTTTGTTTACAGAAACTTTTGTCCCTTTTGTCCCGTTTAACAAAGCCAGATTTGGAAGAATTTGACATCAGTCTATGCGTGATAAAGCCGCTGCAATTTCATCAGGCAATTCAGGGTAAAACAATAGAAACACATCCTCAGTAAGGACACGGAAACTTCCATCCTTAAAGCCTGTTTCTTCAATATACCTGGTCAGCCTTCCAGTTCCTAAATCTATCATATGTCGTCTCACTTCATCGGTAAACAGTTTAGCGACGTCGAATGGATCTATACCACCTTGAACGTCGCTCATATCATATTTTGATTCAATGACAAGAAAAGAAGCATCATTTTCCTGAGTAAACCAGATTCTGGGCAAATAATAACCAGGTGCGGGATCGGGAAATTTCTTTGAAGCTAAAAAAGTATAGAAAACAGAACTTACGTAACCACTGACTTCATTGTTGCCAGTCAACAAATGATACACTTCTGTCGTCTTGCAGTTTCGCTCAACCTGAATAACTTGCTTGTTGGCATCATCGGAGATATTGCACCATTGGTTTTCAGATGTTCTTCCGTCGTAATACTTTTTAGCTGTAAAATGACCCTGGTTATAAAAAAGGTCATAACGCAGGTCAACAGATCTTCCTCCTTCAATCAGGTGGACAAGCACTTCCTCTTCAGTTCTTTGCCCATTCTGCAGGAAATAATAATGAAGCCAACCATCCTGTCGGGCAAAAAGGCACTCCTCAAGGTTGCCCAGTGCCCGCAGAATTTCCATAATTTGGTTTTCATCCGTGATTGGGTTGTTCTCATCATGCTCCCATGGGATGTCCAGAGCCAATTGACAATCACCTGAAAGCGAACTTTCTTCATTCAGGGGAATGTCCGTGAGCGTCGGGGGCTCTGCTACCGGGATGGATTCGACGTTCGGGGTGGGCAGCTGAACTTGTTCCGGGGTGGGGTCAGCAGCAGGCAAGGCTGTATTGCAGCCAAATAGCAGGGTTGCTGTCAGTAAAAATGAGATCAACAGTGGCGCTTTGGTTTTCATAAATAAGTCCTGTATGCTAAAAACTATTTCC
Organism: Chloroflexota bacterium; assembly: GCA_012729755.1. Taxonomy (GTDB): domain Bacteria; phylum Chloroflexota; class Anaerolineae; order Anaerolineales; family Anaerolineaceae; genus Mesolinea. Next base: position 2,317 of record JAAYCN010000077.1, on the reverse strand, counting down.
AGCCAGCTCCTCACGGACAGCCTGGAAGATTTTCCCTGTAAGCCTCAGCGGAATTGAGAACTGACCGCAAATCTTGAGGTAAATCAGCATAAAAAGACAAAACCATATCCCGGGAGGTTTTATACACATTGCCTTCTGTGGAAGTCCTCTCAAAAACCTCCCTCACTGGTCTGCCGGAAGCGAGGTCAAAATAGATATACCTAACTTGTTTGATAGGTGTATATGTTTGCCCAGTTACAAGGTCAGTGTGGATGGCAGCGTTCCCTCCGCTAACAGTTCTTTCATAAACAAACAGACCTGCGCCATTCTGTTCACTATCTCTGATGAACCAGCCCTTTGACTCAACAATCCCATTCTGAGGATTAGCCTTAAAGGTTTGATCATGCAGGAAAGCACTTGAATAATCACTGAGAAAATATGGATCAGTCCCCGTCCCAAGGTTGTAATAACCACTTTTTAAATTACAGGGTTCCGGGAAACTCTCACACAGGTCATAATCCATATATAACAAGTTTGGTTCAGTGTCAGGATCTCTGGCGTCATACAATCGATAGGGTGTCAATTTACCATTTGAGCGCCTTAACAATAATTGCAGGTCGCAGGCGCCGGGAACTCCGGTGAGGCGAGCCAAATATTCTCTGCGGTCTTCTCCCTGCTTTTCTTCCTGGATATCATATCGAAGTAACCAGCCTTCCTGCCGGGGAAGATTACAAGATTCAAAGTTGAAGAGCGCGTTCAAAATTTCCAGAATCTTGTTTTCATCTGTGATCGGGTTGCTCTCGTCATGCTCCCAGGGGATTTCCATAGCCAGTTGACAATTCTCAGGGGACAAGAACTCTTCATTCAGCCCAAGGTCAGTGAGTGGCGATGACTCGGTTGCAGAGGACATTGCAACATTCGGAGTCGGAAGCTTGGCTTGCTCCGGGGAGGGGAGAGGTGTCGGTAAGTTGGTATTGCAACCGAAGAGCATGGTGGCTGTCAAGATGATTGAGATAAGCAAAAGTGATTTTGACTTATCAGACGTTTTTTTATTCCTCAGGGTTTCGAATATGTACATATTTTCCTCATATACTAGCGACGTTTCAAACCGCTGTATCATTCCTTTACAATTCTCGATCTACCAATGCCCGACACGGGAGCAGAGTACGAACATGAAAGCTACATCTTTTGTCATATTGAGAATTGCCATTCATTCTTTCGCGACCGAGAAAATGTTCTGTTTTACCGATCTGAAAAAGCCAAGGCTGACCAAGAGACAAATCCAGATTATCCAATACAAGACAGAAATCGGCACTGGTATCGTTCGCACCGGAAGAATACCAAGATTAGCAACATGATAGGATGGTAAAAACTTCACCCAGGTCGGTGGCCCGCTAAGCGAATTTCCAATCAAAGAAACAAAAACAAAAGTGAAACCTCCTGTAAGCCCGAACAGGGAACGAGAGGTGAACAGCGTAATGACCGTTGCGAACAAACCGCAGGTGAAAAGCGCTAGAAAGATAAGCAATAAGGTTTGAGCGAACAAATCAAGCGGTGTGATATAGGCTTCTCCTGTAAAAAAAAGATTGGCTGGCAAGCCGGATATGAAGCGGTTGAAAAAAGATTGTTCAGAATAATCCAAACTCCAACCGTGTGCCAGACCGCCAACTAAAGCCATCGGCGCGATGAAAAGGACAACGTAAATGGCTGTCAGCGTGAGCAGGGTCAGCATTTTACTTAGCCACCATTTACGTCTTGACTGTAAGCGAAAGAGCATCAATTGCCCGTAGCTTTTTTCTGGTAACAGGTCTCCGATCAGATATAAAAAGGTGGTCAAAATGACCAGATGCACAAAATGAGTGTGTCCCAATGATGAGAAAATCACATCCCAGACATTCGCGGATTTCATAATATGCAATTCCGGATCACCTTGCAAAATCGTCGCGTTCCGCAAACCATTAAGCAAGCCCAAAACAATGGGTAAGAGCCAGCGGTTACGCTTTATTTGACTATAGATCTGATTGCGTGTGAAAGCAAAAAACGCTGAAAGCTTGTTTTCTTCTCTATTTTTTTTCATAAGACTTCATTATCAATCCGATGATGATAAGACTTGGAAGCAATACGATGAGGTATTGCAATAACTGCAGCAGTAAGTCATGATCGCCAACTTTGCACGCGGCATTAAAGGGCATCAGGCCTCGCAGCGGAATAAGATACCATGGCTGCGGATTCATACTCACACCGATAAAATCCACGATCTGAAACAAGAAAAGCGGGACGCTGAAACCGATAAATTTGTTTTTGAAGATTACCGACATAGCCGTCCCAAACAATGAGT
>JAAYCN010000076.1 GCA_012729755.1 Chloroflexota bacterium | reverse complement strand
TCAAGGAGCTGGCGGGTGAAGCCGCCCTGTTAGCCTTGGGAGACGCCGATCTTGGCTATCCGGAAGCTCTATTTGCAGGCAATATGATGTCGGGGTCGGCCAACAAACAAATTCAATTGGGTGCGCAAATTGCGGACTGGCTTGGCTTTCATCACCGCGCCGCTTTAAGTATTGAGTCAGCATGTGGTTCGGGTGCTGCTGCTTTTCGTGCTGCGGTCATGGCAATCGGTTCAGGCGAGATTGCCACCGCGCTTGTCATAGGGGTTGAAAAAATGACCGATTCACCTTCGGTAGAGATCACATCGCAATTAGCAACTGCTGCCGATGCGGAGCTCGAGAGCGAAGCTGGCATATCCTTTGTCGCCCTAAACGCGCTGATTATGCAGCGCTATATGTTCGAATATGGCTGGAAAACAACGGACTTTGCGGCTTTCTCAATTAATGCTCATGCCAATGGCGTTCATAACCCCTATGCGCGTTTTCAGGATGCCATCACCCGAAAAAGCTTTGAGACCGCTGGCATAGTTTGTGACCCGATAAACCTGTTAGACGCCTCGCCGATTGGTGATGGAGCTGCAGCGCTTCTGCTAACTTCCGATCCTGCACGGCTAAAGCACCGAAGGGTTAAAGTCGTCGCTTCAAGCGCCGCTACCGATACCCTTTCGATACAACATCGCAAACAGCCAACCTGGCTATGTGCAGCCGAGGCCTCATCAAAAGCAGCGTACAGTCAAACAGGTTTCACGCCAAATTCAATTGACTTTTTTGAATACCATGACGCTTTTTCGATCATGGCAGCCCTCTCGCTGGAAGCCTCAGGGTTCTGTTCTCCTGGCGAAGGGCCAAAGCTAGCCAATGACGGCTCAATAAAACTGACCGGCCGCATACCTGTGGCGACAATGGGCGGACTAAAAGCAAGAGGACATCCTGTCGGCGCGACAGGTGCCTACCAGTTGGTTGAGGTTACCCAACAGCTGAGAGAGTTAGCTGGCATCAATCAGGTAGAAGGCGCAAAAGTGGGTATGGCACAGAACATTGGCGGCTCAGGCTCAAACGTCATCACCCACATCCTCTCCCTCGAATGATAAAATAAATCACGGCTCAGCTCACCCTGAGCACGGGACATAATTAGCCCATAATAAAGAGGTTTTATCGATGGAATTCCATGTTAGTCGTGCTGCTCGTGATCGTTTCCTGTTTGATCAGACTCTTTTTACAACTGACGGAAACGTGGTATTTGCCAATTTTCAAGCCGCTCGACAGTTCGCAGCGTTAATTAATGATTATCGTCAAAAGCGCAATGATAATAAGCCCATTACAGCAGGACAAATTAACGCCCTCGGGATGATTGACGAGATTTTCCATCTCGTTTTACATAAATACTATGAAGATAACGGCCAGATCATCCGACACGCGCTTTTTACTGAACTGGAAACAAAAATCGGCAAACAACGCCTTGACCAAGCACTGAGCCATTTTGTTGATCTCTTCCCCCCTTCACTTGTTTATCAAAAAAAGTTGAGTCAGGAAAAATACCTTAAAGGTCAAACAAATGGCGTCTCAAACACTGAACGAGAGCTTGAAGAATTGTTGATGCTCTGGCTGACCAACGCCAATCCCGCCACCGCTCCTTTTGCTGAACTTTTTGACGAAAACGAACTGGCAAATAAAACAGCCTATCTGCAAATCATCGATGGGATCGCCATATTTTTCAAACATCAACCGCATTTTGGCCCTGAGCATCAGGATCTCGTCACCATGCTGCGCATGCCGGCGATTATGGTTCCTCAATCGTTAGGCGGCCAGCTCGAGTACATCCGAACACACTGGGGACAATTATTAGGTGACAAACTCCTGAAACTATTGGGGAGTCTTGATTTGATCAAAGAAGAAACCAGGCCGGTTTTTGAAGGCCCAGGCACAACTCAAGTTCCAGACTACGCTAATGGTGCCATTGGCGCCTTCGGCGATCACGCTGAAATTGAGCGCTTCAGTCCTGATTCGGATTGGATGCCAAATGTTGTCATGATGGCTAAAAACACTTTTGTCTGGCTTAACCAACTTTCGCGCCAATATAATCGCCAGATCGATCGGCTTGACCTGATTCCTGATGAAACACTCGATGAATTGGCTAATTGGGGTTTCACCGGTCTGTGGTTGATTGGTCTGTGGGAACGTTCTGACGCCTCACGCCGTATCAAGCAAATGTGTGGCAACCCTGATGCGGTCTCATCAGCCTATTCGTTGTCGCGCTATCGCATCGCTGAACGTCTGGGAGGCGAACCAGCCTATTACAACCTCAGCCAGCGCTGCAGTCAGCGGGGAATTCGCCTTGCCAGCGACATGGTTCCCAACCATATGGGCATCGATTCTGATTGGGTTTATGATCACCCTGAGTGGTTTATCCAGCGTGAGCATAGCCCCTTCCCCGCTTACACCTTTAATGGCGCAGATCTTTCAAACAACCCTCAGATCAGCATCAATCTTGAGGATCACTATTATTCGCGCAGCGACGCCGCGGTAGTTTTCAAGCGTTACGATCACCGTACAGGCCAAACAGCTTATCTCTATCATGGAAATGACGGCACGAGCATGCCCTGGAACGACACCGCTCAGCTTAATTATCTTAACCCTGAGGTGCGTGAAGCGGTAATCCAGACTATTTTGGAAGTGGCGCGCAAATTTCCGATTATTCGCTTTGACGCCGCGATGACGCTGAC
>JAAYCN010000075.1 GCA_012729755.1 Chloroflexota bacterium | reverse complement strand
TGCCCATTCCTTTTATTGTCGGCGGCGATATTGATGTCTCGTTTGAGACTCTGAAACTAATCGGCTCCATGTCATTGGAGAATATTATTCAAGGCCATGGAGATATCATTTTGCGCGGTGAAATCGAGGATGCGGTTCAATTAAATATCAACTACCTCAAGCTGATTCAGAAATTAGCCAAAACCGCTTTGCGCCGTCGCTCACCCATCGAGTACCTCCAGGCACAGGATATTGAGACCGCCGGAAAACCACGAGTGCTCCTGGGCGGTTTAGCCCAAGACCTCCATCAGCGCAACCTGCTCTGGTTGTACCGTGACTATGTACGAAAAGAAGCTTTAGAAAAACAGGGTCAGTCCTGTCAAGACTAATGAAATCAATAGCATTGTTAACGGCTCAGCAGCCGCTGCGGCGCCAGTTCTATTATTCTCTAAGGCGACAGCCAGCGTGACCAGCGCATATAACAACCCGGTTAACAACAACCCAAATTGAAGCGCGTTAATAAACAAATAATAAAGCGCCGCGCTAACCTGTCCCACCGCAACGGCAATTAATCCGATAGTCTCCCATCGGGTTTTTTGATGAGAGCGCAGTTTTATGAAGCGATATGCTACAAAGGCTGTGGCAAAAAGAACCAAGGGAAAGAGCACATAAAGCCGGGGGCCAATCGTTCGCAATACGATGAGACCCAAAAGGTAGAGCCCTATCGAAACAGTTATCAAACTGATTGTCGGGATAGGCATGCGCTGATCAGATCGAGTTAGCTCAGCCTGCTCTGAAACCAAGACAACAGCCAACAGCACAATCCCAAGCAAAAAAACAACCCACCACCACGGCGACCGTACCATCTGTGAAAGTGTGTACGCCAGCGTTACCGAAGTAAAAACCGGAATAACCAGATGAGGCAGTATTCCTTTCAATTTAACTCGATCATGAATGTTTTCAGCGCTTGTGGTCAAATACCATGACGCGCCGGCTGCTGAGACAATTAATGTAACAACCAGAATCAGACGGTTAACCGTGATGTCTAACAGGTTCTCACCGATGACAAATCCAATAATACGATTGACCGATTCGTTGGGTAAAAAATAAGTGAACCCAAGGCAGAGACCAATAAACGCAAGCACGATATTAAGCTCTGAATTGATCGTCGGCTGTTCGTTTTTTTCGATCATTTTTATATTGTAACATTCTTAGCGAACACCAAAAAAATGGACTGATTCCCTCGTTGGTGATATACTTAATTAGTTATGAACCAAATGTATGCCCATGCTCGTTTTAAGCGTTTTTTGTCGCTTTTTAAGGCCGCTGTCGCCACCGTCGGAAAACATTTTTACCTCATTCTTTTCCCGTTTGTGCTCGACCTTTTTTTGCTTTTTGGGCCACGCTTAAGCCTCTCAAAAATGCTGAACCCACTGATCATGGCATTACCGCCAGTACCCAACTTCACCTCTCAATTCAATATCAGGTGGGATGAGTTTTTAAAACAATTCACAGAAATCATCGATGGATTCAACCTGTTTTCGGCTTTGCGCACCATTCCTGTTGGCATACCAAGCCTGATGAGTCAGCGCTTAGGTGAAAATGCTTTCGCTGGATCGCTGAATCCAATTGAGCTGTCTGGGTTTGGGTCCGCACTTATTTCTTTCGCTGGGTTAGTTTTAATTGGACTTTTCTTAGTTGCCATTTATTACCGACAAGTTTCAAAGACAGTCAGGTCAGAAACCACGCAAGATGCATTAAAGAATCAGCCTTTTCTTAAAGCCTATCTGAATTTGGTTGGCATGAATATTTCGGTCTGGGTACTGGTAATCGTCCTGGCCATTCCATCCACGATCATATTGGGATTGCTTCTCCGCCTTAGTTCCGTCCTTGGCAACATTGCCTATATGATCATCAGCATTTTGATTCTTTCCTTCGTGACACCTCTGATTTTTACCCCCCATTTTGCGCTTTCAACCCAATGTTCAATTCGACAAGCGGTGATGCAGAGCATTCGTCTGACCAGAAAGTCTGGCATCCTCACGTCCACATTCATTGTGATCGCCATCTCGCTCTCTTATTTGACTAATTTATTATGGAACACCGCGCCAAACAGCTCACCATTCGTTCTTGTGGGCATTTTTGGACATGCGCTGGTTTCGACCATCCTGTTGGCTGCAAGTTTTCATTTCATTGTTTGGCTCGAAGAGGATGAAACGGCAGCACAACCAATAATTTCTTAATCTAATCAGGAGAACAATCTTGACTAACGAAAAAATACATTACGATGCAGGGGATATTCAGGTCCTTGAAGGGCTTGAAGCGGTTCGCCGGCGGCCTGGCATGTACGTTGGCGGCACAGATGTCAAAGCCTTGCACCATTTGATTTACGAAGTTGTTGACAACTCAATTGACGAAGCTCTGGCAGGCTACTGCAACAAGATCAGCATCACGATCCACGAGGATGACAGCGTAACCATTAAAGACAACGGACGCGGCATTCCTGTGGATATACACCCTGAAAAGAAAGTTTCCGCCTTGCAAGTTGTCATGACAGTGCTTCACGCAGGCGGAAAGTTCGGCGGCGGCAGCTATAAAGTGTCTGGCGGTCTGCATGGCGTTGGTGTCTCTGCCGTTAATGCTTTGTCAGACTGGTGCGAAGTAACCGTCAGACGCGGCGGAAAAATTCACTTCCAACGCTACGAAAAAGGAATTCCCAAAGCGCCAGTCAATGTCATCGGAACCTATAGCGACGGTCAGACGGGAAACCAGACGACATTCCACTTTGATAAAGAAATTTTCAAGGGTGATGTCAGTTACAACTTCAACTCGCTTATTCAGCGATTCCGCGAGATGGCTTTTGTCACCAAAGGCGTCACAATTGAGCTGCATGACGAACGCGAAAATCATGATATGTCCTTCCATTTTGAAGGTGGTATCGCGTCATTCGCGCGCTACCTAAACCGTAATCGAGAGATCATCTCTCCCATTATTTACGGCGAGAAAACCATCGATGGGATCGGTATTGAATTTGTCGTGCAATACACTGATGCATACGCTGAATCTGTTTATACATT